>NZ_CP024201.1:319318-638636 GCF_002749615.1 Caulobacter mirabilis
CGCGAAGCGGCGACTGAGGGGGTGATGTGCGGAGGAACCCCCTCCGTCTCGCCTTCGGCGAGCCACCTCCCCCAGAGGGGAGGACCTAAGCAGCAAAAACGGCCGGTCCCGCGAGGAACCGGCCGCTTCTGTTTTCAGCTGCCTAGAGGCTTACTGGTAGATCTCGAAGAGACCCGCCGCGCCCATGCCGCCGCCGATGCACATGGTCACCACGCCCAGCTTGGCGCCGCGACGACGGCCTTCCTGCAGCAGGTGGCCGGTGCAGCGGGCGCCGGTCATGCCGAAGGGGTGGCCGATGGCGATCGAGCCGCCGTTGACGTTGTACTTCTCCGGGTCGATGCCCAGGGTGTCGCGGCTGTAGAGGCACTGCGAGGCGAAGGCCTCGTTCAGCTCCCAGATGTCGATGTCGTCGACCTTCAGGCCATGGCGGGCCAGCAGGCGCGGCACGGCGTAGATCGGGCCGATGCCCATTTCGTCCGGCTCGCAGCCGGCGACCGCGAAGCCCTTGAAGGCGCCCAGCGGCTTCAGGCCGCGACGCTCGGCTTCCTTGGCTTCCATGACGACCACGGCGGCGGCGCCGTCCGACAGCTGGCTGGCGTTGCCGGCGGTGACGAAGTTGCCTTCACCCTTGACCGGCGGCAGCGAGGCCAGGCCTTCCAGGGTGGTGTCGGGACGGTTGCACTCGTCGCGATCGACCACGTAGTCGACGAAGGACTCTTCCTTCGTCTCCTTGTTCACGACCTTCATCTTGGTCGCCATCGGGACGATCTCGTCCTTGAACAGGCCGGCGGCCTGGGCGGCGGCGATGCGCTGCTGCGAACGCAGGCTGTACTCGTCCTGGTACTCGCGGCTGACGCCATAGCGCTTGGCCACGATGTCGGCGGTGTCGATCATCGCCATCCAGAGGGCCGGCTTGACGCCCAGCAGCTTCTCTTCGGTGATGTGGAAGCGGTTCATGTGGCCGCCGCCCTGCACCAGCGAGATCGACTCCACGCCGCCGCCGATGGCGACGTCGGCGCCTTCGTTCTTCACGTAGTGGGCGGCCGAGGCGATCGCCTGCAGGCCCGACGAGCAGAAGCGGTTGATGGTGGTGCCCGAGGTGGTCACCGGCAGGCCGGCCCAGATGGCGGCGTTGCGGGCGACGTTCATGCCGGTGGCGCCTTCGGGGCCGCCACAGCCGATGATGACGTCCTCGACCTCGGCGCCTTCCAGGCCCGCGCGGGAGACGGCGTGCTGGATCACATGGCCGGCCATCGCCGCCCCGTGGGTGTTGTTGAAACCGCCCCGGTTCGCCTTGGCGAGGCCGGTGCGGGCGTAGGACACGATGACGGCGTCGCGCATGGCGTTCTTCCCCTTGTTGACATCCAAACATCCGTTCGAATGTTGCGGCGCACCCTAAGGGATGGCTGTCGCAAGGAAAAGATCACGCGCGCGTCAACCTGAGGCCCGCTCCAGCCGCCATTCCGCGAGGGTCTTCAGCGCCAGGGTGACCAGGGCGAGCAGCGCCAGGATTGAGGCGGCGACGAACGCGCCGGTGGCGTTGTAGTCGTTGAACAGCACCTCGATGTGCAGCGGCAGGGTCTCGGTTTTGCCGCGGATCTTGCCCGACACCACCGACACCGCCCCGAACTCGCCCATGACCCGGGCGTTGCAGAGGACCGCGCCGTAGAACAGCGCCCAGCGGATCTTCGGCAGGGTCACGCGCAGGAAGGTGGTCCAGCCGCCGGCGCCCAGCGAGACGGCGGCCTCCTCCTCGTCCGCGCCCTGGGACCGCATCAGGGTGATCAGCTCGCGCGCGACATAGGGGCTGGTGACGAACAGGCTGGCCAGCCAGATGGCCGGCACGGTGAACATGATCCGCCAGCCCTGGTCCTGCAGGAACGGGCCGAGCACGCCCAGCGAGCCGTACAGGAACAGATAGGCCACGCCGGCCACGATCGGCGAGACCGACACCGGCAGCTCGATCAGAGTGGTCAGCAGCCGCTTGCCCGGGAACTGGTGGCGGGTGATCGCCCAGGCCGCGGCCAGGCCGAAGCCGATGTTGATCGGGACTACGATCAGCGAGGTGGTCACGGTCAGCCAGATGGCGTGCAGGGTGAAGGGGTCGGCGATCTTCTCGACATAGACGCCCCAGCCCATGGCCAGGGCCCGGCCCAGCACCATGGCCAGCGGCGCGCCGAACAGCAGGGCGGACAGGCCGACGGCCAGGGCGAGCAGGGCGCGGCGCGCGGCCGGGCCGTCGCCGGCTCTGGTTCGAGGGGTCATGCGCGGCCCTCCCGCCGGATGCGCCACAGCTGCAGGGCGTTGACGACGAACAGGGTGACGAACGACAGCGCCAGCATGGCTGCGGCCAGGCCCGCCGCGCCCGGATAGTCGAACTCCTCCAGCCGGATGTAGGTCAGCAGGGTGGTGACCTCGGTCTCCATCGGGATGTTGCCGGCGATGAAGATGATCGCCCCGAACTCGCCCAGCGCGCGCGAGAAGGCCAGGGCGCAGCCGGACAGGAAGGCGGGCAGCAGGGCGGGAAAGATCACCCGCGCGAACACCGCCAGATCGCCGGCGCCGAGGGTGAAGGCGGCTTCCTCGACCTCGGGCTCCAGGTCCTCGAGCACTGGCTGGAGGCTGCGGACGACGAAGGGGATGCTGGTGAAGGCCATGGCCACGGCGATGCCGGCCGGGGCGTAGGCGACCTTCAGCCCCAGCGGCTCCAGCAAGGCGCCGGCCCAGCCCGTTGGGGCGAAGATGGCCGACAGGGCGATGCCCGCGACGGCCGTCGGCAGGGCGAACGGCAGGTCGACCACGGCGTCCAGCAGCCTGCGGCCCGGAAACCGGTATCGCGCCAGCACCCAGGCCAGCAGGAAGCCGACGACCGCGTTGAAGGCCGTCGCCGCCAGGGCGGTCCCGAGGGTGAGTCTGTAGGTGGCGACGGCGCGCTCGGAGCTGATCCCTGCCCACAACGTCGCGAGCCCCGCATCGCCGGCCTTCCAGAGAAGGGCGGCGAGCGGGGCCAGGACGATCAGCGAAAGGTAGCTGAGGGTGACGCCCAGGCTCAGTCCGAACCCGGGCAGCACCCGTCCACGGCGGCGAGAACTCACTTCCGGACGAACACCTGATCGAGGATGCCGCCGCTGGCCAGGTGGTCCTTGCCGACCTTCTCCCAGCCGCCCAGCACCTGTTCGACGGTCAGGATGCGGGTCGGCTTGAACTGCTGGCGGTACTTGGCCGACACCGACCGGTCGCTGACCCGATAATAGTGCCGCGCCAGGATGGTCTGGGCCGGCGGCGTGTAGAGGAACTTCAGATAGCCCTCGGCCAGGGCGCGGGAGTCACGCTGGTCGGCGACCTTGTCGACGACGGTGACCGGGAACTCGGCCAGCAGGCTGACCGGCGGGGTGACCACCTGGACCTTCGGCCCGACTTCCTTGGCGGTGCCCAGGGCCTCCGCCTCGAAAGTGATCAGGACGTCGCCTTGGCCCTTCTCGACGAAGCTGGTGGTGGCGGCCCGGCCGCCGGTGTCGAACACCACGACGTTGGCCAGGAACTTCTGGGCGAACGCCTTGGCCTTGGCGGGGTCCTTGGTTTTGTCCAGCGCATAGGCATAGGCGGCCAGGTAGCTGTAGCGGCCGTTGCCGGAGGTCTTGGGGTTGGGGATCACGATGCCCACGCCCGGCTTCACCAGGTCGTCCCAGGTCTTGATCCCCTTCGGGTTGCCGGCGCGCACCAGGAAGGCGGGCAGGGAATAGTAGGGCGAGCTGCGGTTCGGCAGCCGCGCGCGCCAGTCGGCCGGGATCAGCTGGCCCTTGTCACGCAGCGCCTGGACGTCGGTGACTTGGTTGAAGGTGACGACGTCGGCCTGCAGGCCCTCCAGAACCGCCCGCGCCTGGGCTGACGAGCCGGCGTGCGACTGGTTCACCTTCACGTCCTGGCCGGTGGTCTTCTTCCAATGGGCGACGAAGGCGGGATTGATGTCGGCGAAGGTCTCGCGCGAGACATCGTAGGAGACGTTCAGGATCTCCTTGGCCGGCGCCCGGGCCGCGGCCGGCGAGGCGATGACCGCTGCTGTAAGCGCGAGAAGAAGGATGGAGCGGCGTTTCATCTGGAGTCCCCGAACAGCCCGTTAGGATCAATTCCCAGTTGACCCGTAGAGTTTGGTTCGGGCGAGGCAGATTTTCTTCCGGGCGCGATAGTGGGCCTGACTCCTGCAGCCTCACCTCGCGTCAGCCTTGACCTGTGCGTCAACCAGGCTGACGATCCTGATCAACGATAAGATAACGGCAGGGATGGACGTCATGGGCGAGCGGGCCTTCGACCTGGTCATTCGTAACGGGGCGGTGGTGGACGGCTCGGGCGGGCCGGCGTACCGCGCCGACGTCGGGGTCAAGGACGGCCGCATCGTCGCCGTCGGCCCGGACCTGCCGTCGGGCGTCGAGGAGATCGATGCGGCCGGCAGGCTGGTCACGCCCGGCTTCGTCGACATCCACACCCATTACGACGGCCAGGCGACCTGGGACGAGCGCATGCAGCCCTCGTCCTGGCACGGGGTGACGACGGCGGTGATGGGCAACTGCGGGGTCGGCTTCGCCCCTTGCCGCCCGGAGGACCACGATCGGCTGGTGCGGCTGATGGAGGGGGTCGAGGACATTCCCTTCCCGGTGCTCACCGAGGGCCTGCCCTGGAACTGGGAGACCTTTCCCGACTACCTCGACAGCCTGGCCAGGCGACGGTTCGACATCGACATCGCCGCCCAGCTGCCGCACGCGGCGCTGCGCGTCTACGTCATGGGCGAGCGCGGCGCCCAGCGTGAACCGGCGACGCCGGAGGACATCGCCCAGATGGCCGAGATCGCCCGGGCGGCTGTCGAGGCGGGCGCTCTGGGCTTCTCCACCTCCCGGACGCTGAACCACCGGGACAGCGAAGGCCAGCCGACCCCGACCCTGACCGCAGGCGAGGATGAGCTGGCCGGGATCGCCCAGGGACTGAAGGCCGCCGGCAAGGGCGTGCTGCAGTTCGTGTCCGACTTCATCGATCCGGCCGAGGAATTCGCCATGTTCCGGCGGCTGGTCGAGACCAGCGGGCGGCCGCTGAGCTTCTCCTTGGCCCA
This sequence comes from Caulobacter mirabilis, assembly GCF_002749615.1. Lineage (GTDB taxonomy): Bacteria > Pseudomonadota > Alphaproteobacteria > Caulobacterales > Caulobacteraceae > Caulobacter > Caulobacter mirabilis. The sequence continues at coordinate 324,420 of NZ_CP024201.1, forward strand.
AAGCCCGCGCGGACCGGAAAGCTACAGGCTTCTGCTCGGGGCGTTGGAGCAGGCCAACGACGACGGCCTGCCGATGAAGGCCCAGGTCTGCGGCCGTCCGGTCGGCGTGCTGTTCGGGCTGGAGCTGACCCTCAACCCGTTCAGCCAGCACGAGACCTATAGATCGATCGCCTCGCTGTCGCTGGCCGAGCGCGCGGCGAAGCTGGCCGAACCCGGTTTCCGCACCCGTCTCCTCGGCGAGGAGCTTGATCCCCGCGGTCCGTTCGCCGGCAGCGCCCTGCGCGCCTGGGACAACATGTTCCTGATGAGCGAGCAGCCCGACTACGAGCCGACGGCCGACAAGACGGTGAAGGCCATCGCCGAGCGCCGCGGCGTGACGCCGGACGAGGTGGCGCTGGAGCACATGCTGTCGAACGGCGGCCGGGGCATGCTCTACCATCCGTTCCTGAACTATGCCGACGGCTCGCTGGACCCCAGCTTCGCCATGCTCAGTCATCGGGACACCGTGCCCGGACTGTCCGACGGCGGGGCGCATGTGGGCATGATCTGCGACGGCAGCTTTCCGACCTCGAACCTGACCCACTGGACGCGCGACCGCACACGGGGACCGAAGCTGGCGCTGGAAGAGGTCGTGCGGATGCAGACCCGCGACACGGCTCACGCCGTCGGCCTGTTCGACCGGGGTCAGATCGCCGTCGGTCTGAGGGCGGATCTGAACGTCATCGACTACGACGGCCTGACTCTGCATGCGCCGAGCGTGGCCTACGACCTGCCCTCGGGCGGGCGTCGGCTGATTCAGCGCGCCGACGGCTATGTCGCGACGGTGGTGGCCGGCCAGATCACCTATCGCGACGGCGAACCGACCGGCGCTCTGCCCGGACGCCTGGTCCGCGGCGCCCAGGCCGCGCCGACGGCGATGGCGGCGGAGTAGGGGGCGCTGTGCGTGGTTCGAGACGCGGACCTGAGGGTCCGCTCCTCACCATGACGAATGGGGTTGGTTTGCTGAATTCGTCATCCTGAGGAGCGAGCCTCTCGAAGGACGCAAGGCGGTGATGGCTACTCCCCGAACCCTTCGCCCGGTTCGACCGGGTCCATGCGGATCAGGCGGCTGTCCTCGACGCCCGCGGTCCGGTGCTTGACGATCTCGCGGTACGCCGGGTCGGTGACCATCTCCAGAAAGGCGCCGGCCGTCGGGTATTCGGCGATGAAGGCGATGTCCCAGCGCTCGTCCAGCGGGCCCGTGACCACCACCTCCGGTCGGCCCGCCCAGATCTGCCGCCCGCCGACCCGCTGGAAGATCGGCGCGCTCTCCCGACCGTAGGCGCGATAGGCGTCCAGACCGCTCATGCCCTTGCCGTGGTTCGGGTGGTCGGCCGGATAGTCGGCGACGGGTCTCAGCCGGACCAGGTTCAGCATGTTGACGGGACGGTCGCGGGGCAGCGCCTTGAAGGCGTCGAACTGCGGGCGGGTGGGGTCGACGGAGCCGGTCATGGCGCGACAGTGACCCATGCTTCCAACCCTGTCATCCCGGCCGCAGCGCAGCGGAGAGCCGGGACCCGGCCTTGGGGCCTGGCTGGGTCCCGGATCGGCCCGCGGCCGTCCGGGATGACGATGATGGTCAGGGTTTCGCCGCGATCCAGATCACGTGACGGGCGCCGCGGCCGCGATGGGCGCGGACGCCGACCTCCTCGACCTTGAAGCCGGCCTGCCCGAGGCGGCGCGTGAAGCCGTTGTCGCGCACCGAGGACCAGACCGCCAGCAGGCCGCCCGACGTCAACGCGGTCTTGGCGGCGGCCAGACCGGCATGGCCGTAGAGGCCGTCGTTCTCCGCTCGCGTCAGGCCTCCTGGGCCGTTGTCGACGTCCAGCAGGATGGCGTCCCAGGGGCCGCCGGAGCGGATCAGGTCGGCCACGTCGCCGATCTCGACCCGCGTCCGGGGATCGTCGAGGCAGGTCCCGAACACCTCGACCAGCGGACCGCGCGCCCAGGCGACGATCTCGGGAACCAGCTCGGCCACGACCAGCTCGGCGTCCGGGCCGTAGGCCGCCAGCGCCGCGCGCAGGGTGAAGCCCATGCCCAGCCCGCCGATCAGCACCCGGGGCCGGAGGCGTCCCGCGAGCCGCGCCTGGGTGAGGGTGGCCAGAGCTTCCTCGGACCCGCTGAGGCGGCTGTTCATCAGCTCGATCGACCCGGCCATGATCGAATACTCATGGCCCCGACGCATCAGGCGCAGTTCGTCGCCGCCCGGGACGGCGGCGGTATCCAGGTGTTCCCAGCGGATCATGCGGCGGCTTATGCCCTACCAGGGCCCGGCAGCACCACCAGTCGGTCGGGAAGCTCGTTGGGGTTGTCGGGGCGGGGCGGCACGTACTGGGCCAGAATCTCGCCTGACCGCTTCACTGCCGCCTCGAAGCCGTCGGCGACCTTCCGGCGCTTCAGGCCGTCGATCAGCAGGGCGACGACCTCCTCCCAGACCTCCTTGGGCGCCGCCGCGTAGATGCCCTCGTCGGCGATCACCTCGGCCCGATGCTCGGCCAGCGAGGCGAACAGCAGCACGCCGGTGCGCTCGCGCGTGGCATGCAGGCCGTGGCTGAGGAACTGCTGCATCGCCGCCCGATGGACGAGCCGGGCCTTCTGGCCGCCCGGCGTCAGGAAGAAGGCCACCGAAGGGATGCGGACGATCAGGGCCGTGATCACGAACACCGCGGCCTGCAGCCCGACATAGATGGCCAGGGCCATGAAGATGGTCCGGTCCGTCGCGGCGTCGTGGCCAACCTCCCAGCCGCCGAACAGCGTCGTCAGCATCTGGGGCTGGAAGCCCAGCAGCAGGGCGAGGGCCGGGAGGACCAAGGCCATGCCGGCCGCCCAGGCCAGCGGCGTCTCTCGATAGTCCGAGACCGACGGGGCCAGGACGCAGTAGATCTCGCCGGCGGTGTCTGCCTCGGCCGCGGTTACCGCGGCGGCGATCCGGTCGTGTTCCTGTTCGGTCATGTGCGTCGCCATCTCACCAGCCTCCCGAGGCGCCGCCGCCGCCGAATGATCCGCCGCCGCCGGAGAAGCCTCCGCCGCCCGACCAGCCGCCGCCGCCCCAACCGCCGCCGCCCCAGTCGTCGTGGTCCCGGCCGCCGCCCAGCAGCGAGCCCAGGACGGCCCCGGTCAGCACGTCGCCGAGGCCGCTGCGCCGACGTCGGCGGCGGCTGAAGGCGCCGATGATGTTGGCGATGACCATGAAGACGATGAACAGCACCACGAACGGCGCCAGCGAGCCGCCGTCGACCTCGCGGCCCTGGTCGGCCGCCTTGGCGACGACCGCCTTGGCCTGGTCGTCGGGCAGGCTGAGCTGCTGCAGGATGGCGTCGGTCCCGGCGACGATGCCGCCTTCCATGTCGCCGTCGCGGAACTTCGGCAGGATGGCGCTCTGGATGATGACGCTGGACAGGGCGTCGGTCAGCACGGGCTCCAGGCCGTAGCCGACCTCGATGCGGACCTTGCGTTCGTTGGGGGCGACGATCAGCAGGGCGCCGTCGTCGCGGTCCTTGGCTCCCAGCCCCCACTCGCGTCCGAGCTGGTAGCCGTATTCCTCGATCTCGTAGCCCTGCAGCGAGGGCAGGGTGGCCACGACCAGCTGGCGGCCGGTCGTGTCCTCGAGGGTCTTCAGCTTCTCGGTCAGAGCCTGTTCCGTCGCCGGCGACAGGATGTTCGCGTCGTCGACGACCCGCCCGGTGAGTTTCGGGAAGGTCGGCGCGGCGAACGCCGGCAAGGCGAAGGCGACGACCAGGCAGATCGTCGCCAGCGCCCCCAGCAGCTTTCGCGGGGGCGCCCGGAACAGGGCGGTCATGCGCCTACTTCTGCGCCGGAGCCGGAACCGCCGGCGCGGCGGGGGCGCCGAAGTCGACCGTCGGGGCGGTCTGGGCCGCGGCCGTGGCCTGGAACAGCTGCGCCGGCTTCTGACCGCCATAGATGGTCTTGGCGTAGATCACCTGCGGGAAGGTGCGCAGCGTGGTGTTGTAGGCCTGAGCCGATTGATTGTAGTCGCGCCGGGCGATGGCGATCCGGTTTTCGGTGCCTTCCAGCTGGCTCTGCAGGGCCAGGAAGTTCTGGTTCGACTTCAGGTCCGGATAGTTCTCCTGGATCATCATCAGGCGTCCGAGCACGCCGCTCAGCTTGTCCTGGGCCTGCTGGAACTGCTGGAACTGCGCCGGGTCGGTGATGGTCGAGGCGTCGACCTTGACCTGGGTGGCGCTGGCGCGGGCCTCGGTGACCTCGGTCAGGACGGCGCGCTCCTGGGCGGCGTAGCCCTTCACAGTGTTGACCAGGTTCGGGATCAGGTCGGACCGGCGTTGATACTGGTTCTGCACCTCGGCCCACTGGGCCTTCACAGCCTCGTCCTGGGTCGGGATGGTGTTGATGCCGCAGGCAGACAGCAGGGCAGCGGCGGCGAGCGCCGGCGCCAGTCGGAGGAAGCGGGAGATCGCGTTCATGGGCAGCCCCTGACGCGGCCGTCGATGGGCCGCGCGGGGACTATAGGTCAATCTCAGGGCCGGCGGGAGAAGGGATCACCGGCGCCCCGGAGGTGGGGGTGGAGGCGGCGACGGCGGTCGACGGGCCGCGCCCCCGGCCGCGTTCCCGCCGCCGCCGGCCTGGTCGCCGCTCGCGCCGGCGCCGAAGACTCGGCCGATGAAGCCGTTCAGGGTCTCGAGAACCCGCTCGCCGCCCAGGCCGGACAGGACGCTAATGGCGCTGACGGTGAGGGGGTTCGGATAGGCCAGGTCCGGGGCGGAGGCGCCGACGGTCAGGAACTGGAACCCGGCCATGACGATCAGCAGCACCAGCACCGCTCCGCCGCCGCCGGCCAGCACGTTGTGCAGCACGCCGCCGGTCGGGTTCTCCGACCTGGGGTTGGCGTAATAGTAGAGGTAGCGCGACAGGCTTCCCAGGCCGCCGAACAGGAAGGCCAGCAGCAGGTAGGTGATCGCCAGCGGCCAGGAGAGCAGCACGTTCCAGAACGAACTGGCGAAATCGCCGAAGGCGGTGACGACGCGCTGGCCGGCGCTCGGGTTGGCCCCCGGGGCCGGCGGGGTCTTCAGCGCCCGCGGCGCCAGCGACGTATAGGCCTCGACGATCTTGATCGCCGCGCCGGCCTGCTCCGGCTTGAAGTCCGGATAGCTGATGGCCAGCGAATCCCCGAGGGCCTTGGCGCTGTCGTAGGCGAAGGCCGAAACGGCGGTCTTCTTGCGGACGGCGGACTGGTAGACCAGCTGGGTGCAGATCATCTGCGCCCGTTCCCCGCCGGTGCTGGGCAGGGCGGCGCCCGTGGCGTCCTGCGGACAGAAGTTGTCGGGAATGTCGCAGGCGCGGCGCAGCTCGGGCGACAGGGCCGGAGCCGTGGGCGGGGCGGGCGCCGCGGAAGGCGCTTCCTCGACGTCGGCTCCTTCGAGCGGCAGGCCGGCGTTGGCGGCTCGGTCATTGTCCTCGGAGCGGCAGATGGCGTCGAACACCTTGTCGATGCCGGCGAAGGTCAACGAGGCCTCGGCGTACTTGGTCTTGGCCTTCTGGTCGGGCGACAGGTTGCGCCGAAGCGCCGTCTTGGCGTTGGAGATCGCCCGGTCCGCCGCCTCCTTCTTGTTGTAGAGGTCGATGTCGATGGTGCCGCGCGCGCCGATGAGACCGCGCAGGGCCGGCGCGTCACGGGCGTCGATGTCGCGGCGAACCGTCTCCAGCCGCCGGGCGAAGCCCTCCAGTGAACTGGCCGACATATAGAGACGCAGGTCCCGCAGCTTCATGTACTCGAAGCTCAGCGAGGCGGACTGGAACATGAAGCCGCCGAGGACGACGCAGATCGCGACGACGATCCCCGCGTTCAGTATGTCTCTCTTCTTGGCCTTTTCGGCGGCGACCGCGTTCGTATCGGGCATGGCGTCAGCCCTCCCCAGGGACCGTGACCACCCAAGATTGCATATCATTGGTCGTCGACCAACGGTTCTTGAAGTTGCTCTCCTGGAGGGCGTTGGGCGCTCGATCCGCAGGCGGCCGCGAAAACCTGCCGTCCCGAGGAAACCCGAGCGCCGATGGCGCGTTGCGCCCCGCGTGACCGCCGTTTCCGGCGGCGCGACGTCGGACTGTGCGCGTACGCGTTCGCTTTCTCCCGCAGGCGGACCAGGGCGTAACACCTGTATCCACCGCTGCGGCGAGAGGCATGATGATCCAGACGAGAGGCTCCGACGCGGAGCTGTCTCCCGAGCGGCCGGCGCGCGCCGGCTCCTTCTTCGCCTGTACGCCCCGATCCGCGGCCCTCGCCATGCCGATCCAGTCGCTGAGGCGGGGCGAGGCGCCGATCGCGCCGCTGGCCGCGCCCAATCCGCGCCGGAACCGGCTGCTGGCCGGCGCGGTCGGCCTGTCGGCCGTCGCCACGAGCGTGATGGGCGTCCTGCTGTCGCCTGGCGGCTTCGGCGTCCTGGACGGGGCGGTTCTCGTCCTCTTCGCGATCCTGTTCGCCTGGACCGCCTTCGGTTTCCTGTCGGCCTGCCTGGGATGGCGATTGGCCTGGCGCACGCCCGCGCGCTCAGGGCGCGGCGAACCGCAGCCGATCCTGTTCAGCCGCACCGCTGTCCTGATGCCGATCTACAACGAGGATCCCGGGCGGATCCTGGCGGCGGCGCAGGCCCTCTATGAAGACCTCGCGGCGCTGGGCGTGGCGGAGCTCTACGATCTCTACCTGCTCAGCGACACGCGCGACGAGCGGATCGCCGGCGACGAAGCCGCCGGGGTCATCCGCCTGCGCGCGCGGCTGCCCGGGGACTTCCGACTCTATTACCGGCGCCGTGAGCGGAACATCGACCGGAAGGCCGGCAACATCGCCGACTGGGTCCGTCGTCACGGCGGCGACTATCCGTTCATGCTGGTGCTCGACGCGGACAGCCTGATGACCGGCGACACCATCGTCCGGTTGACGGCGGCCATGGAGGCGGACCCGAAGCTGGGCCTGCTTCAGACCTCGCCCGAGATCGTCGGCGCCGAGACCCTGTTCGGACGGCTGCAGCAGTTCGCGACCCGCGCCTATGGACGGATGCTCGCCGTCGGTCAGAATGCCTGGTCGGGGGATGAGGGCAACTTCTGGGGGCACAACGCCATCATCCGCACCCGCGCCTTCGCCGAGAGCGCCGGCCTGCCGCATTTGCCCGGCCGCAAGCCGTTCGGCGGCCACATCATGAGCCACGACTTCGTCGAGGCGGCGCTGCTGCGCCGGGCCGGCTGGGCGGTCCGCATGGCGACGGACCTGCACGGCAGCTATGAAGAGGCTCCGCCGACCCTGCTCGACATGGCGATCCGCGACCGCCGCTGGTGTCAGGGCAATCTGCAGCATGCCGGCGTGGTCGGGGCGGCCGGACTGCACTGGGTCAGCCGCCTGCATCTCATGCGGGGCATCCTGTCCTACCTGGCCTCGCCGCTGTGGCTCCTGCTGCTGTGCGCCGGCGCGGGCCTTTGGGCGGCGGAGGCTTCGCCGACGACCATGGCGGGGCGGACGGGCCCGTTGGCGGCCTGGCTGTTCGGTCTGACGATGGCGCTGTTGGTGATCCCCAAGCTGCTGGCGGCCAGCCTGATCCTGCGCGACGCAGCCGCCCGGCGCGGCTTCGGCGGCGGCCTGCGCGTCTGTCTGGGCGTGGCCGTCGAGATGGCCGTCTCGACCCTGATCGCCCCGGTGACGATGTTGATGCAATCGGCCGCCGTCCTGGATGTCCTGTCGGGTCGCGACTCCGGTTGGGGCGTTCAGCAGCGCGACGCGGGGCGGCTGAGCCGGCGCGAGGCCTGGCGGACCCACAGGGCTCATGTGCTGCTCGGGCTGGTCGGCGCCGGCCTGGCGCTGGCGCTCGATCCGGCGGTGTTCTGGTGGACCAGTCCGGTGCATGTCGGCCTGGTGCTGTCCGCGCCGCTGTCGGCCCTGCTGGCCAGGGTCGAGGCCGGCGGGCTCGCCGCCCGGTTGGGCCTGCTGGCCACGCCGGAGGAGCGCCTGCCGCCGCGCGTGGTCGCCCGGGCGGCCGAGCTTCGGGCCGCCTACGACGCCGAGGCGCCCGTCCGCGACGAGATCGCCCGGCTGTTCCGGGCGCCGGTCCAGACCTACGCCCTGATGAACCGCCGTCGGACGCCGTCCGAATGGGGTGACCGCATGGCCGCCTAGAAAACCGCTCTTCCTGTCGGGAACGGCGGGGCATGATCGTCCTGGGGAGACGGCGAGCATCCCGGCCGCCGCAGAGGGAGAGCGGTCATGTTCAGGAAAGTGGCCTTCACGATGTACCCCGTGGTCGACATGCCGCGGGCGCGTGCGTTCTACGAAGAGACGCTGGGCCTGGGGCCGAGCCCCTCGGGCAAGGACAGTCCCTGGGTCGAGTTCGACCTGCCGGGCGGCGGCTGCCTGGCGATCACCAACGTCACGGGCGAACAGCCCAGCGCCGGGGCCGGCGGCACCATCGCGCTGGAGGTCGAGGACCTGGACGGCCTGATCGCCGACCTGAAGGGCAAGGGCGTCGAGTTCCTCAGCGACATGATCCACAGCCCGGTCTGCCGCATGGCCGTCTTCAAGGACACCGAGGGCAACAGCGTCCTGCTGCACCAGCTCAAGCCGAAGTAGCGGCCGAAACGAAGAAGGCCCCTCCGGGGAGGGGCCTTCTCGCAATCTACATCCCGAGCTCGCGGTCGTTCTTGCCGGCCGCGCGGCCGGCCGCCCATTCCTCTTCGTAGGCCTGGAACTCCTTCCGGCGGGGGCCGAGGTAGCCGAACAGGAAGGCCGCGACCTTGCGCATCTGAATCTCCTCCGCGCCTTCGGTGATCCGGTAGCGGCGGTGGTGGCGATAGATGTGCTCGAAGGCCTTGTGGCGGCTGTAGCCCATGCCGCCGTGCACCTGCATGGCGCGGTCGGCGGCCTCGCAGACCAGGCGGTTAGCCCAGTAGTTGCACATCGAGACCTTGTCGGAGAGCTCCTTCTCGATCTGCTTGTGTTCCATGTTGTCCATCTGCCAGGCCGTCTTTCGGATCAGCAGGCGGAGCATCTCGGCCTGGGTGGCCAGCTCGACCAGCGGCCACTGGATGGCCTGGTTGTCCGCCAGCGCCTTGCCGAACGGTTTGCGCATGCGGGCGTACTTCACGCTCTCCTCGATGCAGTAGACCGCCGCGCCGAGCGAGCTGGCCGCCTGGCGGATGCGGTTCTGGTGCACGAACGACTGGCCGATGCCCAGGCCCTTGTCGATCTCGCCCCAGTAGGCGTCTTCCGGCACCCACTGGTCGCGGATCGAGATCCGGGGGTGGTCGGTGGGCATGTTGAAGGTCCACAGCCACTCGTCGATGGTGATCTGGTCGCGCGGAACGATGAAGCAGGTGATGCCGGCGGCGTCGCCGTCCTTGCCGCTGGTGCGGGCGAAGACCATCACATGGCTGACCACATGCATGCCGGTGGTCCACATCTTCTCGCCGTTGATGCGCCAGCCGGGCTTGCCGTCCTTCTCCTCGCGCACCGCGCGGGTCTCCATGAAGGTGGCGTCCGAACCGTGGTTCGGCTCGGTCAGGCCGAAGGCCGTCCGCATCGTCCCGTTGACGATCGCCTCGCTGTCGCGGGCGTACTGCTCGGGCGTGGCGAACTCCTTGAACAGCAGGATGAAGGGGTTGTTGCCGACGATCGAGTGCTCGTTCTGCAGGTCGTTGAACAGGCCCAGGCCCTTGGCCGCCAGATGTTCGCGGATCACGGCCATCCACAGATGGCTGCCGTCCTGGCCGCCCATCTCCTTTGGCCAGGCGAAGCGGTAGTGGCCGGCCTCGTCCGCCAGCTTGCGGGCCTGGGCCAGCAGCGCCTCCCACTCATGGCGGGGCAGGCCGTCGTTCTCGAAGTCGGTCCGGGCCCACTCGCGGCGATGGTCGAAGAACCGCTCGTTGTCGTCCTTCGCCTGCAGAGGCTTGATCTTCTCGTCGATGAAGCGGTCGAGCTCACCGAGGTAGTCGACCAGTTCCTGGGGGATGGCGAAGTCCATGGCGATCGCGTCCAAACAATTGTTTTATTCGAGCGCCAGTATGACCAGGGTGACGTACGCGGCAACCCGTGACGTGGCGTAAGGTTGTGTGCTACACACGCACTGGTTGTCAGCCACAGCGGCTGTTGCATCTGAACACTGTGAAGATTTCGCTTGCGCCTGATACGTAATCGCTGATATCTAAGCGATGCTAAGTTCGCTACGGGGCGTCGGTGGGGATACCGACGCTGAGCTCTCGGGGCGGGCGTGGCGATCAGTACCCCGATCCAGGCTTATCCACACACCCCGAACGAAACGCCGGAGGGCGCACCATGAAACTCCGTATGATGACGGCTGCTGCCGTTCTCTCCCTGACCTTCGCCGGCGCGGCCTACGCCGACGGCAAGGTGACCGCCTCGCTGAAGACCCCTGTGTCCGCCAAGACCAAGATCGTGGCTGGCGGCGCGGTCTACACCTGCGAAGGCGATAGCTGCGTGGCTCAGACGGCTCCGGCGCGCGCCGTGACCGTCGCCGGCTGCAAGGCGCTGGTGAAGGAAGTCGGTGAACTGACCGCCTTCTCGAACAGCAAGCGGACCCTGGAGGGCGAGGACCTGGCGGCCTGCAACGCCGTCGCCTCGAACTAAGGGTAAGGACTGAGTTCTCAGCGCTCCGGCTTCCTCACCCGCCGGAGCAATTTCCTCGAGCACACTCGCCAAATGCGCAGGGGCGACGGTTTTCAGCCGTCGCCCTTTTCTTTTCGCCGCGTAAGGCCCTATGGAGCCTGCCATGACCCAAGCAGCTTCCCTCGCCGGTCGGTTGGAGCAGGCCCTGGCGGACGCCGCCGGCGGCGACGGCCGGCCTGTCAGTCCGGTGTCCTTCACCCTCGACTACGGCGCAGCCGGCGAGATCGGCGAGGCGACCTTCGCCGCCCGCGTGGACCGCGCCACCAGGAGCCTTGTCTTTGTGCACGGCGAGGCGGTCCTGGCCGACGGTCGACGCCTGGCCAGCGCCTCGGGCGTCTTTCGGGTCAAGGAGACGTAGGGGAAGGGGCTTTCGCGCGGCTTCACGCCGTTGCGATGCAGCACATCGCATGCTATCAGGCGCGCGGCTTAGGGCCGGAGGACTTTTACGGCCCGCTGGCTCATGTGCTTTCCCAAGCACTTTCAAGACTTTAGCGCCGCGCCGGGAAATCATTTCCGGGACGCGGCGCGCGACGCACCGGACGGTTGGATTTAAGTGGCTGACGACATCAAGGTGACGGACGTGGGTCAGCGCTACGCGCGGGCCCTCTTCGAACTGGCGGAAGAGGGCGGATCGCTGACCGCCGTCGAGCGCGATCTCGTGTCCCTGAAGGGCATGTACGCGGAGAGCAAGGACCTGCGCGTCCTGCTCGATTCGCCCGCGTTCTCGTCCGAGGACAAGGGCGCCGGGCTGGCGGCGATCGCCGCCAAGGCCAAGTTCCATGAGACCACGCGCAAGTTCCTCGGCCTGCTGGCCGCGAACCGCCGGGCGGACGCCCTGGTCTCGGTGATTGACTGCTTCCGCAAGCTGTCGGCCCAGAAGCGCGGCGTCGTCGCCGCCGAAGTCGTGACCGCCGTCCCGCTGAGCGCCGCTCAGGCCAAGGGCGTCGCGGCCGCCCTGCGCACCGCGCTGGGCAAGGACCCCGAAATCTCGACCCGCGTCGATCCCGCCATTCTCGGCGGCATCAAGGTGCGCGTCGGTTCCCGCCTGTTCGACGCTTCGCTGAAGTCGAAGCTCGACTCCCTGAAATTCGCCCTGAAGAGAGCGTAGACCATGGACATCCGCGCCGCCGAAATCTCGGCCATCCTCAAGTCTCAGATCGCCGGTTTCGGCGAGGAAGCGGACGTCTCCGACATCGGCTCCGTGCTCAGCGTCGGCGACGGCATCGCGCGCGTCTACGGCCTCGACAACGTCCAGGCGGGCGAAATGGTCGAGTTCCCGAAGGCCGGCGTGAAGGGCATGGCCCTGAACCTCGAGCGCGACAACGTCGGCATCGTTATCTTCGGTGAAGACCGCGCCATCTCGGAAGGCGACGAAGTCCGCCGCCTCGGCGAAATCGTGGACGTGCCGGTCGGCAAGGGTCTGCTGGGCCGCGTCGTGAACCCGCTGGGCGAGCCGATCGACGGCAAGGGCCCGATCCAGTTCACCGAGCGTCGCCGCGTGGACGTGAAGGCCCCGGGCATCATCCCCCGGAAGTCGGTGCACGAGCCCGTGCAGACCGGCCTGAAGGCCATCGACACCCTGATCCCGGTCGGCCGCGGCCAGCGCGAGCTGATCATCGGCGACCGTCAGACCGGCAAGACCGCCGTCGCGGTCGACACCATCCTGAACCAGAAGGCGGTCAACGCCGGCGGTGACGAGAGCGCCAAGCTCTACTGCATCTACGTCGCCATCGGCCAGAAGCGCTCGACCGTCGCCCAGATCGTGAAGACGCTCGAGGAGCAGGGCGCTCTCGAGTACTCGATCGTCGTCGCGGCCACGGCCTCCGAGCCGGCTCCGCTGCAGTTCCTGGCCCCGTTCGCCGGCTGCGCCATGGGCGAGTACTTCCGCGACAACGGCATGCACGCCGTCATCATCTACGACGACCTTTCCAAGCAGGCCGTCGCCTACCGTCAGATGTCGCTGCTGCTCCGCCGTCCGCCGGGCCGTGAAGCCTACCCGGGCGACGTCTTCTACCTGCACTCGCGCCTGCTGGAACGCGCCGCGAAGCTGAACGAAGACAACGGCGCCGGCTCGCTGACGGCTCTGCCGATCATCGAAACGCAGGCCAACGACGTGTCGGCCTACATCCCGACCAACGTGATCTCGATCACCGACGGCCAGATCTTCCTGGAAACCGACCTGTTCTACCAAGGCATCCGTCCGGCGGTGAACGTCGGCATCTCGGTGTCGCGCGTGGGTTCGTCGGCCCAGATCAAGGCGATGAAGACCGTCGCCGGCCCGATCAAGGGCGAACTGGCCCAGTATCGTGAAATGGCCGCCTTCGCGAAGTTCGGCTCGGACCTGGACGCCGCGACTCAACGTCAGCTCGCGCGTGGCGAACGCCTGACCGAGCTGCTGAAGCAGCCCCAGTACAGCCCGCTGGCCGTCGAAGAGCAGGTCTGCGTGATCTACGCCGGCACCCGCGGCTACCTGGACGGCATCGCCACGGCGGACGTCGGCCGCTTCGAGCGCGAGTTCCTGGCCCGCCTGCACGGCAAGCACCAGGACCTGCTGGACGCGATCCGCGAGACCAAGACCCTGTCGAAGGATCTTGAGGACAAGCTGAAGGCCGCCCTCGAGAGCTTCACGGCGACGTTCGCTTAAGTCTGGCCAGAAGCGGGAGAGAGTAGCCCTCGATGGCCAGCCTCAAGGAAATGCGCAATCGGATCTCGAGCGTGAAAGCCACGCAGAAGATCACGAAAGCCATGCAGATGGTCGCCGCGGCCAAGCTGAAGCGCGCCCAGGACGCCGCCCAGAACGCTCGGCCCTACGCCGAGCGGATGGCGGCCGTCATCGGCAACCTCGCCGCCGGCGTGTCCGGCGACGGAGCGCCCAAGCTGCTCGCCGGCACCGGGTCCGACAAGCGTCACCTGATCGTCGTGGCCGCCGCCGACCGCGGCCTGGCCGGGGGCTTCACCTCGTCCATCGTCCGCGCCGCCCGTGAGCGCATCGCCGCGCTGCAGGCCGAAGGCAAGGACGTGAAGATCATCACGATCGGCAAGAAGTCGCTGGCGCCGCTGAAGCGGCTCTACGCGGACAAGATCGTGGAATCCTACGACCTGTCGGCCGAGCGGACCCTGACCCTGTCGGTCGCCCAGCCGATCGCCGACCGCATCATCGGCCTCTACGAGGCCGGCGAAGTGGACGTGGTCACGCTGTTCTTCAGCAAGTTCAAGTCGGTGGTCTCGCAGATCCCGACCGCGCGTCAGCTGATCCCCGCCGAGGTGGAAAGCGCCGACGGCGAGAAGCTGGATCTGAAGGGCGCCGTCTACGAGTACGAGCCTTCGGAAGAAGGCATCCTGGAGACCCTGCTGCCGCGGAACATCACGGTGCAGATCCTCTCCGCCCTGCTCGAGAACATGGCCGGCTTCTACGCCAGCCAGATGAGCGCCATGGACAACGCCACGCGCAACGCCGGCGACATGATCCGCGGCCTCACGATCCAGTACAACCGAACCCGCCAGGCGCAGATCACCAAGGAGCTGATCGAGATCATCTCCGGCGCCGAAGCCCTCTGACCGCATAAAGACCGTACGGAAGACCAGACCAATGGCCACCGCTCCGAAGAAGCCCGCCGCCGCCAAGGCCCCCAAGGCCGCCGCCGCTGCTCCGAAGGCCGCCGCCGCGGCCGCGCCGAAGGCGCCCGCCAAGAAGGCCGCGGCTCCGAAGGCCGCCGCCGCCAAGACCGCCGCGCCGAAGGCCGTCACGCCGGCCGCCGCCGGTCCGAAGGGCCGCATCGTTCAGGTCATCGGCGCCGTCGTCGACGTCGAGTTCGACGGCCACCTGCCGGCCATCCAGAACGCCCTGGAAACCAGCAACGTCGACCAGCGCTCGGGCGAGCCGTTCCGCCTGGTCCTGGAAGTCGCACAGCACCTGGGTGAGAACACCGTCCGCACGATCGCCATGGACACCACCGAGGGTCTGACCCGCGGCCAGGACGTGGTCGACACCGGCGCGGGCATCCGCGTTCCGGTCGGCCCGGGCACGCTCGGCCGCATCATGAACGTCATTGGCGAGCCGATCGACGAAGCCGGCCCGATCGACACCCAGACCTACAACGTCATCCACCGCGAAGCTCCGAGCTTCGAGGAACAGTCGACCTCGGCCGAAGTGCTGGTCACGGGCATCAAGGTCATCGACCTGATGTGCCCCTACACCAAGGGCGGCAAGATCGGCCTGTTCGGCGGCGCCGGCGTCGGCAAGACCGTGACGATGCAGGAGCTGATCAACAACATCGCCAAGGCGTACGGCGGCTACTCGGTGCTGGCCGGCGTGGGTGAGCGCACCCGCGAAGGCAACGACCTGTACCACGAGATGATCGAGTCCAACGTGAACGTGGACCCGAAGGCCAACAACGGCTCGACCGCCGGCTCCAAGTGCGCCCTGGTCTACGGCCAGATGAACGAGCCGCCGGGCGCCCGCGCCCGCGTCGCCCTGACCGGCCTGACCCAGGCCGAGTACTTCCGCGACGTGGAAGGCAAGGACGTGCTGCTGTTCGTCGACAACATCTTCCGCTTCACCCAGGCCGGCGCGGAAGTGTCGGCGCTGCTGGGCCGCATCCCGTCGGCCGTGGGCTATCAGCCCACCCTGGCCACCGAGATGGGCAACCTGCAGGAACGCATCACCTCGACCAACAAGGGTTCGATCACCTCGGTCCAGGCCATCTACGTTCCCGCCGACGACCTGACCGACCCGGCCCCGGCCGCCTCGTTCGCCCACCTGGACGCGACGACCGTTCTGAGCCGCGACATCGCCGCCCAGGCCATCTTCCCGGCCGTGGACCCGCTGGACTCCACCAGCCGGATCATGGACCCGCTGGTCATCGGTGAAGAGCACTACGCCGTCGCCCGTCAGACCCAGGAAATCCTGCAGCAGTACAAGCAGCTGAAGGACATCATCGCCATCCTGGGCATGGACGAGCTGTCGGAAGAGGACAAGCTGACCGTGGCCCGCGCCCGGAAGATCAGCCGCTTCCTGTCGCAGCCCTTCCACGTCGCCGAGCAGTTCACCAACACGCCCGGCGCCTTCGTCGAGCTGAAGGACACCATCCGCTCGTTCAAGGCGATCTGCGAAGGCGAGTACGACCATCTGCCGGAAGGCGCCTTCTACATGGTCGGCACGATCGAGGAAGCGGTCGCCAAGGCCGAAAAGATGGCCCTGGAAGCCGCCTAAGCCATGGCCGACAAGCTCCACTTCTCGCTGGTCGCGCCCGAGCGCGAAGTGTTCTCGGGCGAAGTCGACCGGGTTGACGCCCCGGGCGTCGAAGGCGACTTCGGCGTCCTGGCCGGCCACGCGCCGTTCATGACCGCGCTGCGCGAAGGCGTGGTGACGGTGGTCGACGGCGCCGGCTCCCGGACCTTCGAGATCCACGGCGGCTTCGCCGACGTGAACGCTCAAGGCCTGACCATCCTGGCCGAGCACGCGGTCGAGGCGTAAGCCTCGACCCCTGCCGGTCCCTATCTGCCGCAAAGCTGCGTCAAGAACGGCTTGCGAGGGAACGTCCGGCGGTTTTTAGTGCCGCCCATCGAGAAACAAGGGAAGTCCGACATGCGCCGTCTTGCGCTCCTGAGCCTCTCCGCCGCCATGGTCATGGCCTCGTCGGCCGTCGCCCAGGAACAGCCAGCGCCGGCTCCGGCCGCTGAACCGGCGCCCGCCGCGCAGGCCGCTCCGGTTCAGGATGGCGTCGCGCCGACCCCGCCGCCGGCCGAAGCCCCGGCGACCCCGCCGCCGCCGCCGCCGGCTCCGACCGATGTGACCTCGGTCGCCATCCTCGGCGCGCTCGACCGCGTCTGCCGCCCGCTCGTCGCCGGCGGCAACCTCGAGCAGCTGGCCAAGGCCAACGGCTTCAAGAAGAAGCGCGAGATGTGGTCCTGGGCCTACGCCAAGGGCTACCAGATGACCCTGCTGGCCTCGACGACCAACCCGAACGTCTGCACGCTCGAGATCGACTACCCGATCGACGGCCTGACCCCGGTCATCGTCGACCTGCACAACTGGGCCATGGCCCGCCAGTGGGCGCTGTATCGCAACGACAAGTACACCACGGACATGGAGCGTTCGACGCGGTCGTGGGAGCTGCGCGGCGAGACCCAGGACGAGGCCGTGGTGCTGATGAGCGTCCGCAAGGCCGACGGCACGCCGGTCTCGAAGAAGGCCGATCGCGCCGAGGTCCTCTACAGCCTGACCAAGCGCTGATCGGCGCCGGCCCTGACGGGGCGGCCTTGCCGCCCGCGTCAGGAGCAAGGCACGGCCTGAATCATCCTGGTCGTCGCCGGCCTCTTCGGGACGTCTGGACGGTCGGCCTCAAGTAGGCCGAGGGCTTCACCCCGCGCCTGTCGCCTGACTCGGTCTAGGCCGTATCGACATTCAGTCTGAGGGTATCCGTTTTCATCCGAAAGTCCTCGCGAAGGCGGGGACCCAAGCTGATCCTCAAAGTCTCCCCCGATCGACGAAGCCGCACAGTCGGCTTGGGTCCCCGCCTTCGCGGGGACATACGGTGATACAGGCGCATTCAAAGTGAATGTCGATCAGCTCTAGGCCGCCGCGCGGCGCTCCTCGGCCAGCCAGTCGAGACACAGGGCGGCCGCGTCCTGCCAGCCCGGCTCCGCCGGCAGCCAGTGGCTCATCCCCGACATCGTCACGAAGCGAGCGGCCAGGCGCTGGGCGGTCTGGCGCGCCGTGGCGGGCGGATGGATGACATCCTGCTCCCCCGCCAAGACCAGCGCGGGGGCGGCGATCCGGCCGACAGCGGTGGTCATGAACGGATCCAGCCACCAGTTCAGCGTCTGCCACAGGGCCAGGCCGCTCTCGGGCACCATCCGCGCGAAGGCGGCGTGGCGGTCTTCCCGCGCCATGCGGTCCAGGCTGAAGCGCTTGGCCAGGGCATAGTCGGGATCGATGGCCTGCAGCCAGTAGGGCCCGAGCGCGTAGAGGCTGACGGCGCTGATCGCCTCCTCCATGGTGCCGCCTGACACGCCCCAGGGCGGGGAGGGGGCCAGCAGGATCAGGGACGAGACCGGGGACCGCGCCGCCGCCAACTGGGCGACCAGTCCGCCGAGGGAATGCCCTATCAGGATCGGCGGTTCGGCTTGGGCCCGGCAGAGGTCCGCGACCGCGGCGGCGTACTCTTCCATGGAGCGTCCGGCGACGCCGCCGCCGGGCCCGTGACCGGGGAGGTCCGGAGTCAGCACGGCGTGGCCGGCCGCCTCGAACGGCTCTCGAAACTGATCGAACACCCAACCGGCGCAGAAGGCGCCGTGCACCATAATCACAGGCGCCGGCATGGAGCCCCTTTTCCCGATCCTTGCGGCGACGCTGCGTGGCGCCGCCCGTTCCTTCGGGACCTTACGATGATTTCGGCTTTCGAACAGTCGTTTTGGCCTTCGCCGCGGGCTTGGCCGGCGCTTTTGCCGCAGCCGCCTTGGCGGGGGCCTTCGCGACGGGTTTGGAGGCGGTCTTCGCCGGCGCTGCGGTCTTGGGCTTCGCCGGCGGCGCCTTGGGAGAAGGCTTGGGCTTGGGTTTGGCGGTTGGCGCGGCCTTCGCCGGAGGCGCCGCCTTGGCCGCCGACGCCGCAGCCGCCTTGGGAGCGGGCGCCGCCTTCGGTTTCGCCGCCTTCGGCTTCGCGGCCGTAGCCTTTGCCGCGGGAGCGGCCTCCGCCGGGGCTGCAGCTGGCGCGGCCTTCGACCTGGCCGGCGCGGCGGTCTTTGCGGCGGTCGGCTTGGCGGGGGTCAGGTCCTTCTTCTCCAGCCAGGCGGCGATGTCGGCGATGACCTGGTCGGTGCCGGGTTCATCCACGATCCAGTGGCCGTTCTCGGGATAGATGCGCAGCTCGCCGCCGACCCTGGCGTACTTCTCGCCGACCTTGCGGACGTCGCCGATCGGCGTGGCCCGATCCCGGCCGCCGCCGATCACCAGGATCGGGGCGGTGATGCGGTTCTCGTCGATGTAGGCCGTCTTGCTCGGGTCGCGATCAGGATAGGCGAGGTCCTCGTACACGCCGCCGCTGTCGTAGACGATGCCGGCATAGATCCCGGCATGCTTGGCCTGCGGGACGCAGTTCAGGACGCCCCAGGAAAAGCCGGTTTTCCAGATCTTGTGGGCTTTGGTCTCCGGCTTTCCGGAGAACAGGACGTTGGCGAAGGTGAAGGCCTGGGCGAACGACCCGCCGCTGCGAGCGCCCGCCGGGGAGGCCGGGGTGATCAGGACGCCGGCCCGACCGACGCCGCGCTCCAGGACCTTCTGCACCAGCAGCCCGCCCATGGAGTGGCCGAACAGCACCGGCGCGACGCCGGTCTCGGCCTCGATCGCCCGGGCCAGCGCCTCGACATCGTCGACATAGTCCTTGAGCCGAAGCTTGGGCAGGTCGGCCGGCGGGGCCTCGAGGGTCCGCTTGTCGGGGCGCAAGGTCGGCGTTTCGACGCGCCACCCCTTGTCGCGGAACGCCGGCGCCAGCCGAGAGAAGCCTTCGGCCGTGCCGCTTACGCCGTGCACCATGATTATCGTCGTCATCGGTCACCCCTCATCCGCCGCCCGGCGACCCGATGCGCGCGCCCCGCGCTACGGTCCGGCGAACTTTCCGAACGCGGCCGCCACCTGTTCGTAGGCCGCTCGCTTGAAAGGTATGATCAATCCGGGCGTTTCGTCGAGACGCCCCCAACGCCAGGCCTCGAACTCGACCTGATGATGGGCGTCCAGGCGGATCTCCGACTCCTCGCCGATGAACCGAAGGGCGAACCAGGCCTGCTTCTGGCCGATCCACTTGCCGAACTTTCGCGCCTCCGGGGGGAAGTCGTAGGCGATCCAGCCCTCGGTGCGACCCAGGTAGTCGACCGAGCGGACGCCGGTCTCCTCTTCCAGTTCGCGCAGGGCGGCGGCGTAGAGGTCCTCGCCCTTGTCGACGCCGCCCTGGGGAAACTGCCAGTTCCAGGGATCGGGCGTGTTGGCGCGCTTGCCAAGCCAGACGCGGCCGTCTGGGTGGAACAGCACGACGCCGACATTCGGGCGGTGATTGGGGTAGTCGTCGCTCATGACCGGCGGGTCAGGGCCGAAGCCGGGGCCAGCTGGAAGCCGCGGTCGGTCAGTCCCTGCGCCCAGCGCGCGGCTTCGTCGACGGTGACCGGATAGGCGAAGCCGGAGCCCAGCGCCTGGCCGCGCGCCCGGGCGGCGGCCTCCAGCGCGACGAGCTGGCGATTGATGGCTTCGGCCGACAAATCCTCGTCGATCACCCGGTCGGCGGAAGCGCGTCCCGCGCCGCCCCCGCGACCGGCGCTGCCGTCGTCGACAAAGGCCAGGCCGCGCTGCCGCAGCACGCCCGTGAAGGTGTTCATGGCCGACGGCGTCTCCATGAACCGCGACCCCAGATAGTTGGTCAGGCCGAAATAGCCGGTCGCCCGCGACAGCAGCCATTCGAGCTTGCGCGTGGTCTCCTCAGGGCGGCCGCCGGCGAGCAGGGTCATCGGGCCGGGGTCGTTCTGCGGATAGTCAGACGGCTCCATCGGCGCTTCCAGCAGTACCTCGTGGCCATTGGCGCGGGCCATGTCGATCCAGCCCTGCAGCCCTTCCGCGTAGGGAGCGAAGGACAGGGTCACTTCCGGCGGCAGGGTCTCGATGGCGCGCCGGGTGAGCGCGGCGTTGAGGCCGAGGCCGCCGACGACCAGGGCGACGCGCGGCTTGCCGTTGGGCGTGAAGGGACGGGCGTAGGCCTCGGCCGGCGTCCGTCCGTCGGCGCCGATGATCGGCAGCGGCGCGCCGCCCGGGCCGGGCGCGATGAGGCCGGCGATGGGGGCGGCCGCGAGCGGCGAGCCTGGGCTGACCGGCGCCGCGGCCCCGCCGGGCAGGGTGATGACGGCGGAGCCGGAAATCGGCGGGGCGTCGCCGAGCGGCGCTTCCGACAGGGCGTAGACACTGGAAGTGAGGGGCGCCTCGCCCTCGGTCGGCGGCGTCAGCCCTTCACGCCAGCCGGGCAGGGCCACGCCCTGCTCGGCGGCCTGGGTCAGGGAGATGCGAACCATCGGCGCGCCGGCCTTCGGATCGCCGGTCAGCAGGACCAGGGTCGCCAGGGTGAGCAGGAACAGCAGGCCGGCGCCGCCGGCGCCGAGGTAGGGGTTCTTGATCGCCGACAAGGCCAGGACGCGCGCCTGTTCGAGCCGACCGGTCACGGCGGCGGCGGGAGCGGCGTTGGCGGTGATGGGCTTCTTGGAAAACATCGGCGAGGTCGGCGGGACAGTCCCCGCCAACCTCGCCGTTTATGGTTAATGAAGCCCTATTTGGCGTCTTCGCGCGGCTGCACCTTGCCGTCGACGACGGCGACGCGCGGGGCCGGCTTGGGCAGCTTGGGCGTGGCCGCGACGGAGCCGTTGCGCAGCACGTCGAGCGCGCGTTGCAGCTGGAAGTCGCACTTCAGCTCAAGCGTCCGGGTCGTGCGCTTCTTGCAGCCGTCCTCGTCGAAGGTCGCCGGCGGCGCCTCGGCCGGGATATGGGCGCCGCGCCGGGTCTTGCCCTCGGCGGCGTCCAGGGCGTTGCGCAGCGAAGCCTCGCTGAACTGGATCGACTTCGTGGCGATGAACTCGGCCTGCTCGCGGGACGAGGCGACTTCCAGATCCGGCTCGATGCCGGTGCGCTGGATCGACTTGCCCGAGGGCGTGTAGTAGCGCGCGGTCGTCAGCTTGATCGCGCCGTCGGCCCCGCCGCGCAGCGGAATCACCGTCTGGACCGAGCCCTTGCCGAAGCTGGTCAGGCCGACGACTTCGGCGCGCTTGCGATCCTGCAGGGCGCCGGCGACGATTTCCGCCGCCGAGGCCGAGCCGTTGTTGATCAGCACCACCAGAGGCAGGCCCTTCAACATGTCGCCGGGGGGCAGCGCGTTGTAGCGTTCGATGTCGCGGGGATCACGGCCGCGCTGGCTGACCACCTCGCCGCCGTTCAGGAAGAGGCTGGACACGCCGACGGCCTGATCGAGCAGACCGCCAGGATTGTTGCGCAGGTCGAAGACCAGGCCCTTCATCTTCGGGTTCTTGGCCTGGAGGTCCTTGATCGCCGCGGAGACGTCGTCGGTGGCTTTCTCGTTGAAGCCGGACAGGCGCACATAGCCGTAGTCGCCTTCCAGGCGCGCGGTGACCGACTTGGGCTTGATGACCTCGCGGACCATCGGCACGTCGAACGGGTCGGCCTTCTCGCGCGCGATGGTCAGGGTGACCTTCTCGCCGGGCTTGCCGCGCATCAGCTTGACGGCGTCGTTGCTCGACATGCCGATGATGCTCTCGCCGTTGACGCCGGTGATGTAGTCGCCGGCCTGCAGGCCCGCGCGGTCGGCCGGCGTGCCGTCCATGGGCGCGACGATCTTCACGACGCCGTCCTCGCTGACGATCTCGATGCCCAGCCCGCCGTACTCGCCGCGGGTGGTGTCCTGCATGTCCTCGAAGCTGTCGGGCGCCAGGTAGCCGGAGTGCGGATCCAGGGAGCTGACCATGCCGTCCAGGGCGGCCTCGATCAGCTTCTTGTCGTCGACCGGCACGACATACTGGCGCTGGACGATCTCGACCACGTCGCCGAACAGCTCGAGCATGCGATAGGTCTGGGCGCGCGGCTGCGGCACCGCCTCGGCCCGCTGGCTGACGTAGGCCATGGCCCCGGCGCCGAGAACGAAGGCGCATGCGCCGATCAGCAGGTTCTTCTTCATCATCGCCCGACTGGGCTCCCTAAGCGGCGGTGAGCGCCGTTCTCGATACAAAGACCCGCCAGGGCCGAAATTAAGGCGTCGCCGCCTGCCTGCTCGCGCCGCTGTCCAGCCACGGGGTCGGATCGATCGGCGCGCCGGAGCGACGAAGCTCCAAGTAGAGCTCAGGTTCCGACCTTCCGCCATCCGACATCTTCCCGACAGGCGCGCCGGTTGCGACGGATTGTCCGGGGGAGACCGAAACCTCGCTCATGCCCGCCAGAACCAGATGGTAGGCGCCCGTGGTTCGCAAGATCAAGATGACGCCCCAGCCGGTCACGGGGCCCGCGAACTCCACCACGCCCTGGGCCGGGGCCAGGACCCGGCCGCCGGGTTCGGCGCGGAAGGCCAGGCCGTCGGACGCGCCGCCGCCCGGCGCCGGGGCCCGGAAGCGGCGGACCAGCGCGCCCGTCGGGCGGGCGATCGGGCCGGGCCCGGCGTCCGGACCCGCGACCCGTGGGAAGCTGTCGGCCAGCTGGCCGGGGCTGCCGGCGGCGCGGCCGGCCAGGAAGGCTTCGTCGGCGTAGCGCCGCTCGATGGCGGCCTGCTCGGCCATCAGCTTTTCGATCTCGCTCCAGCGGTCGGCGGCCATGCTTTCGGCGGTCAGGCGTTCGGCGTCGGCGGCCGCGGCCTGCCGGCGCAGCGCGGCGATCTCGCGCGCCTCGGCGGCGTAGCCCTTGGCGCGAGCCTCCAGCGCGGGGGTCATGGCGCGGATCAGGATGGCCGCCCGCACCGCGTCCCGGGCGTCCTGCGGGCTGACCAGCAGGGCCGGCGGCGGCTGGCGGCGGAACAGCTGCAGGGCGCCCAGCAGCCGCGCCAGGCGGTTGCGGTCGCGTCCCAGTTCCGCCGTCAGGGCGCTTTCGCGGACGTTCAGGGCGTCCAGCCGGGCTCGGGCGCCGGCGACATCGCGGCTGCTCTGGGCCTGGCGGCCGGCCAGGGTCTTCAGCTCCTCGCGCAGAGCCTGGATCTGCTGGCGGGCCTCTTCCTGTCCCGGCGGCGGGGCGATGCGGACCACCTGGGGCTGCTGGGCGGGCTCCTGCGCGACGCTGCCCGCCCCGCCGGCGGCGGCGAGGACGATGACGAGCGGCAGGGCGATGCGGCGGCGCATGCGCGAGGGATAGCTCAATCGCGGTGATACGGCGAGCCGGCCAGGATGGTCGCGGCGCGATAGACCTGCTCGGCCAGCATGGCGCGCGCCAGGGCGTGCGGCCAGGTCTGGGGGCCGAACGCCAGGGTCTCGTGGGCGGCCGCCAGGATCGACGGGTCGAGCCCGTCCGCGCCGCCGATGATCAGCACCAGCCGCCGCACGCCGTCGTCGCGTAGGCGGCCGATCTTCTCGGCGAAGGCGCGCGAGGTCCGCACCGCTCCGTGCTCGTCGCAAGCGATGACATGGGCGTCCTTGAGATGGGGCGACAGCACCTCGGCCTCGGCGGCCTTGCCGGGCTTGCGGGCCTCGACCTCGACCACCTCGACCGGGCCCAGGCCGAGCGAGCGGCCGGCCGCCGTGGCGCGCTCGGCATAGTCCTTCGCCAGCAGGGCTTCGGGCGCCCTTCCGAGACGATGGACGGTGAGGAGGGTGATCTTCATTGCGTGGTTCGAGACGCGGTCCTGGCGGACCGCTCCTCACCATGACGATCTCTGAGCGCGTCATCCTGAGGAGCGAGCTTCAAGCGAGCGTCTCGAAGGACGCAGGGAGTCGTCAGTTCTTCGCCGCGGTGATGTGCGGGGAGTCGACCGACCAGATCTTCTCGATGTTGTAGAAGCTGCGCACTTCCGGGCGGAACAGGTGGACCACCACATCGCCGGCGTCGATCAGGACCCAGTCGCAATGCGGCAAGCCTTCGACCCGCGCCTTGCCGTGGCCGGCTTCCTTCAGCGTCCGCAGAACGTGATCGGCCAGAGCGCCGACGTGACGGTGCGAACGGCCGGACGCCACGATCATGGTGTCGGCCATCGGGCTCTTGCCCTTGAGATCGATGAGAACGATGTCCTGCGCCTTGTCGTCGTCCAGGCGCGTCAGAATCAGATCTTCGAGCGAACCCACCTGTCGGGGTTCGTCGGTGGAAGCCCCGGACTGGGCTTCGTGCGCCATGGGCGCCAACTCGCGGTTCAGCGGAGTGCTCCTTGTTAGCCTCGCAAGCACCACCCCATAGCACGTCCGAGCGGGTTCGTCAGCGAATCAGAATCTCACGCCTTCCGGAGGCGTTCGCGCAGAGCCGTGGAGGACTGGAAATTGAACGGGCCGGGCAGGTAGACCCAGGCCGGGGTCTTGGCCCCGGGCAGCAGCTTGGCCTCCCGCGCCGGCCGCCGCGCGGCGGCGAAACGGCGGGCCGTCGGCGAGGTCTGGCTCTTCAATCCGGCCCAGGGGCGCGAGATCACCGCCACCGGCACCTCGTGCATCAGCTGGGTCCAGCCCTTCCAGCGGTGGAAGGAGGCCAGGCTGTCGGCGCCCATGATCCAGACGAAATGCACGCCGGGAAAGCGCTGCTTGAGGATCCGGACCGTGTCGATCGTGTACTGCGAGCCCATCCGCGTCTCGGCGTCGGAGATGATCATCCCCGGCCCACGCGCCTGGGCGCGGGCCCCGGCCATCCGCTCGGCGAGCGGGGCGGTCTCCTTGGAGGACTTCAGCGGGTTCTGCGGCGAGACCAGCCAGATGACATGGTCGAGATGCAGGCGCGTCATCGCCGTCTCGGCGACGTGGGCGTGCCCGTCGTGCGCCGGGTTGAAGGACCCGCCGTACAGGCCGACCCGCATGCCCGGCTTCAGGTCGAAGCCGAGCCGCAGGGCCCCCGGACGGCCGGCTTCAGGGACGAGTCTGGCCGGTCCCGCGAACCACATACTTGAACGTCGTGAGCTGCTCGGCCCCTACCGGGCCGCGGGCATGGAGTTTGTCGGTGGCGATGCCGATCTCGGCTCCGAAGCCGAACTCGCCGCCGTCGGCGAACTGGGTCGAGGCGTTGATCAGCACGATCGCCGAATCGACCAGGGCGGTGAAGCGTTCGGCCGTGGCGGCGTTCTCGGTGACGATGGCGTCGGTGTGGCCCGAGCCGTAGGAGGCGATGTGGGCGGCGGCGCCTTCGACCCCGTCGACCACGGCCACGGCGATGGTCGGGGCCAGGTATTCGGTGGTCCAGTCCTCGATCGTCGCGGCGGCCATCGTCGGCTCGATGGCGCGGGCGCGGGCGTCGCCGCGCAGTTCGCAGCCGGCCCTGATCAGGGCGTCGGCGACGGGCGGCAGCAGGCGTTCGGCCGCCTTGGCGTCGACCAGCAGGGTCTCGGCGGCGCCGCACACCGACACGCGCCGCATCTTGGCGTTCAGCACGATGTCGCGGGCCTTGGCGACATCGGCTTCGGCGTCGACATAGACGTGGTTCAGCCCTTCGAGGTGACCCAGGACCGGCGCGCGGGCCTCGGCCTGGACGCGGGCGACCAGACTCTTGCCGCCGCGCGGAATGATCAGGTCGATCGTACGGTCCAGGCCCGACAGGATATGGCCGACGGCCGCGCGGTCGCTGGTCTTCACCACCTGGACGCAGGCGGCCGGCAGGCCGGCGGCGGTCAGGCCCTTGGCTACGGCGGCGTGGAGCGCCTGGTTGGTCCGGATGCACTCCGACCCGCCGCGCAGGATCGCCGCGTTGCCCGAACGCACGCACAGGGCGGCCGCGTCCGCCGTCACGTTCGGGCGGCTCTCGTAGATGATGGCGATCACGCCGATCGGCGTCCGCACCCGGGCGATGTCCAGGCCGTTGGGCCGGGTCCAGCGGGCGGTCTCGACGCCGAGAGGGTCGGGAATGCCGGCCACGGCCTCGACGCCCTGGGCCACGCCTTCCAGGCGGCCGGCGTCCAGCATCATGCGGTCGATCATCGGCGCGGCCAGGCCGGCGTCGCGGGCGGCCGCCTGGTCGCGCTGGTTGGCGGCCAGGATGGCCTGGGCGTCGTCGCGGATGGCCTGGGCCATGGCGCGGATCGCGGCCGTGCGCTGCTCTGGCGTCGACAGGCGCAGGGCGCGCGCGCCCTCGCGGGCCGCCTGGCCCATCGCCGTCATCGTCGCCTGCAGGCTGACCGCTCCGTCGTCCATCGCTCCGTCCCCGGATATGCTCAGGATGAGCCTTAGCCCCTTTTCCCGGTCGACCGCAAACGCCTTGCGATCAGCGGTCGGCCATCGCCAGATCGTCGGCGTGAATCACCGGGCCCTCGGAATAGCCCAGCGCGGCCTCGATCGCGTCGCTGCGCAGGCCCAGGATGCGTTCCGCGTCGGCGGCGTCATAGCGGACCAGACCGCGGCCCAGCTCCCGGCCATCCTCGCCGCGGACGACCACCGCATCGCCCTTGCCGAAGCGGCCTTCGACCGCGCGGACCCCCGCCGCCAGCAGGCTCTTGCCGCTGCGCAGCGCCGTCGCGGCGCCGGCGTCGACGATCAGAACGCCCTGCGGCGCCAGGGAGCCGGCGATCCAGCCCTTGTAGGCCGCCGCGGCCGTGGTCGCGGGGGCGAAGACCGTCGCCGGCGCGCCGTCCTCGACCGCCTGCAACGGCTGCGGACGGCTGCCCAAGGTCACGATGGTGGCGCAGCCGGCGGCCCGGGCGATGCCGGCCGCGGCCAGCTTTGTGGCCATCCCGCCCGTGCCCACGCCCGCGCTGGCGTTGGCGCCGCCGGCCATCTCGATGATCTCGGGCGTCAGGGCCTCGACCCGCTCCAGCCGCTTGGCCGTCGGATCACGGCGCGGGTCGGCGGTATAGAGGCCGTCGATGTCGCTGAGCAGCACGAGGGCGTCGGCGCCGATCATCTGGGCGACGCGGGCGGCCAGGCGGTCGTTGTCGCCGTAGCGGATCTCCTCGGTGACGACGGTGTCGTTCTCATTGACCACCGGCACCACGCCTAGCGACAGCAGGGTCTCGACCGTCGCCCGGCCGTTCAGCCAGCGGCGGCGGACCTCGGTGTCGTCGCGGGTCATCAGCACCTGGGCCACGCCCACGCTATGCGGCTCGAACGCTTCCTCCCAGGCGCGCATGAGCAGGGACTGCCCGGCGGCGGCGGCGGCCTGCTTCTCGGGCAGGGTCAGGGCCTTGCGGGTCAGGCCCAGGCGTCGGCGGCCCAGGGCCACGGCGCCGGACGACACCACCAGCACCTGCTGACCGCGCGCGCGCAGCCGGGCGGCGTCGGCGGCGAAGGCCTTCAGCCAGGCATGGGCGGGGGCGCCCGCCTGGGCGTCGACCACCAGGGCCGAGCCGACCTTGACCACGACCCGCCGGGCGCGGGTCAGTTCATTGCCTGCAGCCATGGTCAGGAGGGCGTAAGTTCGTCGACGAACATCTGGCAGGCCGGCGGCGCGCCCGAGATGCGCCAGGTCTTGACCTTGCCCTGCTTGTCGAAGCCGATCGCCAGTACGCAGGTGGCGTCGGCGCCGGCGGTCAGGCAGCGCATCTGGCCCGAGGCGTCGATGCCGCAGCCGACCGCCTCCGCGCGGCGCAGCCAGAAGACGGCCTCGCCGTCGGCCGCGGTCTTGGTGCTTTGGGAGAGGCCGAGCTTGCCGCGCAGCGGATCGCCGGACTTGCCGCGCCAGGTCTCCATAAGAGCCTCGAGCCGGGCGGCCACGGGATCGACCGGCGCGGGCGCTGGCGCAGCGGCGGGAGCAGGGGGCGGGACGGCCGCCGGCTCAGCCAGAAGCAGCAGTGCAGCGAACGTGGCCAGGAGCATGGCGGCTTCCCCCAAATGGCGTCAGAGCGGCGACCAGTCGGCCGACGGTTCGTCGTCGGCCTCGGCCGCGGCTTCCTCTCCGCGGTGGCGTCGAATTTCGACGTAGGCGGCGCGGAGCAGGTCTTGCACGCCCTCGCCGGAGACCCCGGAAATCAGCCGGGGCTTCCTGCCCGCGGCCGCTTCCAGTTCGTCCGACTTCCACTGGCGCAGTTCCTCGTCCAGGGCGTCGACCTTGTTCAGCGCCAGGATCTCGGCCCGGTCCGCCAGGCCCTCGCCATAGGCTTCCAGCTCGCCGCGGATCGTCCGGTAGGCGCCGGCGATGTCGTCCTGGGTGGCGTCGACGAGGTGGATCAGCACGCCCGCGCGCTCGACGTGGCCCAGGAAGCGGGTGCCCAGGCCGGCGCCTTCCGACGCGCCTTCAATGAGGCCCGGGATGTCGGCGATGACGAAGCGTTCCTCGCTGGTCAGGTCGACGATGCCCAGGTTCGGAACCAGGGTCGTGAAGGGATAGTCGGCGATCTTCGGCTTGGCGGCGCTGACCGCGGCCAGGAAGGTCGACTTGCCGGCGTTCGGCAAGCCGACCAGGCCGGCGTCGGCGATCAGCTTCAGCCGCAGCCAGATCCACTTCTCCTCGCCCGGCTGGCCGGGGTTGGCGTGCTTGGGCGCTTGGTTGATCGGGCCCTTGAAACGGTCGTTGCCCCAGCCGCCGTTGCCGCCCTTGGCCAGCAGATAGCGCATGCCGGCATGATCCAGGTCGACGATCAGGGTCTCCTTGTCCTCCTCCAGCACCTGGGTGCCGACGGGGACTTTCAGGACCATGTCGGCGCCGGCCGCGCCGTGGCGGTTGCGGCCCATGCCGTGGACGCCGGTCTCGGCCTTGAAATGCTGCTGGTACCGGTAGTCGATGAGGGTGTTCAGCCCTTCGACCGCTTCGATCCAGACGTCGCCGCCCGAGCCGCCGTCGCCGCCGTCGGGACCGCCGTACTCGATGTACTTCTCGCGCCGGAACGACACAGCGCCGCCGCCGCCGTTGCCGGAGCGGATGAAGATCTTGCACTGGTCGAGGAATTTCATCGCGTCCTTATGAGGCAAGGGGGGCGTCAGGAAAGGGCCGGCTCTTCCCTCCATGGTGGAAACCGGCCTAGATGCGGTCCGAACGGCTACCGATGGTCGAGGGGAAGTGTGCATGGCGTCGCGGCGTACATATCTGGCGGGCCTTACGGCCTTGGCCCTGCTTCCGGCCGGGACGGTCCTGGCCCAGGCCAAGTCGCCCGTCCGCCCGGATGACATGACCCTGGGCAATCCGAAGGCCAAGGTCGTGGTCGTGGAGTACGCGTCGCTGTCCTGCCCGCACTGCGCGGCCTTCCACAAGAGCGTCTTCCCGGCCTTCCGCAAGAAGTACATCGACAGCGGCAAGGTGCTGTTCGTGTTCCGGGAGTTCGTCACCCCGCCGCCCCAGCTGGCGATACCGGCGACGATGCTGGCCCGCTGCGCCGGCAAGCAGAACTACTTCACCGTGGTCGAGCGCGTGTTCGCCGCTCAGGACGGCATCTACAAGGATGGCACGATCGAGGGTCTGCAGAAGACCCTCAAGGGCATCGGCGCCGGGGTCGGGGTCGACGAAAAGCGCTACGACGCCTGCATGAACGATCAGGCCGCGTTCGACGCCCTGAAGGCACGCATCGAGACCGCCAGCAACCTGGACGGCGTCCGCGGGACTCCGACCTTCTACGTCAACGGCGTGCTGGTGAAGCAGACCGCGGGGGAGATGGATCTCGCCACGCTGGACAAGGCCATCGCCGCCGCCGCCAAGCGGAAGTAGACCCTCCTCAGGCAAGCCAGACCATCATCCGCGACGGCGCGGTCCCGCCCCGCGCGCGCGAGGCCAGCTGGCGGACTTCGCCGGTGTAGAGGAAGCCGGCCTTGACCAGCACGCCGCCCGAGGCCGGGTTGTCGGCGAAATGGCCTGCGATGATCATCCGCTTGCGCCATTCCCGCCCTGCCCAGGCCAGGCCGCCCTGCAGGGCCTCCGTGGCGATCCCACGACCCCACCAGGCCTTGCCGACCGAGTAGCCGACCTCGGCGTAGCCCTCGGCTGACGGGAAGAAATGGAGATTGCCGACCACGCCCTGGTCCTCCAGTTCGATCAGGAACACGCGCTCCGTCCGAGGGTCGGCGGCCATGGCGCGGACGACGAAGTCCTCGGCGTCGGCCGACGTGTAGGGGTGGGGCATCCGGGCCGTCATTCTGGCGACGTCGAGGTCGTTCAGCAGGGCCGCGATGCGGGGCGCATCCTCAATGACCGGCGCGCGCAGCGCCAGCCGCCGTGTCTCGATGGTCGGGGAAACCTCGATCATGCACATGGTCGACCTCCCTGGCCGTCCCCCGTGTCTTTCCTGTGTCCGGGGGCAGGGCCTGAAATGCAAAGCGGGGAGCCCGGCGTCCGGACTCCCCGCTAGGAATTTCATGTCCGGATCGCCTGATGTCGGGCGATCCGGGAAGTTCCAGGATCGCCTATTCGGCGGCCTGGAGCTGGGTCGGAACGACCGTCGCGTAGGTGCGGTTGTTGCGCTTGGTTACGAACTTCACGGCGCCGTTCACCAGAGCGAAGAGGGTATGGTCCTTGCCCATGCCCACGTTGTCGCCCGGCCAGAACTTCGTGCCGCGCTGACGGATGATGATGTTGCCGGCGTCGACGGCTTCGCCGCCGAACTTCTTCACGCCGAGACGGCGGCCAGCCGAATCGCGGCCGTTGCGCGAGGAGCCGCCAGATTTTTTGTGAGCCATGGTGCTCTCCTATCCTCTAGAGGCGCCGCCCTTAGGCTTCGCCGTCTTCCTTCTTGGCGGCGGCCTTCTTCGGCGCGGCCTTCTTGGCGGGGGCGGCTTCGCCCTCGGCCTTGGCTTCAGCCTTCTTCGGCGCGGCCTTCTTGGCCGGAGCGGCCTTGGCTTCCGGAGCCGGAGCGGCTTCGGCGGCGACCGGCGCGGCGATCTTCAGGTTGCGCGAGCGGGCGTTCAGCTCGGCCTTGGTGGTCAGCGAGACCGTGCCGTCCCACTTCTCGGTCTTGCCGGCGCCGGCGATCGAGGTCACGCGCAGGACCGTCTCGGTCTGGCGGTGACCGCGCGTGCGGCGGTAGCCCTGGCGACGGATCTTCTTGAAGATCTTCACCTTCTCGCCCTTGCGGGTCTCGATCAGCGTCGCGCTGACCGAAGCGCCGTCCACGAGGGGAGCGCCCACGGTGACCGCGTCGCCGTCGCCCAGCATCAGGACTTCGCCGAACGCGACGTCCGCACCCGGCTCACCGGCCAGCTTTTCGACAACGAGCACGTCGCCCGGTTGGACCCGGTATTGCTTGCCGCCGGTCTTGATCACCGCGTACATCGGTTATCGCCTTGAAATTCTGTGTGTTCGCAAAATAGGCCGCGCCCGCGGGACGGGCCTGCGGGCGAGGGGCCGGACTTATACAGCCGAGCGCCCATGAGTCAACGGCGGTCAGGCGCCTTTCAACCCTGATGCAGTGGTTCGCCGCGCGCGCGGGGTCTATATCCTCACATCACAGTTGTCCTGATGAGTTGATCGGCGCGCCGATCGCTCCGGGGGGACGCGCCGGTCGACCTTCGCAAGAAGGAGGCGCCCATGAGCGCGACCAACGGCCTTCGCCCCGTTCCCCCCGATCCCGAAAAGCTCGAAGCCTTCATGGGCAAGATGGTCGGCGACATGGGAGCGGCCATTTCCGCCGCCCTCGTTCTGATCGGTGATCGCACCGGGCTGTACCGAGGATTGGCCGAGCGCGGTCCCTCGACCTCCGCCGAGTTGGCCGCCCATACCGGCACGACCGAGCGCTACGTCCGGGAATGGCTCGCCGCTCAGGCGGCGGCCGGCTACATCGAATACGACAAGGCCGGCGGGCGCTTCTTCATGACCCCGGAACAGGCCATGGTCTTCGCCGACGAGGGCGGTCCGGCCTTCATGGCCGGCGGTTTCGAGGTCCTGCAGGCCGTCTTTCTCGATGAGCCGAAGGTCACGGCGGCCTTCGGGTCGGGAAAGGGCGTCGGCTGGCATGAGCACAGCCAATGCCTGTTCCGAGGCACCGAGCGCTTCTTCCGGCCCGGCTACAACGCCAATCTGGTGTCCTCCTGGATTCCGGCGCTGGACGGGGTGGAGGCTCGCCTGAAGGCGGGCGCCCGGGTGGCCGACATCGGTTGCGGCCACGGCGCCTCGACGGTGCTGATGGCCCAGGCCTATCCGCGGTCGCGCTTCTATGGCTTCGACTACCATGCGCCGTCGATCGAACGGGCCAGGGCCGCGGCGGAAGAGGCCGGCGTCGCGGACCGCTGCGAGTTCGAGGTCGCCTCGGCCCAGGATTTCCCGGGCGCGGACTACGACATGGCGGCCATCTTCGACGCCCTGCACGACATGGGCGACCCGGTCGGCGCCTCGCGACATATTCGCGAGACCCTGAAGCCGGACGGGACCTGGCTGCTGGTCGAGCCGTTCGCCAACGACGACCTGGGCGACAACCTCAATCCGGTCGGGCGGCTGTTCTATTCGGCCTCGACCATGATCTGCACGCCGGCCTCGCTGAGCCAGGAGGTGGGGCTGGGGCTGGGCGCCCAGGCCGGCGAGGCGCGCCTGCGCAAGGTCACGGAGGAGGCGGGGTTCACCCATTTTCGCCGGGCCGCGGAGACGCCCTTCAACCTGGTGTTCGAGGTTCGGGCTTAGAGTTCCGGCGTCGGCCATACGATTCGGCTCGACTGTTACAATATAACATGTCATAGAGCCTTCGTGACCTCGACGCTCTTCGCCTCCATCGCCGCCACCGGCTTCGCCGTCGCCTTCCTGCATGCGGCGCTGCCCACCCACTGGCTGCCGTTCGTGCTGGTCGGCCGCGGCCAGAACTGGTCGGCGGGCAAGACCTTGGGCGTCACGGCCCTGGCCGGGATCGGCCACGTGGCCTTCACCATCGTCCTGGGTCTGCTCGTGGTCACCGCCGGTCTGGTCGCCCTGCCGACGCTGGGCGAGTGGTTCCACTGGATCGTCGGCGGCCTGCTGGTCGCGCTGGGTCTCTTCTATCTGTTCCGGCACCATCAGCACCGGAAGAGCGCCCAGCCGCGCAAGTACGTCTCGGACCGGGCCGCCATGGCGGGACTCTTCGTCCTGCTGGCGCTGTCGCCCTGCGAGGCCTTCCTGCCGGTCTATCTGGCCGGGGTGAAGCATGGCTGGGGCGCCTTCGCCCTGCTCAGCCTGATCCTGCTGCTGGCCACGGCCGCGGGCATGCTGATCTTCACCGGCCTGAGCCTGGCCGGGGCCAATCGCCTGAAGCTCGAGGCGCTGGAGAAGTACGAGCAGGCGATCCTCGGCGGGGCGCTCATCCTGCTCGGCCTGGCGGTGATGGTGTTCGAGGCCTGACGCGCCGTTTGTCAGGACCCGCCGCCGACACTATCTAGGCGGCCATGACCGATACCGCTTCCGTCGCCAAGACGCCCGTCACCGTCCTCACCGGCTACCTCGGCGCCGGCAAGACCACGCTGCTGAACCGCATCCTCACCGAGGATCACGGCAAGCGCTACGCCGTGATCGTCAACGAGTTCGGCGAGGTGGGCATCGACAACGACCTGGTCGTCGGCGCGGACGAGGAAGTGTTCGAGATGAACAACGGCTGCGTCTGCTGCACGGTGCGCGGCGACCTGATCCGCGTCGTCTCGGGCCTCATGAAGCGCAAGGGTGGTTTCGACGCCATCGTGGTCGAGACCACGGGCCTGGCCGATCCGGGCCCGGTGGCCCAGACCTTCTTCGTCGACGACGACGTGAAGGCCAAGACGCGGCTGGACTCGGTGACCACGGTCGTGGACGCCAAACACCTGCCGCTGCGCCTGGCCGACAGCAGGGAAGCGGTCGAGCAGATCGCCTTCGCCGACCAGATCCTGCTGAACAAGACCGATCTGGTCTCGCCGGAGGAGCTGGCCTCGGTCGAGGCCCAGATCCGCCGCATCAACCCGCTGGCCCCGATCCACAAGACCCAGCGCTCGGCCGTGCCGCTGGACGCCATCCTGGGCCGCGGCGGCTTCGATCTCGATCGCATCGTCGAGATCGAACCCGAGTTCCTCAACCCCGCCCATGGCGAGCCGGGCCATGTCCATGACGAGGATTGCGACCATGATCACGACCATCATCATCACGACCATGATCACGGCCATCATGATCATGCGCACGACCATGTCGCCGAAGCCGGCATCCGCGGGATCTCGCTGACCAGCGAGAAGCCGCTCGATGGCATCAAGATCACCAACTGGCTGAACCAGCTGCTGCAGGACAAGGGTCCCGACATCCTGCGGGCCAAGGGCATCCTGGACATCAAGGGCGAGAACCGCCGCCTGGTGTTCCAGGCCGTGCACATGATTCTCGAGGGCGACTACCAACGCGACTGGAAGGACGGCGAGCGCCGCTACAGCCGCATGGTCTTCATCGGCCGCGACCTGGACGAGGCGGCGCTGAAGGCCGGCTTCGAGGGCTGCGTGGCTTAGCGGTTTTCCTCCCCCATCGGGGGAGGGGAACCATCCGCAGGATGGTGGAGGGGGCCAAAGGCCGTAGACCCTCTCCACCATGCTTCGCATGGTCCCCCTCTCCCGATGGGAGAGGATCCAACGGTCAAAAAGCAAAAGGGCCGGTGGTCATCCACCGGCCCTTCGCATGTCTGGAGCGGTCGCTCGGCGACTACTCGATGTCTTCGTTGATCAGGCCGATCTTGAAGTAGCCGTTCTCCTGGAGAACGTTCAGGACCGCCATGAACTGCTCGTACTGCACGTCGGCGTCGGCGCGGACGAACACGCGCTCTTCCTGGAAGTTGCCGGTGACGCCCTTCTGGGCCATCGCGGCCGGGATGTCGGCGGACAGGTTTTCCAGGCGGGTCTGCTTGTCGGCGATGAACAGGGCGCCCGACTTCTGGATCGAGATGAAGACCGGTTCCTTCGGCTTCACGTTGTCCGGGTTCGGCACCGCCGGCGGAAGGTCGATCGCGATCGACACCGTCGCCATCGGCGCGGCCACCATGAAGATGATCAGCAGCACGAGCATGACGTCCACGAACGGCGTCACGTTGATTTCGCTGTTCTGGCCGAGGTCGTACTTCTTGCCGCCGCCGCCGCCGAGCTTCGCACCCATACCGGACACACTCCCAAATATCGCGGGTCCGCGAGGGCGGCCCTGTCTCATTCAGGCCACCCATTACGCGGATGTGGCCGCTTGTAAAGCCTGACTCTCGCCGAACACGAAAGAGCGCGTCCGGCTGGGCAAACCGAGGGCCGGCGCTGTAAACGACCGGACCATGACCTTCGATTTCGACGCCTATGTGACCGCCGCCCGCTTCGACAAAGCCGGCCGAGCGGCGTTCGCCCTCGGAGACGGGACCGTTCGCCTCGTCCTGGACCAGGGATTCGCCACTGTCGAAGCGCACGATGGCGCGGTGTTGTCGTCCGCCGACCATCCCTCCGGCGCTGGGCTGCTGACCGGTGGTGATGACGGCCGCGTGGTCTGGACCCGGTTGGAGGGCGACGAGGTGGCCGCTTCCGAGGTCGCATCGGTGAAGGGGCGGTGGATCGACGCGGTCGCCGCCAGCAGCGATTCGGGCCTGATCGCCTTCTCGGCCGGCCGCGATCTGCATGTGCGCGACGTGAAGGACGCCGCCTTCGCCCGGACCTTCACCCATGAGAAGTCGATCGCCGACGTCGCCTTCGACGCCAAGGGCCGTCGGCTGGCCGCGGCGACCTATGGCGGCGCGGCCTTGTGGTACGCCCGGATCGAGAGCCAGAAGCCCGTGTTCCTGAAGTGGGCGGGCGCCCATTCGGTCGTGGCCTGGAGCCCCGACGGCAAGTTCCTGATGAGCGCGATGCAGGAGAACAGCCTGCACGGCTGGAAGATCGCCGACGAGAAGAACCTGCGCATGGGCGGCTATCCGGCCAAGGTGAAGAGCATGGCCTTCCTGGCCGGCGGCGCGATGATGGCCACCAGCGGCTCGCACGGCGCGGTGATCTGGCCCTTCTCCGGCTCGACCGGCCCGATGGGCAAGGAAGCCGCGGAGATCGGCTTCGAGCAGTCGGCCATGGTGGTGCGGGTGGCGGCGACGCCGGCGAGCACGATCGTCGCGGCCGGGCTGGACGACGGCCGGGTCTGGGCGGCGGATCTGAAGAGCGGCCGCATCGACACCCTCAAGGCGGAGAAGGGCGCGGCGATCAGCGCCCTCGCCATCACCCCCGACGGTCGTCGCATCGCCTGGGGCGACGAGGACGGCGCGGCGGGGATCGTGATGCGGGAAGGCTAGGGCTCAGTCGAAGCCCTGCATTTCCGCCCAGACCTCGAACGGGTCGCGACGGGTGCGAAGGCTGTTGATCGGCGCCGCCTCGTCGGCCCAGCCCATGGCCATGCCGGAGAACAGCATGTGGTCCTCCGGCAGGCCGATGAAATCGCCGACCGTCTTGGGATAGCGCGCCCAGAACTCCTGGGCGCAGGTGGCCAGGCCCCGCTCGACGGCCAGCAGCATCACGGTCTGCATGTACATGCCGACGTCGGCCCACTGCGGCTTGCCCAGGTTGCGGTCGAGGCTGAAGAACAGGCCGACCGGCGCGCCGAAGAACTGGGTGTTCTTGAACAGCTGGCGCAGCCGGGCGGGCTTGTCCTCGCGCGGGATGCCGATGGTGGCGTAGAGGTCCTCGCCGCACTGGAACCGGCGAGTGCGGAACGGGTCCCACAGCTCGGGCGGATAGACGTCGTACTCCGGCTCCTCGCCGGCCAGGTTGGCGGCGACCTTGGCCTTGAGCTCTTCCAGCGGGCCGCGGGCGAGGGCGTGGACGCGCCACGGCTGCAGGTTGCCGCCCGAGGGCGCGCGCTGCGCCAGCTCCAGGATCTCCCGGACCAGCGCGCCCGGGACCGGGTCCGGCTTGAAGGCCCGGACGGAGACGCGACGCTGGACGGCCTCGGTGACGTTCATGGAAAGACGCTTTCGCTGGGCGACAGATTCAGGTTTGTGTGGCTAACACCCATCCGTCGCGTCAAGGCAAGCGGGGCGGCGACGGGCCCTACGGAGAGGAGCTTTCCATGGCCGCCAAGCGGCAGAGCGGCGTGCTGCGGGTCCTGCGCCTGGTCGTGCTCTGGGGGTTCATCATCGGCGTGGCGATCCCCGTCGGCCTGACGGTCGTCTACCGCTTCGCGCCGCCGCCGGTGACCATCCTGATGATCCAGCGGGTCTTCGAGGGGAAGGGGTGGGACTACCGCTGGCGGCCGATCCACAAGATTTCGCCGGCCCTCGTCCAGGCGGCCATCGCGGCCGAGGACGCCCGCTTCTGCGACCATGACGGCTTCGACTTCGAGGCCATGGAGAAGGCCTGGAAGAGCAACCAGAAGGGCGGCCGGGTCCGCGGCGGATCGACCATCAGCCAGCAGACCGCCAAGAACGTCTTCCTGTGGCCGCAGCGCTCATATGTCCGCAAGGGCCTGGAGGCCTACTACACGACCCTGATCGAGGCGATCTGGGGCAAGCGCCGGATCATGGAGGTCTATCTCAACGTCGCCGAGATGGGCGCCGGGACCTACGGCGCCGAGGCGGCGGCGCGGCGGTACTTCGGCGTCTCCGCCGATCAACTGACCCGGGCCCAGGCCGCGCGGCTCGTCGCCATCCTGCCCAATCCGCTGAAGTACAAGGCCGTGCAGTCGGGCCCCTATGTCCAGCGCCGCTCGCGCCGGATCGGGGCCGCGGCCGGGACCGTGCGCAACGACGGCCTCGCCGCCTGTGTCGGCAAGCTGCGCCCCGCGACCAAGGCCGAGAGGACCGAGCCGGAGCCCGTTCGCAAGCCGACGGCGCGCAGGCCGGCGCCGGAGAAGAAGTCCGATCCGCTGCCGGAGGCGACGCCCGAACCCGCGCCGATCCTGCCCGCCGAGCCGGCCCCGCTGGCGGTTCCTGCTCCCGAATCGCCCGCGCCGACGGACTGATCCTTGACGCGGGCGGAATGGCGCGCTTCCCATGCCGCCAAAATACGCTTCGAGGAAACGTTCATGCTCAAGACCAAACTGCTGGCCGCCGGCGCGGCGCTGGCCATCGTCGCGGGCCTGCCC
This sequence comes from Caulobacter mirabilis, assembly GCF_002749615.1. Lineage (GTDB taxonomy): Bacteria > Pseudomonadota > Alphaproteobacteria > Caulobacterales > Caulobacteraceae > Caulobacter > Caulobacter mirabilis. The sequence goes on from NZ_CP024201.1 coordinate 362,651, forward strand.
GCGGCCGCGCTGGCCCAGGCGCCCAAGCCGACCCCGGCGGAGGCCAAGGCTTTCGCCGACAAGGCCGAGGCGGATCTCGCCAGGCTGTCCCAGTACGTCCAGAAGGCCGCCTGGGTCCGCGCCACCTACATCACCGAAGACACCCAGTGGCTCGAGGCCAAGGCCACCAGCGAGATCACCGACCTGGCGACCAAGCTGGCCATCGAAGCCGCCAAGTACGACGGCGTCGCCGCCGACCCGGTCACCCGCCGCAAGCTGGACATCCTGAAGCGTTCGCTGGTCGCGCCGGCGCCGCAGCGCCCGGGCGCCGCCGACGAGATGGCGACCATCGCCTCGCGCCTGGACTCGACCTATTCGACCGGCAAGTTCGCCTACAAGGGCAAGCAGATCACCCTGAACGACGCCGAGGACGTCATGGCCTCCAGCCGCGACCCCGCCGAGCTGAAGGCGGTCTGGGAGGGCTGGCACTCGATCTCGCCGGGAATGCGCGCCGACTACGCCAAGCTCGCCGACATGTCGAACGAAGGCTCCCGCCAGCTCGGCTACAAGGACACCGGCGCCCTGTGGCGCTCGGGCTACGACATGGATCCGGACGCCTTCGCCGCCGAGACCGATCGCCTCTGGAAGCAGATCGAGCCCTTCTACAAGAACCTGCACTGCTATGTCCGCGCGCGCCTGAACGAGAAGTACGGCGACGCTGTCCAGAAGCGCACCGGCCCCATCCGCGCCGACCTGCTGGGCAACATGTGGGCCCAGCAATGGGGCAACATCTATCCGCTGGTCGCGCCCAAGGACGAGAAGACCTCCTACAGCCTCGACACCCTGCTGGTGAACGCCGGCTACGACCCGACCAAGATGGTCAAGACCGGTGAGAACTTCTACGTCTCGCTGGGCCTCGACCCGCTGCCGGACACCTTCTGGACCCGTTCGCAGATCGTGCGTCCGGAAGGGCGCGAGGTGGTCTGCCACGCCTCGGCCTGGGACGTCGACGACCGCGACGACATCCGCATCAAGATGTGCACCAAGGTCAACGGCGAGGACTTCTACACCATCCACCACGAGCTGGGTCACAACTACTACCAGCGCGCCTACAAGGATCAGCCCTACCTGTTCAAGAACGGGGCGAACGACGGCTTCCACGAGGCGATCGGCGACTTCGTCGGCCTGTCGGCCCTGACCCCGACCTACCTCAACCAGATCGGCCTGTTGAAGGACGTGCCGGGCGCGGAGGGCGACATCCCCTTCCTGCTCGAGATGGCGCTGAACAAGATCGCGTTCATGCCGTTCGGCCTGCTGGTCGACCGCTGGCGCTGGGAGGTGTTCGACGGCGAGCTGAAGCCGGAGCAGTACAACGACGGCTGGTGGAAGCTGCGCACCCAGTATCAGGGCATCGTGCCGCCGGGACCGCGTCCGGCCGACGCCTTCGACCCGGGCGCCAAGTACCATGTGCCGGGCAACGTTCCGTACACCCGCTACTTCCTGGCGCACGTCTATCAGTTCCAGTTCCACCGCGCGGCCTGCCAGCAGGCCGGCTGGAAGGGGCCGCTGCACCGCTGCTCGATCTACGGCGACAAGGCGGTCGGCGCGAAGTTCAACGCCATGATGGAGATGGGCGCCTCCAAGCCCTGGCCGGAGGAGCTGAAGGCCTTCACCGGCGAGACCCGCACCGACGCCTCGGCCGTGGCGGACTACTTCCAGCCGCTGAACGTCTGGCTGACGAAGCAGAACAAGGGCGAGAAGTGCGGCTGGTAGGCCGGCGCCGACACCCCTGAAACGAGAGGGCGGCGGAGCGATCCGCCGCCCTTTTCGCGTCGGTATGGTTCATGGACTTTCACCCTGTCCGGTGGCGTAAGCATTTACCCACATGGGTCCAGGCTCGGGGACGGTTCGCAAACCGTCGGGGCTATGGGATGAAGATGGGGCGTACCGTCGTCGGACGGATCATGGCGTGGGCCGGCGCGTTCGGTCGACGCGAGGACGGCGCCATCGCCGTGCAGGCCGCGCTCGCCGCCGTGCCGCTGATGGTGATGACGCTGGGCATGGTCGACATCAGCCGGGCGTCGAACGCCAAACGCCAGCTGCAGGACGCCCTGGACGCCGCCACGCTGGCCGCCGCGCGGTCCACGGCGACGACCGACACCCAGCTGAAGACCGTCGGGGACGGCGTCCTGGCCGCCGACCTCTACGGTACGGAGGCGGCGCTGACGGCCTCCACCTTCAGGCTGACGGACAACAAGATCACCGCCACCGCGACGGCCACCATGACGCCCTTCATCGCCGGCCTGTGGATGGACGGCGACATGGTGCTGAACGCCGACGCCGAGGTGACCCGGAACTCCTACAGCGTCGAGGTGGCGCTGGTGCTGGACGTCACGGGGTCGATGAAGGGGACCAAGATCACCGGGCTGAGGTCGGCCGCGGAAGAGCTGGTCAACATCGTCGTCCAGGACGTCCAGACGCCCTACTATTCGAAGGTCGCGATCGTCCCCTATTCGATGGGCGTGAACGTCGGGAGCTACGCCGGCAGCGTCCGCGGCTCGGTTTCGAGCGGGACCTGCACCACGTCGGGTTGTCAGAAGTACAGGTTCGTGAACCGTTACGGGAACAACAAGACCTTCTCGATCAGCAACTGCGTCAGCGAGCGCACCGGGGCCGACGCCTTCACCGACACGGCGCCCAGCACCGCGCCGCTGGGACGGAACTACCCCAGCACGAACAATCCCTGTCTGACCAACGCCATCACGCCCCTGTCCAGCGACAAGGCGGACCTCAAGGCCAAGGTCGCGGCGCTGCAGGCGGCCGGCTCGACGGCCGGCCATGTCGGCGTGGGCTGGGGCTGGTATCTGGTCTCGCCGAACTTCGGCTACCTCTGGCCCGAGGCCAGCCGCCCGGCCGACTACGGAACCCGCGACCTGCTCAAGGTCGTCGTGCTGATGACCGACGGCGAATACAACAGCGCCTATTGCGACGGCGTGATCGCCAAAAGCTCGACCGAAGGCAGCGGCGAGCTCGCCGACCACATCGGCTGCGACGCGCCCAACGGCAGCGCCTTCGACCAGGCGACGAACCTCTGCGCCAACATGAAGGCGGCGGGGGTGGTGGTCTACACGGTCGGCTTCGAGATCGTGAACGACCAGCGCGCCCGGGACCTGGTCAGCAACTGCGCCACCGACGCCAAGCACGTCTACATGCCGACAGGCTCGACGGCCCTGAAGGAGGCCTTCCGCGCCATCGCCACCGACATCAACGCCCTGCGCCTATCCCGCTGACGGTCGGGACGCCGGTAAGGTCCGATTCACCACGCGTGTTGGCGGTTTTCTTACCGTAGGGCCGGATATTGCCCGCAAAACGGGGTGAACCATCCATGCTGAAACGCTCGATCCGGCACGCCTTTGGGCTCGCCGCGCCGCTGGCGCGGTTCGCCCGGCGGTTCCGTCGCGAGGACGGCGGCGCGGTCGCCGTCTGGTTCGCCGTGCTCGCCCTGCCGATGGCCGTCCTGGCCTTCGGCCTGATCGACGTGAACCGCGCCAGCGTGGAGAAGCGCCGCCTCCAGGACGCCCTCGACGCGGCGACCCTCCTGGCGGCCCGGTCGAACTACAACACCACCGCCGAGATCGACGCGCTGGGCGATCGCGCCCTGGCGGACGAACTGGCCGGCATGACCAAGGCCAGGCTGACCGACAGCACCTTCACCGTTTCCGGCCAGCGGATCATCAGCTCGGCGAAGGCGCAGGTGACGCCGGTCATCGCCAACCTCTGGCTCCAGGGCGACATGGAGGTCACGGCCTCGGCCGAGGTCGCGCGCTCGGCGACCAACGTCGAGGTGTCGCTGGTGCTGGACGTCACCGGCTCGATGAAGGGCCAGAAGATCATCGATCTGCGCGATGCGGCCAACGAGCTGGTCAAGATCGTGGTCAACGACAACCAGACGCTCTTCTATTCCAAGGTCGCCATCGTCCCCTACGCCGTGGCGGTGAACGCCGGCAGCTATGCCGGGGCGGCGCGCGGGACCTTCGACACCAACACCAAGGCGATCACCGGGGCGTCCTGGGCGACCGGATCGGCCAAGTCGATCAGCGGCGCCACCCGGGGCAACCCGGTGGTGATCACCTCCAACGGCCACGGTTTCGCCAACGGGGACGGCGTCTACATCACCGGCGTCAAGGGCATGACCAGCCTGAACAACCGCGCCTACATCGTGGCCGGCAGGACGGCCAACACCTTCCAGCTCCAGGGCGTCAACGGCGGCAGCTACTCGTCCTACAGTTCGAACGGGACGGTTCAGAAGTGCCAGGTGCCCGACTGCTCGCCGGTCGTGACCTCGAACGGCCATGGCTACGTCAACGGCGACCGGGTCTACATCACCGGCGTCAACGGCATGACGGATATCAACAACCGCGGTTTCGTCGTCGGCAACGCCACGGCCAACACCTTCTCCCTCGGGGTCGTCGGGGGCGGCTTCAAGGCCTACACGTCCGGCGGGTCGATCTGGTGCGCGCGGGCGGGCTGCAAGTACTTCGCCTTCGACAACGCCGAGTCGCCGTCGGCCCTGAAGGCGTTCGAGATCAGCAACTGCGTGACGGAGCGGACCAACGGCGACGCCTATACCGACGCCTCGCCGGGCGCCTCGCCGCTGGGGCGGAACTATGCTTCGCCGGACAACCCCTGCCTGACCAACACCATCACGCCCCTGTCGAGCAACAAGGAGACCCTGAAGGCTCAGATCGACGCCCTGCAGGCCTCGGGGTCGACGGGCGGTCACCTCGGGGTGGCCTGGGGCTGGTACCTGGTGTCGCCGAACTTCGCCTCCCTGTTCCCGACGGCCAGCCAGCCGGCGGCCTATGGGACTAGCAACCTGATCAAGGCCGTCGTGATCATGACCGACGGCGAGTACAACAGCTCCTACTGCAACGGCGTGATCAGCGCGGACTCGACCAACGGCAGCGGCGCAACCGCCGACCACATCAACTGCAACGCCCCGAACGGCCACTCCTTCACCCAGACCCAGACGCTGTGCACCGAGATCAAGAAGAAGGGCATCCTGGTCTATACGGTCGGGTTCAACGTCGTGGACGACCAGCGCGCCCGGGACCTGGTCTCGCAGTGCGCCACCGGTCCCAAGTACGTCTACATGCCGACCGGCGGCACGGCGCTGAAGGAAGCCTTCGCGGCGATCGCCAAGGATCTGACCCGGCTCAGGCTGGCGAAGTGATCGTCAGGCCCTGAGGCCGACGGCGGGGGCGACGCCCCCGTCGGCGCAGGCCTGGGCCAGCACGGCGAACAGGGACTCGGCCGAGATCGGCTTGGCCAGGTGGCCGTCGGCGCCGGCGGCCAGCGACGCCTCGACATGCTCGGGCAGGGCGTTGGCCGAGAGCGCCCAGATCGGCGTCGGCGCGCGGCGCATCGCCTGCTCGTGGCCGCGGATCGCGCGGATGGCGGTCAATCCGTCCATGATCGGCATCTGCATGTCCATCAGGATCAGGTCGAACTGGCCGCTCGAGGCGGCCTCGACGGCGTCGGCGCCGTTCTCGACGCAGGTCAGGTCGACCCCGACATGGCCGAGCAGCAGCTCCACGACCTTGCGGTTGATGGCGTGATCCTCGGCGAGCAGCACCCGCGGCGGCGCGTCGATGTCCAGGTCATAGGCGGTGTGCAGCGCCGCCGGCGCGATCGAGGGGGCGGCGCGATCCAGCATCAGGGTCAGGGTGAAGCTGGCGCCTTGCCGAGGCAGGGATTCGGCCTCCAGCGAGCCGTCCATGGCCTTGGCGAGGGCGCGGGAGATGGCGAGGCCCAGGCCGGTGCCGCCGTAGCGGCGAGTGATCGAGCCGTCGGCCTGCTCGAAACGCTCGAACAGCCGGGCCTTCACCTCGGCGGAGAAGCCGATGCCGGTGTCGGTCACGCTGAGGGTTAGGCGGGTCCGCTCGCCGACCTCGTCCGCCCGCGCCCGCAGGCCGATGGCGCCCTTGGCGGTGAATTTCACGGCGTTGGACAGCAGATTGCACAGGATCTGCCGAACCCTCACCACGTCGCCGACGAAGGCGCCGTTGGCCCGCGGCGCGATGTCCAGGTCGAACGACAGTCCCTTCGCCTCCGCCGCGGGCTGGAACAGCGCCGCCGCCTGGCGCAGGCAGGCGCCGAGGTCGAACGGCTCGGCCTTCACCTCCAGCCGACCGGATTCCACGCGGGCCAGATCCAGCACGTCGGCCAGGATCGCCTCCAGCGTCTGGGCGGAGGTCTCGATCAGGCCCACCATCTCGGCCTGGGCCGGGGTCAGCGGGGTGCGCGCCAGGGCTGAGCTGACGCCCATCACGCCGTTCAGGGGCGTGCGGATCTCGTGGCTCATGTTGGCCAGGAACTCGCTCTTGGCGCGGTTGGCGGCCTCGGCGGCGTCCCGCGCCCGGGCCATCGTGTCCTCGGACTGGCGGCGCTGGGTGATGTTCTTCAGCACGCCGATGACGCCGTCGATCCGGCCGTCCTCGCCGCGGATCAGTTCGGCGGCGGAGAAGGCCCAGACCTCGCGGCCCGGGACGTTCATCCTGTACTCGGTGCGGAAGGGGACGCCCTCCCTCATATGCCGCTTCCAGGCGGCCTGGGCGGCCGGACGGTCCTCGGGATGGACGGTGATCCAGATGTCCTTGGCCAGCTCCGCGTAGGTCTTGCTCTGGTCGAAGAAGGTGTCGGCGGCGCCTTCGATCCGCAGGGTCTTCTCGCGGTAGTTCAGCTCGTAGACCGAGACTTCGGCGATCTCGAGCGCCAGCCGCAGCCGTTGCTCGGACCGTTCGGTGCGCTCGACCCCGGCGATGACGTCGGTGATGTCGTGGCTCATCGACACCAGGCCGCCGATCCGGCCTTCGCTGTCGCGCCAGGGGCCGAGCGAGGCGCGCAGCCAGCGGTTGGGACGTCCCGGAAGCGGCACCCGCACCCGCTCGGCCAGGGCGCTCTCGCCGGCGAGTCCGGCCGCGTACTTGTCCTTCAGCAGGGCGTAGGACTCGGGGAACAGGTCGGCGACCTTGTGGCCGATGGCGTCTTCGGCGGCGACGCCGGTGTCGTGGGTCCAGCGTTCGTTGACGTAGACGTAGCGCTGTTCCAGGTCGCTCATGGCGATGGCGACCGGCGCGGCGCGCATCAGCGCCTCCTTGAGGGCGGTGGCGGCGCGTTCCTGCCGCGACGCCTCTTCCTCGGCCCGCTGCGCGCGCAGGCGGCCGACAGCCTCGCCGACCAGGGCGGCGAGGTCGACGAGCTGTCCCAGGACGGCCTCGTCGCGCGGGCGCATGATGCTGGCGCCGACGCAGAGCGCGCCGACACGAAGCCCGCAGGCGAGATCGACCGGCGCGTTGGCGTAGAAGCGCGCGTAGGGCTCGCCGGCGACCCAGCGATGCTCCGGGGCGGTGATGCGAAGATCCTCGAACCAGACCGGCGACTCATGCAGGCGGCGGCCGGTGGTGGTGTCGCCAAGGGGGCGGAAGGTCTCGGGCTCGTCGTTGAAGCCCGACATCCAGACCTGATCCTCGTCGACCAGGACCACGAAGGCGTACGGAGCGTCGGCGATGATCCTGGCAAGCCGCGTCACCCGCTCGATGACCGGCCGCAACGCGACCAGGTCGAGCGTCCGCAGCTCTATCAGACCCCCTTGGGTCGCCCCCATGAGCACGCCCCTTGCACAATCCCCGAGCGGGAACCGTGAAGGGGGGCTCGTTAAAATAGCGTGCGCGTCAGATAACGGCGGTCAGAGCAGCTTGATCTCGCGCAGGCGCTGCATGAGGAAGTCGTCGGCCGTGATCGACTGGGGGTAGCGGTCGGGGTTTTCCGGCGTCGCGCAGCCCGGCAGGGTCTTGATCTCGTAGTCCGGCGCGAAGTGCAGGAAGAATGGCGTCGAGTAGCGCGGCACCCCGCGGCGCTCCGGCGGCGGATTGACCACCTGATGGATGGTCGAGGGCAGGACGTTGTTCGTCGCCCGCTCGAGCATGTCGCCGATGTTGCAGACCAGGCAGCCCGGCGGCGGGTTGATCGGCAGCCACTGGCCGTCGCGATCCTTGACCTCCAGCCCGCCTTCCTCGGCGCCGAGCAGCAGGGTGATGGCGTTGATGTCGCCGTGGGCGCCCGCGCGCACGCCGGTCGCGTGTTCGGGGATCGGCGGGTAGTGCAGCAGGCGCAGCACGCTGTTGCCGTACTCCACCGCGTCGTCGAACTGGTGGCGGGGCAGGTTCAGGTAGTGGGCGATGGCCTGCAGCACCTTGACGCCCATCCGGTCCAGGGCGCCGTACAGCCAGGCGATCTTCTCGTGGAAGTCGGGCGTCTCGGCGGGCCAGACGTTGGCCGGCATCACGGCGTTGTAGCGGTGACCTTCCGGCAGGTCCCGGCCCATATGCCAGAACTCCTTCAGGTCGAAGTGGTCGGCGTCCTTGGCCGTCTCGATGCCGAAGGGGATGTAGCCGCGCTGACCGCCCTTGCCGACGACGTACTGCCTCTTGGTCTCCTCCGGCAGGGCGAAGAAGCGCTTGGCGGAGTCGATCGCCGCGTCGATCTTCGGCTGCTCCAGATCGTAGTCGGAGATGACGGCGAAGCCGTAGCGCTTGAAGCTGTCGCCGAGGGCCTTGGAGAAGGCCTCGAAGTCGCCGTCGTAGAGCTTGAAGGAGACGGGCTCGATCGCGGACGGGCGGGGCAGGGTGTCGGTCATGCCCGCCTTTTACACCGCCGCCCCCATCGCGCCTACTGGGCCGGCGTCTACTCGGGTTCGGGCAGCGGCGTCGCGGAGGGCGGCGTTTCCTTCTGTCGGCGCGGTCTGAACAGCGGACCGGGCACCGGGGCGTTGCCGTGCAGCAGCCCGACGCCGGCGTAGATGCCGCCTGTCATTTCCAGGGCGAAGCGCTCCTGGTCGCGCTCGCGGATGTCGGCGGTGGTCTCGGCGATCTCCTCGACGCTCAGGCCCAGTTCCTCCAGCGCCCGCGCGCCGAAGACCATCGCGGACTCGAACGTCTCGCGGACCTGGTAGTCGACCTCGGCCTTGATCAGGTCCAGCGCGTGGCCGCGATCGAAGGCCCGGACCAGCACGCTCGCTTGCGGAAACTCCGCCTTGGCCAGGGCCACGATGCGGTTGGAGGCCTCGACGCTGTCGACGCAGACGCAGATCACCCGCGCCTTGTGGGCCCCGGCGGCGTGCAGGATCTCCAGCCGCGAGCCGTCGCCGAAATAGACCTTGAAGCCGAACGGCTCGGCGTTGCGGATCCGCTGGGCGTTGCTGTCCAGGATGCTGACGTCGACGCCGCGGGCCAGCAAGGATTGGCAGGCGATCTGGCCGAAGCGGCCGAAGCCGATGACCAGCACGCTGCCCGACAGGCCGTCCGGCTCCTCGACCCCGTCGGTGTCGGGCTGTTCGTCGGGCGTCAGCCGGCGGACGGCCATGACCACGAACGGCGTCAGGATCATCGACAGGATGACCGCGGCGGTGAAGATGGCGTTCTCCCGCCCGCTGATCACCCCGGCCTGGGCGGCGGCGGCGTACAGGACGAAGGCGAACTCGCCGCCCTGGGCGAACAGGGCGGCGCGGTTCACAGCCTCGCTGTTGCGGGCTTTGAACAGCCGGGCGACGACATAGATGCCGATCGCCTTCACGGCCATCAGACCCAGGACGGCGATGATCAGCACGCGCCATTCCTGCGCCACGACGCCGAGGTTCAGCGACATGCCGACGGCGATGAAGAACAGGCCCAGCAGCAGGCCGCGGAACGGCTCGATGTCGGCTTCGAGCTGGTGGCGATAGGCGGACTCCGACAGCAGCACCCCGGCCAGGAAGGCGCCCATGGCCATCGACAGGCCGCTGAGGTCCATCAGCCAGGCGGCGCCCAGCACCACGGCCAGGGCGGCGGCGGTCATCACCTCGCGCGCCCGGGCCGCGGACAGCAGGCGGAACAAGGGATTCAGCAGGTAACGGCCGGCGATGAACAGCCCGACCAGGGCGCCGACGGCGATCGCCATGTCGGCCATCCAGTTGCCGCCGGTCTGGGCGCGGGGCGACAGCAGGGCCACCACCGCGAGCAGCGGCACGATGGCCAGGTCTTCCAGCAGCAGGATGGAGATCGCCCGCTGGCCGAGCGGCGCGGCCGTCTCGCCGCGCTCCTCCAGCATCTGCATGATCACGGCCGTGGACGACAGCACGAAGCCCATCGAGCCGATGAAGGCCACCGTCCAGGGCAGGCCGGCGAAATGCGCGGCCACGGTCATCGCCGCGCCGCAGCCGAGGACCTGGGCCGCGCCCAGGCCGAAGATGTCCCGCCGCATGCCCCACAGGCGCGACGGCCGCATCTCCAGCCCGATGACGAACAGGAACATGATCACGCCGAGCTCGGCGACGTGGAGGATAGTCTCCGGCTCCTCCAGCACTTTCAGGCCGAACGGGCCGATGATGATCCCGGCGACCAGATAGCCGAGGATCGAGCCGAAACCGAGCCGCTTGAAGATGGGCCCCGCGATGACGCCGGCGCCGAGCACCGCCACCACCTGAGCCAGATTCACGCCCGCCGATTCCGCCGCCATTCCACCCTTCCTGAACGCTTCAAGGGTCTGTTCTGGCGCCTTAGGCGGGCGGGGTCGATGACCTTCGGTCCTCTGGCCGCGCCTCTGACGCACATGTTAGCGTCCCATCAGCGTCGGGAGCGCCGACCATCGTTATTCACCAAGGCTTGAATTTATCGCCGGAGTGGGCGAGATCGGCGCCTTGCGTTCCTGCGGAGGACCCATGGTCGACAAGGTGACCCAGACTGCCGCCGACGCCCTGGACGGGCTGCTGTTCGACGGCATGACCATCATGGCCGGAGGCTTCGGCCTCTGCGGCATTCCCGAGAATCTGATCGCGGCGATCCGCGAGCATGGGGTGAAGGACCTGACGGTCGTCTCCAACAACTGCGGCGTCGACGGCTTCGGCCTCGGCATCCTGCTGGAGAACCGCCAGATCAAGAAGATGATCAGCTCCTACGTGGGCGAGAACAAACTGTTCGAGCAGCTGTACCTGTCCGGCGAGCTGGAGCTGGAGTTCAATCCGCAGGGCACCCTGGCCGAGCGCATCCGCGCCGGCGGCGCGGGCATCCCGGCCTTCTTCACCAAGACCGGCGTCGGCACCCTGGTGGCCGAGGGCAAGGAACTTCGCGAGTTCGACGGCGAGCTCTACGTCATGGAGCGCGGCCTGACCGCCGACCTGTCGATCGTGAAGGCCTTCAAGGGCGATCACGAGGGCAACCTCGTCTATCGGAAGACCGCCCGGAACTTCAATCCGATGATGGCCACGGCGGGCAAGAAGACCGTCGTCGAGGTCGAGCAGCTGGTCCCGACCGGCGCGCTGGACAAGGACAACATCCACACGCCCGGCATCTTCGTCGACCGCATCTTCAAGGGCGCGGTGTTCGAGAAGCGCATCGAGCGCGTCACCACCCGGTCGAAGGAAGTCGCCTGATGCCCTGGACGAGAGACGAAGTCGCCGCCCGCGCGGCCAAGGAGCTGCAGGACGGCTTCTATGTGAACCTGGGCATCGGCATTCCGACCCTGGTGGCCAACTACATCCCCGAAGGCATGAACGTGACGCTGCAGAGCGAGAACGGCATGCTCGGCATGGGCCCCTTCCCCTACGAGGGCGAAGAGGACGCCGACCTGATCAACGCCGGCAAGCAGACGATCACCGAGCTGGACAGCAGTTCCTACTTCTCGTCCGCCGACAGCTTCGCGATGATCCGGGGCGGGCATATCGCCCTGTCGATCCTGGGCGGCATGCAGGTCTCCGAGGCCGGCGACCTGGCCAACTGGATGGTGCCCGGCAAGATGGTCAAGGGCATGGGCGGCGCCATGGACCTGGTCGCGGGCGTCAAGCGCGTGGTCGTGGTCATGGACCACTGCGAGAAGTCGGGCGCTCCCAAGCTGCTCAAGCAATGCAGCCTGCCGCTGACCGGCGCCGGCGTGGTCGATCTGCTGATCACCGAGCTGGGCGTGTTCGAGATCAACCGCGGCAAGACGCCGGTGCGACTGGTCGAACTGGCCCCCGGCGTGACCGTGGACGAGGTGAAGGCCAAGACCGAGGCGGCGTTCGAGGTCGCGGTCTAAATCCTATTGTCATCCCGGACGGCCGTAGGCCGATCCGGGACCCAGCATGCCGTGCGTCGGCCTGGGTCCCGGCTCTCCGCTACGCTCCGGCCGGGATGACCCTGAAAGTCAGTCCCGCTTCGCCGGCTTGAAGTCCTCGCCGAGGATCAGGGTCGCGCGGCGGCGGCAGCGGTGGTCGAACTTCTCCGGCGCCTCGTCGGGTTTGGCCCTGCACTTGGCGCTCAGCAGCACGCTGACGATCTCCACCCGCTCGGCGCGGGCGAAATCCCCGATGATGAGGTCGCTGGCCTGGTCCTCCAGGGCCACGACCAGCACGCGCTTGCCGTCCTTGGCGGTCAGCGGCGCGGTGGCCTCGGCCTGGTTGCCGGCGTGGGCCTGGCGCAGCCAGATGACCAGCGGCGGCGCGTCCGGCCGCCCGAAGTAATCGCGGCCGTAGTAGGACAGGGCGTTGAACAGGAAGCGGTCGTCAACGGCGATGGCGCTGATGCCGCCGTTGAGGGCCTCCAGCTCGGCGCGGCGGACGACCGCCTCGGTCATCTGCTCCCAGCCGCGGGCGCGCTTGATGTCGTTGGAGCGGCCCATGGCGTCGGCGACCTGGGGCTGGATGGTCCAGGTCAGGAACACCACGGCCAGCGCCGCCTGCACGGCCAGGCCGCCGACCAGCCACCACTTCGCCTTCCAGCGCAGCAGCAGGGCGGCGACCAGGACCGAGCCGGCGACATAGGCGCTGGCGGCCCAGTTGGCGTTGGCGCGCGACAGGAAGGCCTGGACGGTGACCACCAGCAGCGGCGGAGCGGTCCAGCAGACCAGCATCAGGTCCTGGGGCGTCAGCCGTCGGCGGATGATCAGCAGGCCGACGCCGCCGATCAGCACGACGAAGGGCAGGGGGCCGAAGACCCCGAGCTGTTCGCCGATGAAGGTCAGCATCTCGCCGGGATTGAACAGCTTGCCGCCCAGGTTGGCGTTGGCCGCCGTGTGGCCGACCGTGGCGAAGCCGTGCGTGGCGTTCCAGATCAGGTTGGGCGCCAGGACGACGACGAAGGCGAGCACGGCGGCGCCGGCGCTCTTGAGGTCCCAGGCGCGGCGCGCGTCGGCCGACAGGACCAGGTGCAGGCCTATGCCGATCAGGGCGTAGAGGGCGGCGTACTTGGAGAGCATCGCCAGGCCCAGGGTCGCGCCCACGGCGGCCGCGAGCTTCAGGCTGCGCTGTTCCGCCTGCAGCGAGACGTAGGCCAGCAGCGCCAGCGACAGGAAGCACAGCAGCGGCGCATCGGTGGTGATCACGCCCGACGACAGCTGCACGCCCGGCATCAGCGAGTAGACCGCCGCGGCCGCCAGCCCTGTCCAGGCGCCGTACAGTCGCCGGCCGATCGCGAACAGGGCGATGGCGGTGACGGCGTGGAACAGCGGCGCGGCCATGCGCACGGCGGCCTCCGAATCGCCGCCCAGGCGGGTGGAGGTCCAGATGGTCCAGGCGATCATCGGCGGCTTGGAGAAGTAGCCGAAGTCCAGGGTCCGCGACCAAAGCCAGTACTGGGCCTCGTCCGGATAGAGTTCCAGCGGTGACAGGAACAGCGCCGCCAGCCGCACGGCCGTCAGTGCAAGGACGAACCAGAGCGCCAGGCGTGCCGGTCGCGTATCGTCGGGGGTCGGAATTGTGGCGGCGGCGGTCATGTCTCGAAGAACGCTGGTGGCTGAAGCGGGCGGTGTAGAGGCGATCTGTGCCTAAGGGTGTCGCAATCTTGCGACAAGCTGTCTCAAAAAGGGCTCAAACCTTAACCGCGCCTTGCACGGACAGGTCGTGGCCTTATTGTGGCGGGCCAAGACGTTTGGGACTCCTCCGGCATCGTCATCGTCACTCAAGCTTCGCATTGGCGCGCTAATGCGTTGCGGACGTTGCCCGGAACCGGGGTCCGACAAGGTAGCCACCGGCGTCGGGATGAGAGGGGATACTCATATCATGAACACTAGAAAGTTCGCCTTCGTGGCGACGACCGCGCTCGTCGGCAGCATGATGCTCGCCGGCGCCGCCTATGCGCAATCCACCGGCACCGCCGAAGTTGAAGAGGTGGTGGTCACCGCCGCCGGCCAGAAGAAGATCGAAGGCGTGATCGCCGAGACCGCGCCGAAGGCCCGGACCACGATCAACCAGGAATACATCGACCGCCAAGGCTCGGGTCAGACGATCCTGCAGACCCTGAACCTGACCCCGGGTCTGAACTTCGTGAACAACGACCCGTACGGCGCCTCGGGCGGCAACATCCGTCTGCGCGGCTTCGACGGCAACCGCATCTCGCTGACGTTCGACGGCATCCCGCTGAACGACACCGGCAACTACGCCATCTACTCGAACCAGCAGCTGGACAGCGAGCTGATCTCGCAGGCCAACGTGATCACGGGCGCGACCGACGTCGACACCCCGACGATCTCGGCCACCGGCGGCGTGATCAACTACACCGTCCGCAAGCCGCGCGACGAGTTCGGCGGCATGGCCACCTTCTCGGCCGGCACCTTCAACTTCAAGCGCGTCTTCGGCCTGGTCGAGACGGGCGAGTTCGGCCCCTGGGGCACCAAGGCCTGGTTCTCGGCCTCCTACCAGAACTACGACAAGTTCAAGGGCCGCGGCGACCTGGAGCGTAAGCAGTTCAACGCCCGCATCTGGCAGGACATCGGCGACAACGGCGACTTCGTGAGCCTGGCGCTGCACTGGAACGAGAACCGCAACTACGCCTACTACAGCCCCAACCTGGGCAACTCGAACTACGATCCGACCAAGCCGATCAGCGCCACCAACACGCCGCGCCAGATCGACCAGTTCGGCTGGGACGTCGACTTCGACGGCAACTGGGTCGCCCCGACCGCGCAACGGGGCGTCGCCGACGGCGACACCAACCCGAACTCGGGCGCGACCTCCAACACCGGCTGGTGGGGCGGTCGGATCAACCCGTCGAACACGGGCAACGTCCGCATCCAGTCGCGCTACTCGCTGACCGACAACCTGCGCTTCACCTTCGACCCGTCCTTCCAGTACGTGATGGCGAACGGCGGCTCGCAGATGCAGGTCATCAACGAGTTCGATCCGAAGCTCATCGGCAAGGCCACCACCTTCCCGACCTGCGGCGGCGGCGGCACCGGCGTCGACCTGAACAACGACGGCGACTGCCTGGACCGCGTTCGCTACTTCTCGCCGTCCAACACCAACACCCGCCGCTACGGCCTGAACACCTCGCTGATCTGGGACATCAACGACGACAGCACCCTGCGTCTGGCCTACACCTACGACAAGGGTCGTCACCGTCAGACCTCGGAAGGCGGTTTCGTCAATCAGCAGACCGGTCAGTTCGAAGACTGGTTCGGCGGCAAGGAAACCTGGGGCGGCCGTCGCCTCACGACCGCCGACGGCGCTCTGCTGCGCTTCCGCGACCGTTTCTCGATCGCCGAGCTGAGCCAGCTCGCTCTCGAGTACCGCGGCCGTTTCTTCGATGACCAGCTCCGTGTCGTCGCCGGCCTGCAGTACAAAGAGTTCAGCCGCGAGCTGAACCAGTACTGCTACACGCAGAACAACAGCTCGACCGTGAACTGCACCACCCAGACCGCGACGCCCATCGTGGGCGGCCTGGGCAACGTGACCCTGCCGGGTTCCGCGACCTCGTACATCCCGCCGTTCTCGTACACCGCCAAGATCAACGACGTTCTGCCGAACGTCAGCGCGTCGTGGCAGTTCGACGGGGCCAGTTCGATGTACGCCAGCTACTCGGAGCAGATCTCGGCCCTGCGGACGGACAGCTACTACTACGTCTACCGCGCCACCGACGGCTCCATCCAGTCGCTGAACGCCAAGCCGGAAAGCTCCAAGACCGTCGAGGTCGGCTACCGCTACCAGGCGTCGACCGTGCTGGCGCAGGCCAACGTGTTCTACACGAACTACGAAAACCGCGTCGTCAGCAGCTACGACCCGGACCAGGACACCTACATCGAGCGCAACGTCGGCAGCGTGAAGACCAAGGGCGTCGAAGGTTCCGTGGGCTGGCGTCCGACCGAGCGCCTCTCGCTGCTCGGCTCGGTCACCTACACGGCGGCTGAGTACCAGGACAACCTGCTGATGCGGCGCATCGTGTCGGGCCCGACCACGACGCTGGTCTACGCCCCGATCAAGGGCAAGCAGCTGGTCGAGACGCCGGAGTGGATGGCCACGGGCCGCATCGCCTATGACTTCGGTCCGGTCCAGGCCGGCCTGCAGGCCAAGTACGTCGGCGAGCGCTTCGCGACCGACATGAACGACATGAAGATCGACAGCTACACCCTGTTCGATCTGGACGTCCGGATGAGCCTGGAGAAGCTGGCGAACGTTGAGAACGCCTTCCTCCAGCTGAACGTCTGGAACCTGACCGACGAGCGCTACCTCGGCAACCTGGGCACCCAGGTGACCGCCAACTCGAACGACAAGACGGCGTGGAACGTCACCAGCCAGCCGTTCGCGTCGGTCGGCGCGCCGCGGACCTTCATGCTGACGCTGCGTCTCGGCTTCTAAGCCGGTCACAGACCTGAACTAGGACAGGGCGGCTCGAGTGATCGGGCCGCCCTCTTCTTTTGTGCAAGCCTTGACGTAGCCCCTCCAGAGCATCACTTCCCCGCCCCATGACCAGCACCCCTCTCGTTCCCGCCGAATGGGCCCCGCACCGCGCGATGTGGCTCGGTTTCCCCAGCCATGGCGAGCTGTGGCAGGAAGACCTCGAACCCGCCCAGGACGAGGTGGCCGCCCTGGCCCGCGCCATGGCCGGCCCGGGCGACGAGCGCGTGCGCCTGATGGTCTGCGGCGACGAGGCCGAGGCCGCCGCCCGCGCCCGCCTGGACGGCGTCGCCAACATCGAGATCGTCCGCGGCCTGTTCGGCGACATCTGGCTGCGCGACACCGGCCCGATCTTCCGCGAGGACGGCAGGGCCGCCGGCTTCCGCTTCAACGGCTGGGGCGGCAAGTACACGCTGGAAGGCGATGATCAGGTCGCGGCCCAGATCGCCGCCGCCTCGGGCGCGCCGCTGGCCCAGAACGACTTCATCCTGGAAGGCGGAGCCATCGACCACGACGGCTACGGCACCGTCCTGACCACCCGCCAGTGCCTGCTGAATCCCAACCGCAACCCCGGCTGGACCCAGGAGGCCGCCGAGGCCGCCCTGGCCGCCTCGCTGGGCGCCCGCAAGGTGCTGTGGCTGGGCGACGGCCTGCGCAACGACCATACCGACGGCCATGTCGACAACCTGGCCCGTTTCGTCGCGCCGGGCGTCGTCGCCTGCCCGGTCGCCTGGGGCAAGGCCGACCCCAACGCCGCCCTCTACGACGAGACCGCCCGCCTGCTGTCGTCGATGACCGACGCCCGCGGCGCCAAGATCCAGGTCATGCGCGTGCCCAGCCCCGGCTGGATCGACGGCGAGAGCAGCGCCCAGCCGGCCCCGGCCAGCCACATGAACTTCATCGTCTGCAACGCCGCCGTGATCGTGCCGCTGTACGAGGACGACAAGGCCGGCGCCTTCGCCGTCGACGCGGTCCAGAGCCTGTTCCCCGAGCGCAAGGCCATCGGCCTCAGCTCCAACGCCGTCCTCACCGGCGGCGGCTCGTTCCACTGCATCACCCAGCAGGAGCCCTGCTGATTACACTAACACAAGTCGGCCCGCGGTCTTTTTTGGGCGAAGGGACCCATGTCGGACGTTGAGGCGCGCCGCGTCATTGGGGCGTGACGGAGGCTAGGAGCACCAACAATGACGCTGCTGGTTACCGCCTACCGCATCACGCGCGATGCCGAGGGAGAGAAGACCGAACGAATCGCATGCCAGTCTGATCTGGCTGGATTCGAAGAGACCCGCGCCACGTTCTATGGCCAGACGAGAGCGCGCGCTCTGGGCTTGGCTATGCTGCCATCGCTTGCGACTTCAAACATCTATGCAAGAGGCTGCGAGCTTGAAAAACTCAGGGCTGAGGTCAGCCTGCTCATGGCGGACCTCAGCCCTGCCGAGATCTCCTATTGGCAGTCTCGCCTGACGAATATTCTCCACGCCATTGATGCGGCTTCGGCTTATGGACCTGATGGCTTGGTGATCATCGACTGACCTCCGCAATCCACCCTTAGCTGACACCGGCGATCGCCCCGCCCGACTTGTGTCAACGCACCCAGCAGGAGCCGGGGTGAGTGCGCTAGCGCAAGGTGGGTAAGGGCATATTGGGGAGCGGTTAGTCCCGCTCGAAGACGAGCGCTCCATCCCGATCCTGAGCCATATGTTCGCAGCGACGAAACTCCGACGATGCAGTCCTGACTTTGGGGTGCGCCGCGATGAGCTCGGCTATGGCTAGCTCTCGCCACTCTTCGTCATCGTCGGAGGGGCGCGCAAAGACGTAATAGACAAGCTTCAGGTCGCCGGTGCTCGGGTCAAACGCGACCCGCGCTCCTGCGACATTGGCCGTGATGTTCCGTTGGACAATGAGCCTTGCTTCGGTGTCAAAGTACGGAGACGGCATGGATAGCTCCTCGAGCGGATGCCACATACTCTCCGAAGGGTTCACTGGCCACCCTAGGGAGTTTGCCCTCCGCGCCACGACTTGTGTCAACGCACCCAGCAGGAACCAGGCTGATTGCGTCGAGGCAGGTCAGCTTTCGACCCGTTGCAGACATCGCCTTGACGTCTCCTCCCCATCGCTATGCGACGGGGAGGAGACGTCTGCTTTCCACCCTTAGCGGCCGTCGTGATCGCCAAGCGTGACTTGTGTCAACGCACGCAGCCGGAGCCGGGCTGAGGGCGTAGGGACAAGTCGGACACCGCCCCCTAGGCGAGCTCGGAGGGCCGCTTCCGGCGGAGGCGCCTCGCTATCTCCGCGGCCCGTACCCGAGGCGTTTCAGGAGCGCGCCGAAAGCGGACCAGTAGGGACGCCAGTCTTCTTTCGGCGCGAAGCAGTTGTTGCCGATGTGGATCTTGGCGATCCGGCTATCGCTGGAGGTGGACACCCTGACCACCGTCGCCACCGACTCCGACTGCAGGATGCTCGTTGTCGAATGATACGCGGGCCTCGACGCGGTCGCCGGACTCTCGCTGCTGACGGCGCCGTAGCCCAGACCGATATCGGCGGAATGGCGCTGCAGATCGGCGTGCAGGCGCCGAGCGGTTTCATCCGAGATCGCGAACTGGCTTCTCGCAAAGACCTGCGTCTTCACGCCCGGAAGGCAGGCGGAGCGGGTCGCGCCGGCGACGCCGGGGACGGCAACGGCCGTGGCGAGCGACAGAGCGATCGCGGCGTAGGTCTTCAGCATGAAATCTCGCCCCATTGGAGCCGAGCTTATCGCTTCCCGATCGTTCGCCAAGGCGCTCTATCCGCCAGCGGCGATCGCCGCCCCTCTCACCCCACGCGGACCAGGCGACTCAGGCCGTCCTCCATCTCGGCGAGGACATGGACGACGGAGGCGTCCTCGGCGACGGCGGCGGCGTAGTCGGCGACGTTGGGCGTGCTGTCGAGCAGGTCGATCCCGAGGCGCTCGCCGGTGACCCTGGCCGCGAACAGCGCCGGCGCCAGCGCGCAGTCGGCGAAGGACAGCCGGTCTCCGACCGCGTAGGGGCCCCCGTCGATCAGCCCATCGAGGATGGCGAGGCCGTCGACCAGCCGGCCGACCAGGCGTCGCGTCTCCGGCTCGTCCGGCTGGGCCGCCAGGGCGATCATCGGCGGCATGAGCTCGTGATCGGCGCAACGCACCAGCAGTCGGGCCCTGGCCCGGGCGAGGACGCCCGGCGGCAGCAGGGGCGGGGCGGCCGGAAACAGCTCCTCCAGCGTCTCGAGGATGACCGCCGACTCCCAGATCGCCTCGCCGTCGCCGAGGATCAGCACCGGAATCCGGCCCATCGGGTTGATGTCGCGGAACCGTGCGTCGTTCGGCCAGCCCGCCGGCGGCGGCGTGATCTGGATGTCGAGACGCTTGGCCCGGATCGCGATCCGGACCCGGGCGGCGAACGGCGAGACGGGAAGACTGATCAGCTGCAAGTCGGGCTCCGCGGGAGGAGGGGCCATACAGGGGGCGGCGGTCGCCTCCTACACCGAGGCGGATCTGCGGTCAGCCCGTTGCGAAGGCTCGCCGGCGCGGCTAACGCAACACTCAGGAGCATGAGGAGCGGGCTTGGCTGAAGTCGGAGACATCATCGTCACGGGCGCGGCGGGGACGCTCGGCATAGCCATCGTCGAGGCGTTGACGGGCGATGGGTGGAGCGTGGTCGGGATCGACCTGAAGCCCAGCCCGGTCTGCGAGACGGTGCTGGCCGACCTCTCGGACCCGGCCGCCGTTCGCGCCGCCTTCGACTCCGTCGCGCAGCGCTGCGCCGATCTCCGCGGTCTGGTGAACAACGCCGGCGTCTTCCTCGGCAGGGGATGGGACGAGATCACGGACGACGAGACGAGCCTGACGTTCGACGTGAACCTTCGCGCGCCGCTGCTGCTGTCGACCCTGTTCGCCAAGCACGCCATCGCCAGGGGGGCGCAGGGGGCGATCGTCAATGTGGCCTCCGTCGCCGGCCGCGAGCCTGGCCACGACGTCGTCTATGCCGCCTCCAAGGCCGCGTTGATCCAGATCACCCGCGGCCTGGGGCGCCAGCTCGCCGCCGACGGCCTGCGGGTGAATGCGGTCGCGCCCGGCGTGATCGAAGGGCCGATGGCCGACCGGATCGCCGAACCGGACCGCTCCCTCTACAGGCAGCGTACGCCGATGCAGCGCTTCGCCGAGCCGGCCGAAATCGCCGGCGTGGTGTCCTTCCTGCTGTCGTCCAAGGCCAGCTACCTCACCGGCGCGGTCATCGACGCGAACGGCGGCCTCTACTGAGGGCGGTGGAGCCGGTCAGCCGACCCGTTCCTTTTCCCTCGGCGCCGAGACGCGGCGCGGCCGTGCCTGGGCTTTCGGCTTGGGCAGCAGGCGGAAGCGGGTCTGGCACCAGGCGAAGTCGACGCCGACGTCGAGCAGGGCGTCGGAGCGCCCGCAGGGGCAGGCGAAGTCCATCACCATGACGACCCGGTAGGTCTCTCCGGCCTGGAGCGGCACGGGCTGTCCGGTGACATGATTGGGGGCGGCGTTGACGCAGAGCACCAGATCGCCGGGGCCGATGGCGTCGCTCATCACTGTCTTCTCCCCGCCTGGAGGAAAGCCGGACCGGGCCGATAGAGGGTGATGGTCAGTCTACCACCGACGACCGATCCGGACAGCGGGTCTCTCGGGACATGTCGTCTCGGGGCAAGACGGGACATCGCGGGTGATCGGGTCTTCATCCTGCGCCCGCGGCGCTTCATTCACGCCCCCGACGGTCGCCGCCTAGATCCAGCACCCCGCCAGGGACATCGCGGCGACGATCGACCAGAAGATCGTCAATGGACAGATGGCCAGGGCGACGCCGACGACGAAGCGCCGGTGCGTCTTGAACCGGACGGCCAGACCGACGCCCAGCGCCACGCTTGCGAGGGCCAGGATCGAGGGCGCGACGTTGAGCGGCCGCTCGACGCAGGACCCGGCCGGCAGTCCGAAGAGCGCCTGAAGGGCGAAGAGGGCGAGCAGCGGCAGTCCGAGCGCCAGCACGAACCAGATGTAGGGCCTCAGCGACGGCGTACGCCACGGATAGGCCCAGGCCGCGATCGCCAAGCCGATCGGACTGAGGACAGGCGCGAACAGGAACAGCATCAGCATGGTCAAGCCTTGTCTCAGCATATGTTCCGCTGCAACCGGAGTTTGATTTCCACGCTTGGTCCGTGATTGCGTCCGTCGTCGCTTCGACACGGAAGCGGGACAGTCTGTGCCCCGCGCGCCGCCCACGCCCTTTGCTTTCGCCGGCGCGTTCCTATATCGGCCCGCCGACACGTCTCATTTTGCCCAGGAGCCGCCCGACCATGGCCCGGACCCTCAGCCTCGCGGCGATCCAGACCAGCTACGGCTCGGACATGGACGCCAACATCAAGAAGACCGAAGCCTTCATCCGCGAGGCCGCGGCCAAGGGCGCCCAGGTGATCCTGCCGTCGGAGCTGTTCCAGGGGCCGTACTTCTGCGTCGCGCAGGAGGAGCACTGGTTCCGCACCGCCTATCCCTGGCGCGAGCACCCAGCCGTCAAGGCGCTGGCGCCGCTGGCCGGCGAACTGGGCGTGGTGATCCCGATCTCGATCTTCGAGCGCGAGGGGCCGCACTACTTCAACAGCCTGGTGATGGCCGACGCCGACGGGTCGCTGATGGGCGTCTACCGCAAGAGCCACATCCCCGACGGCCCCGGCTACATGGAGAAATACTACTTCCGGCCCGGCGACACCGGCTTCAAGGTCTGGGACACCAAGTTCGGCCGCATCGGCGTCGGCATCTGCTGGGACCAGTGGTACCCCGAGTGCGCCCGCGCGATGGCGCTGATGGGCGCCGAGGCGCTGCTCTATCCGACCGCCATCGGCAGCGAGCCGCACGACGCCACGCTCGACACCGCCCTGCCATGGCGGCGCGCGATGCAGGGGCATGCGGTCAGCAATGTGATCCCCGTCGTCGGCGCCAACCGCACGGGCTTCGAGCCCTGGGACGGCTATCCGAACGGCGGCCAGCGGTTCTACGGCTCGTCCTTCATCGCCAACCACCGCGGCGACCTGGTCTCGGAGCTGGGGCGCGACGACGAGGGCCTGGTCCAGGCGACCGTCGACCTCGACTTCCTGCAGACCCACCGCGCCGCCTGGGGCTTCTTCCGCGACCGCCGGACGGACCTCTACGGCGCCCTGGCCGGCCCGCGCCCGACCGCCTGACGGGCGGCTTGCGCGGGGTGGGGGTCTTCGGGGAATCTGGGCGACGCGCAGGAGAGCCGAAGCCGTGACCAACCCGATCCTGGCCACCGACAGCTACAAGCAGAGCCATTTCCTGCAGTATCCGCCCGAGGCGCGGACGATCAGCGCCTATGTCGAGGCGCGGCCCGGTCCGTTCTCGGACGAAGCGCTGTTCCTGGGGCTGCAGACCTATCTCATCGACTATCTGGGGCGCCCCGTGACGGCGGCCGACATCGACGAGGCCGAGGCGATCTGCGCCGCCCACGGCGTGCCGTTCAACCGGGCGGGTTGGGCGGCGGTCGTGGCCGACCACGGCGGCTTCCTGCCGCTGGAGATCAAGGCCCTGCCCGAAGGGACCATCGTCCCGACCGGCGTGCCGATGGTCCAGGTCGAGAACACCGACGACCGCATGCCCTGGCTGACCACCTTCGTGGAGACCGCCCTGCTGCGGGCGGTCTGGTATCCGACCACGGTCGCGACCCTGAGCTGGAAGTGCAAGGCGATCATCCGCGCCGGCCTGGAGCAGACCTCGGACGATCCGGCCGGCCAGCTGCCGTTCAAGCTGCACGACTTCGGCGCGCGCGGGGTGTCGTCGGGCGAAAGCGCCGGACTGGGCGGCATGGCGCATCTGGTCAACTTCGCCGGCACCGACACGCTGGAGGGCCTGATGGCCGCCCGCCGCTACTACGGCGCCGACATGCCGGGGTTCTCGATCCCGGCGGCCGAGCACAGCACCATGACCAGCTGGGGCCGCGAGCGGGAAAGCGCCGCCTACGCCAACATGCTCGACCGCTTCGACGGCGAGGGCGCGATCGTGGCGGTGGTCTCGGACAGCTACGACCTGGACAAGGCGGTGGCCGAGATCTGGGGCGGCGCGCTGCGCGAGAAGGTCCTGGCGCGGAAGGGGACCCTGGTCGTCCGGCCCGACAGCGGCGACCCGGTCGAGACCCCGGTCCGCACGCTGAAAACGCTGTGGGACCGGTTCGGCGGGACGGTGAACGGCAAGGGCTATCGCCTGCTCGATCCCCACGTCCGGGTGATCCAGGGCGACGGCATGAACATCGACAGCATCGCTCGCCTGGTCGAGCGCGTGACCGCCGAAGGCTTCGCCATCGACAACATCGCCTTCGGCATGGGCGGCGGGCTGCTGCAGCTGGTCAATCGCGACACCCTGCGGTTCGCGATGAAGGCCAACGCCCTCCGCGACGACCAAGGCGTCTGGCGGGATGTCTCGAAGACGCCGCTGACCGATCCGGGCAAGGGCAGCAAGGCCGGTCGCCAGGCGGTGGTCCGCGAAGGCGGCCGGCTGGTCGCCCGACGGCTGGACGCGACGGCGGCGGGCGAGGACCTGCTGGTTCCGGTCTGGCGGAATGGCGAGCTGCTGGTTCGCCACGACTTCGAGACCGTCCGCGCCCGGTCGGAGGGGCGGGCCTAGCTGGAAGGGCCTAGCTGGAAGGGATGGTCGCCGGCGGGCGCGCCTGCAGCGCCGCGCCGGACCGCCACAGCGCCAGCTTGTCCAGGATGTCGCCGACCAGCTGCGACTGGCTGAGGCCGGTGACGTCGTAGTCGGCGCCGGCCAGGTTGGCCGAGGCGCGCAGCCGCCATTCCATCGCCCGCCGCCCGCCCGTGGCCTCGATCATCGAGAAGGCCGGCAGCGGACGCGAGACCGCGCGCAGGCGGTAGGTGAAGGTCCGCGCGCCGGCCTCGCCGACGGTCAGCAGGATCTCGGCCTCGGTCCGCTCGACTTCGGCGGGCAGGCCTTCGGCGGCCAGGCCCTCGCCGACCTGGCGCACGGCCGGCTCGGCGACCGAGTCCAGCAGCGCCAGGATCTGGCCGCGACGGGGCGGCGCCAGGATGCGTCGCAGGCGGTCCGACAGCGGCGGGTCGCTGTGCTCGGCGGCGGCGCCGAGCAGGTCCTTGCGCATGCCGCGGTAGAGACCCCAGGCGAGCAGGACCAGGATGGCGGCGAAGGGCAGGGCGGCCGCCAGGGTCGCGGCCTGCAGCGCCTCGAGCCCGCCGGCCAGCAGCAGCGCCGCCGCCGCGCCGCCCTCCAGTCCGCACCAGTAGATCCGCTGCCACTTCGGCGTCTCCTCCGCCCCGCCCGAGGCGATGGTGTCGATGACCAGCGAACCGGAATCGGCTGAGGTCACGAAGAAGACGATCACCAGGGCGACGGCCAGGCCGGAGGTGACGGCCGCGCCGGGAAGCTGCTCGAAGAACTGGAACAGCGCGGTCGACAGGTCGGCCTGGACCGCCTGGGTGATGGCCCCGGCGGCCGAGGTCATGTCCAGGGCGATGGCGGTGTTGCCGAAGACGGTCATCCACAGGAACGAGAAGCCGGTCGGGACCAACAGCACGCCGCAGACGAACTCGCGCACCGTCCGCCCGCGCGAGATGCGGGCGATGAACATGCCGACGAACGGCGACCAGGCGATCCACCAGGCCCAGTAGAACAGCGTCCAGTTCGCCATCCAGTCGCGCGGCTCGTAGGCGTAGAGGGTGAAGGTCCGGACGAAGAAGTGGTCGAGGTAGAAGCCGAAGTTCTGGACCAGCGCCTTCAGCAGGAAGCCGGTCGGTCCGACGACCAGCACGAACAGCATCAGCAGCACGGCCAGGACCAGGTTGACCTCGGACAGGCGGCGGACGCCGCGGTCCAGCCCGGTCAGCACCGAGACGGTGGCCAGCCCCATCACCGCGGCGATGAGCAGCACCTCGTTGGTCGGCGTCGCCGGCAGGCCGGTCAGGTGCTCCAGGCCGCGGCCGATCTGCGCCACCCCCAGGCCGAGCGAGGTGGCGATGCCGAACAGGGTCCCGCAGATGGCGAAGATGTCGACCGCGTCGCCGACGACGCCGTCGGTGTGGCGTCCCAGCAGCGGCTTCAGGCCCGAGCGCAGGGTCAGCGGCAGGCCCTTGCGGTGGGCGAAGAAGGCCAGGCTCAGGCCGACGATGGCGTAGATCGCCCAGGCGTGGACGCCCCAGTGGGTGAAGGTGATGACCATCGCCTCGCGGGCGGCGTCGAACGAACGCGGCGCCGCCTCGGGCGGAGCCGCGAAGTGCTGGATCGGCTCGGCGACGGCGAAGTACATCAGCCCGATGCCCATGCCGGCGGCGAACAGCATGGCCAGCCACGACACGTACGGGAAGTCGGGGTCGGCGTCGTCGGGCCCCAGCTTGATCTTGCCGGTCGGGCCGATGGCCAGGAACAGCACGAAGCCCAGGATCCCCGCCACCAGCGCGACGTAGAACCAGCCGAAGGTGTCGATGATCCAGGCCTGGGCGGCGCCGAAGACCTGGTCGGAAGCGCCTGGGGCGAAGATCGCCGCGGCCAGCAACGTGGCGATAACCGCGCTGGCCCCCCAGAAGACGCGCGGGTTCATCCTGCGTTGGAACATGGCCAACAAGCGCGCCGGGGAGGCCTGGGTTCCCTCCGCCCCCGTGCGTTTCGGATCACGGCGCCGTGGGGCAGTGCTCCGGCGCGCCCTGCTTGCGGGCCGCCTCGACCTCGGCCTTGGCGGTGGCCAGGTCGGCGGTGAAGCTGGGCTCGGCGTGCAGGCGGGCGACCAGGGCGGCGGCCAGGGTGCGTCCGGCCTCGACGTCGCTGGGCCAGTGGACGCCGCAGACTACCCGGCTGTCGCCGAACTCGCGGCCGCGCGTGGTGATCTCGGTGGCCCGGTCGGGGACCAGTTCAGCGAGGATCAGCGCCCAGCTATAGCCGATCAGGCTGTGCCCGGACGGATAGGAGCCGTTGGTGTCGATCCAGCTCTCGCGCGGGACGCAGATCGGGGCGTCGTTGCCCGAGGCCGGCCGCTTGCGGGCGTAGAAGTCCTTGGCCGGATTGTAGACCGGTCGGGCGTCGTCGATCAGCCGCATCAGCATCTTGGCCAGGGTCGGCGTCGTCTCCGGGCCGATCTTCACGCCGGCGGCGCAGGCGTAGCTGCGGAAGCCCTCCTTGCCCGACAGGTCGGCGTCGCGGACGGCGCGGGTCCAGCGCGGCGTGTCTTTCAGCGCACGGGTGGCCTCGAAATTCGCCCGCTCGGCGGCGGCCTCCGGCGAGTCGACCGCGGGCGGCGGGGCGACGATCTTCATGGCGTCCGGCGCGGCGCCTTCCGGCAGATAGCCCTTGGGCGGCGCCTTCCAGTGGGCCGAGCCGACCGGCGTCGGCGGCGGTTCGACCGCGGAGGTCGTCCCCGTCGCGGCGCAGCCGGCCAGGGCCAGGGTCGAAAGGACGAGAAGGATCGGCGCCGAAGGGCGGAACGTCGTCATGGAGTCGCTCGAATGATCGGGCGGTGACAACTGCGCAACACCCCGCGCCGCGTCAAGCGCGACGGATGAGGCGGCCCTTGACGAAATGATATGTTATTTCATAACGATCTCTTGTTTGTGTTCCTCCCCAAGGTCCCGCCATGCGTCATCGTTCCGTCCTGTTCGCCGCCATCAGCGGATCGGCCCTGCTCGCCGGCCAGGCCGTCGCCGCCGAAGCGCCGAAGACCACAGAGGTCGAAGAGCTGGTGGTCACCGCCGCGCCCTTCGCCGTCTCGCTGGACTCGGCGACCACCAGCATCGATGTGATCAACCGCGACCAGTTGGACGTGAAGGCGCCGGCCGGCCTGGGCGACATGCTGGCCGATCTCCCGGGCCTGCGCTCGACGTCGTTCGGTCCCGGCGCCAGCCGACCGGTGGTGCGCGGTCTCGCCGGCCCGCGGGTGATGGTGCTGAACAACGGCGTCGGCCTGATCGACGCCAGCGCCCTGTCGCCGGACCACCAGGTCGCCGCCGACCCGGGCGAGGCGTCGCGCGTCGAGGTTCTGCGCGGCCCGGCGGCGCTGCAGTACGGCGGCTCGGCCATCGGCGGCGTGGTCAACGTCATCGACGATCGCATCGCCCGCAAACTGCCGAGCCAGCCGCTGTCCGGCCGGATCAACGCCTCGGCCAGTTCGGTCGACGACGGCGCGGCGGTGTCGGGCTCGCTGACCGCGACGACCGGACCCTGGGTCTTCACGGTCGACGGCGTCCACCGCGAGAGCGACGATTACCGCATCCCCGTCTATCCGGAATCGAAGCGGCTCCTGGCCGAGGAGGGCGAGACGCCCGAGCGGCCCTATCCCAAGCGCCTGGAGAACAGCGCCGTCGAGCTGGACGCCTACGGCGCCGGCGTCACCTATGTCGGTGATCGAGGTTACCTGGGCGCCTCCGTCCGCCGGACCGAGACCACCTATGGCGTGCCCGGCCACGAGCATGAGGGCGGCGACCACGATCACGACCATGACCACGAGCACGAGGAAGAGGGTCCGGTCACCATCGGCCTGAAGCAGACCCGCGTCGACCTGCGCGGCGAGTGGAACGGCGACATGGGGCCGTTCGCGACCCTGCGCTTCAGCGGCGGCTGGGCCGACTACACCCACACCGAGTTCGAGGGCGGCGAGACCGGCACCCAGTTCTTCTCCGACGGCTGGGAAGGCCGCCTGGAGCTGGTCCAGGTCAAGCGCGGCGGCTGGGACGGCGCCGTCGGCGTCCAGGCCCTGAAGCGCAACTTCGACGCCCGGGGCGAGGAGGCCTATGTCCCGCAGACCGAGATCACCGAGTACGGCGTCTTCACCCTGCAGCGCGTCGATCTTGACCGCTGGGGCTATGAAGGCGGCCTGCGGCTCGACCGCCGCGAGCTGAAGACGGCGACGCTCACCCGCGAGTTCGACAACCTGTCCGCCTCGGCTGGCGTGTTCTTCCGGCCGAAGGATCCCTGGTTCCTGGGCCTGAGCGTGACCCGGTCCGAGCGCGCGCCGACCGAGTCGGAGCTGTTCGCCAACGGTCCCCACGTCGCCACCCGCGGCTTCGAGATCGGCGATCCGACCCTGGACAGCGAAGTGGCGACCTCGATCGAGGGTACGGTCCACTACGGCGGTGATCGTTTCTCGGCCGACCTGCACGTCTACGGCGTGAAGTACGACGGCTTCATCGACGTCGTCCCGACCGGCGACGAGCAGGACGGCCTGGCGGTCTATCGCTACGTCCAGACCGACGCCACCTTCCACGGTTTCGAGGCCGAGGCCGCCTACCGGCTGTGGAGCGACGGCGACCGCAGCCTGTCGCTGGAAGGCGCCGCCGACTATGTCCGCGCCAGCTCGGATATGGGCCCGCCCTCGCGCATCCCGCCGGTCGGCGTCACCGGCCGCCTGGTCTGGCAAGCGCCGCAGTGGACTGGCCGCGTCGAGGTCCGCCGCGTCGCCAAGCAGGACCGCGTGTCGGAGAACGAACTGCCGACCGACGCCTATACGGTGCTGAACCTGGGCGCGACCTGGACCCCGCCGGCCCTGGAAGGCGTGAAGCTCTTCGCGGAAGTGCGCAACGTGACCGACGAGGAGGTGCGCGAGCACGCCTCCTACCTGAAGGACATCGCGCCCCAGGCCGGCCGGAACATTCGCGCCGGCTTCAGCTATCGGTTCTGATCACTGGGGGACATCTACCGAAGGTACATGTCCCCCACCCGGTTGCTTTCCTAGCCCAGCACCGTCTTGCCGTTCTTGGCGACGGTCACGCCGCGTTCCTTCACGCGGGCCTCGAACGAGACGACGTCGCCGTCCTTCCACAGATCGACGGTGATGGTCTCGCCGGGGAACACCGGGCTGGAGAAGCGGATCTGGTGGCTCTTGATCTTCGACGGGTCGAAGTCGGCGTAGGCCTGCAGCACCGCGCGGCAGGTGACGCCGTAGGTGCACAGCCCGTGCAGGATCGGCCGCGGGAAGCCCGCCGCCTTGGCGATGTTCGGATCGGAGTGCAGCGGATTGCGGTCGCCGCTCAGCCGGTAGATCAGCGCCTGGTTCGGCGCTGTCGCAAAATCTAGCGACATGTCCGGCGCGCGGGCCGGAACCTCGTGCGGCTCCGGCGCGCCGTCCGAGGGGCCGCCGAAGTTGCCGTCGCCGCGGGCGAAGGTCGAACCGGTCAGGGTGGCGATCTTCTCGCCCGTCTTGGCGTCCTTCAGGACGGTCTCATTGTAGATGACCGCGCCCTTGTCGCCCTTGTCATAGGCGCCGATGACACGACCCTCTGCGGTGATCTGGGCCTCGGTCGGGAAGGTCTTGTGGAACTCGACCTTCTGCTCGCCATGCACGACCAGCAGGAAGTTAATGCCCATTTTTCCGACGCTTGGCCCCGCGCCCCAGGCGACGGTGGTGGCCATGGTCGGCACGGCCTTCAGGCCGCTCTCGTAGACGAACGGGAGCTCCTGCACGTTCATCGGGTCGGAGCCCATGCCGATGCCCAGGGCGTAGAGCATCGATTCCTTGTCCGTCCAGGCGAACGACTGGGGCTCGCTGGAGAGCGACAGAATCTCGGGATAGGCGATGGGCATGGACGGTTCCCCTTTGGAATTCTTGCGCCGATTGAAGCCGGTTGCCGCTGGGTTGCGCAAGACGGGAGCTCGCATTGCCGCGTTTGCTGGGATCGGCTAGAAGCGCCCGCTCGACTTTTCTTCATCCTTGCCCTCGCGCCAGACGCCGACGCGGCTCCTGTACAGAGACTAGAATGGCCACGAACCAAGCTGCCCAGAGCCCGATCAGCGGGTCTCTCCTGTTCTACACGAACCCCGAGCCGCTCAGCCGCGAACTGCACGGCGAGTTGGCCGTGCTCAGCCCGGACAAGCCGTTCGCCTTCGCGGCGGAAGGCCATGTGGTGCCGCTGACCGTCGCCGAGTTCGGCTTCGCCGCGGTCAGCTACCCGATCATCTTCGGCGGCGACCAGAAGATGCCGCTGGCGGTGCTGGGCGTGAACGCCGGCGAGAACCTGTTCGTGAAGGACGGCCTGTACGTCGTGGGCGCCTACACCCCGGCCTACACCCGCCGCTATCCGTTCGTGCTGGCCGCCGATGAAGCCCAGAACCGCATGGTCGTCTGCATCGAGCGTCCGGCCCAGATCTTCGTCGCCAAGGGCGCGGAAGGCAGCCAGCCGCTGTTCGGCGACGACGGCGAGCCGTCCGAGTACACCAAGAACGCCATCCAGTTCTGCGAGGACTTCGAGACCGAGCGCCGCCGCACGGAATCGTTCGTCCAGCTGCTGACCGACCTCGACCTGTTCGACACCCGCGAGGCGGTCTACAACCAGCCGAACCCGGACGGCACGACCACCCCGATCAAGATCGCCGAATACTTCGCGGTCTCCGAGCAGAAGCTGGCCGCCCTGCCGGGCGACAAGCTGATCGAACTGCGCGACAACGGCGCCCTCGAGAAGATCTACAACCACATCACCTCGCTGGTCGGCTGGGATCGCCTGATCGCGATCGCCACCGACGCGGCGATCCAGCGCCAGCTGGCTGCGGCCAACAACGCCTGACAATCGTGCGCGCGAGGTAGGGCGACCTACCTCGCGAACACGCTCCGGGTCAGGCAGGAGAAGACGAGGCGCCCGGCCTCGTCGAGCAGATCGTGCTGGGCGATGACGATACCCTTGTCGTCGCCCACCGGGTCCTTCCCCATCACCGTCATCCGTCCCCGGAGCAGTTCGCCCGCCGGAGGGTTGCGCGCCCAGCGCAGGGCGTCGACGCCCAGGCGCTTGGTCTGCGGCCAGTCGGCGACGGCTTGGTCGTCCAGGCGGCTCCACAGGGCGAAGATCATCGCGTCCGGCGCGCCGCGCTCCACGGGCCACCCCGGCGCGAACGCCTTCACGAAGGTCTCGAGGGCCTGCGGGTCCACCGCGGCGACGCCCAGGCTGACCACCTGGCCGATCTGGATCTCATCGAAGCTGGACGGCATGGATCAGGGCTCCGGCGAGACGCGGACGAGCAGCTTGCCGTCGTGGTCGCCCGTGAACAGGCGCTGGACGGCGTCGGCGGCGTTCTCCAGCCCGTCGACGACATGGGCCTTCCACTTCAGCTTCCCCTCCAGGACCAGCGGCGCCAGTTCGGCGAAGGCCTCGGCCGCGCGCGGCAGGTAGTCGATGACGATGAAGCCCTTGATCAGCAGGCGATGCATCAGCACCCGGCCGAAGTCGGAGGGACCGCCTGCCGCGCCCTCGGCGTTGTAGCCGCTGATCATTCCGCACAGGGGCATGCGGCCGAAGTTGTTCATCCGGCCGACCACCGCGTCCATGATCGCGCCGCCGACGTTCTCGAAGTTCACGTCGATCCCATTGGGGCAGAGCCGGTCCAGCGCCGCGCCGACGTCCTCGGTCTTGTAGTCGATCGCGCCGTCGAACCCGAGCTCGTCGGTCAGCCAGGCGCATTTCTTGGGGCCGCCGGCGATGCCGATCACCCGCGCGCCGCGCAGCTTGGCGATCTGGCCGGCGACCGAGCCGACCGCGCCCGCCGCCGCCGACACCACCACCGTCTCGCCCGGCTGCGGACGGCCGATGTCCGTCATGCCGAACCAGGCGGTCAGGCCGGTGGCGCCGAGCACGCTCATGTAGGCCGTCAGGGGGACGCCGGGCAGGGCGGGGACGGCGTTCAGCATGCCCTCGTGGCCGACGGTGTAGGCCTGCCAGCCGGATAGGCCGGCGTTGACGATCGTCCCCTCGGGAAAGCGCTGCGAGCGGCTGGCCTCGACCACGCCGATGGTTCCGCCGCGCATGACCTGGCCCAGCTCGACCGGCGGCAGGTACTGGTCCTGGTCGCTCATCCAGATCCGGTTGGTGGGGTCCAGCGAGAGGTAGAGGTTGCGGATCAGCACCTCGCCCGCCTCCAGCGGGCGGATGGCCGTCTCGGCGAACTCCAGGTCGCCCGGCGCGATGTCGCCGACAGGCCGCTTGCGTAGGATCCACTGACGATTGACCGGCATCCACGACTCCTTGGTTCGCCGAACGATCATGGCGGCGCCCCAGCGGAAGTCGAGGGGAAGTCGTAGGACAAAGCGTATCCTTCGCGTCCGCGTCCCGTCCCGCTATAGGAGTTCCATGCGCCGTCTCCTCGCCGCCCTGATGGGCGTGTTTTCGCTGGCCTCCGCCCTTCCGGCCGCCGCCGCGCCGGTCGACACCGGGCACCTGGAAGCCGAGCTGGTTCCGCAGCAGTCCGCCGTGCCGGGCGGGACGATCTACGTCGCCCTGCGCCAGAAGATCGACAAGGGCTGGCACACCTACTGGCGAAACCCGGGCGACAGCGGCGAGGCGACCAAGATCCAGTGGACCCTGCCGCCGGGCTGGACGGCCGGAGACTTCGTCTGGCCGTTGCCGCATCGCCAGCCGATCGGGCCGCTGATGAACTACGGCTACTCCAACGAGGTGCTGCTGCCGACGCCGATCCATGTGCCGGCGACGGCCAAGGTCGGCGAGACGGCGACCCTCAAGGCCGACGTGGTGTTCCTGGTCTGCGCCGACATCTGCGTGCCCGAGGAGGCGACCCTGACCCTGGCGCTGCCGGTCGCAGAACAGCCGACGCCGGACCCGAAATGGGGCGACCGCATCGCCTCGGTTCTGGCCGACGCGCCCAAACCGGCCGGCCTGGCGGCGACCTTCGCGGCCTCGGGCGAGGCGGTGAAGCTGGCCGTCACCGGCGATCCGCTGAAGGGCGCCGACGTCGGAGACGCCTACTTCTTCCCGTTCGACGGCACGGTCATCGACCACGCCAAGGCCCAGCCGATCGAGCGCGGGCCGGACGGCCTGACCCTGACCCTGCCGGCCGGCTTCGCCTTCACCCAGGGACCGGCGCCGACCGAGCTGGCGGGGGTCCTGTCGCTCGGCGATCGGGCCTGGGAGATCAGCGCCAAGGCCGGTCCTCCGGCCGCTGGGGCCTCGGGCCTCGGCGCCCCGCCGAAGACGGTCTCCGCAGCGGGCGAGAAAGGCGGGCTAGGCCTCCCTTTCGCTCTGCTGTTCGCCTTCCTGGGCGGACTGATCCTCAACCTGATGCCGTGCGTGTTCCCCGTGCTGTCGATGAAGGCGGCGGCGCTGGCGGGTCACGCCCATGACGCCCGCAACGCCCGCGCGCAGGGCCTGGCCTACCTCGTCGGCGTCCTGGCGACCTTCCTGGCGCTCGCCGGACTGCTGATCGCGCTGAAGGCCGGCGGCGCCGCCGTGGGCTGGGGCTTCCAGCTGCAGTCGCCCATCGCCGTCGCCGCCCTGGCGCTGGTCATGCTGCTGGTGGCGCTGAACCTGTCGGGCGTGTTCGAGGTCGGGACCTCGATCCAGGGCGCCGGCGGCGGTCTGGCGAGCCAGCGCGGCCTGGCCGGCAGTTTCCTGACCGGCGTGCTGGCCGTGGTCGTGGCCGCCCCCTGCACGGCGCCGTTCATGGCCTCGGCCATGGGCTACGCCCTGACCCAGAACGCGGCGGTCTCGCTGCTGATCTTCGGCGCCCTGGGCCTGGGTCTGGCCGCGCCGTTCGTGGCGCTCTCGTTCGCCCCTGGTCTGCTGCGGCTGATGCCGCGTCCCGGGCCCTGGATGGACACCCTGCGCCATGTCCTGGCCTTCCCGATGTACGGGGCCGTGGCCTGGCTGGTCTGGGTGCTGAGCCAGCAGACCGGTCCGGTCGGCATGGCCTACGCCCTGGCCGCCGGCGTGCTGGCCGCCTTCGCCGTCTGGCTGTGGGGCCATGCCCAGCGCCGGCCGCCGGCGCCGATCACGCGCGGCCTGGCCGCCGCGGTTTTCGTCGGCGCCATCGTCCTGGTCGGGCTGCTGGCCGCGGAGAAGCCCGCGACGGCTGCGTCCGCCGGGGGCAAGGCCGGCGAAACCGCAGAGGTTCCCTATGAGCCCTGGTCGCCCGAGCGCGTCGCCGCCCTGCGCGCGGAAGGCCGGCCGGTGTTCGTGAACTTCACCGCCGCCTGGTGCGTGACCTGCCAGGTCAACGAGCGCACCTCGCTGGGCCGGAAGATCATCGCCGACGCCCTGAAGCGCAACAACGCTGTCTACCTGAAGGCCGACTGGACGAACCGCGACCCCGCCATCGCCGCGGCGCTCGCCGAGCACGGCCGGGCCGGGGTGCCCCTCTATCTCGTGTATGGCGCCGACGGCTCCGATCCGGTCATACTGCCTCAGCTGCTGACCGATGGAATGGTGGCCGAGGCCCTCGACAGGGCCGCCGCCCGCAAGCCCGGAGCCTGACCGATGACCCTGACCCGTCGCGCCGCCCTGGCGCTTCCGCTTCTCGCCGCGGCCCCGGCCGCCCTGGCCGCCTCCGGCCCTGGCCCCGCACCCGCCTTCACGGCCAAGGACGCCGACGGCCGCACCCGCTCCCTCGCCGAGTTCAAGGGCAAGGTCGTGGTGCTGGAGTGGGTGAACGAGGGCTGCCCCTATGTGAAGAAGCACTACCGGGGGAACATGCAGGCCACCCAGAAGGCCGCCCTGGCCCAGGGCGCGGTCTGGCTCAGCGTCTGTTCCTCGGCCCCGGGCCAACAGGGCGCGGTGAACGGCGCCCAGGCGAAGGCCTGGATCAAGGCCCACAACGCCGCGCCGACCGCCTTCCTGCTCGACCCGTCGGGGACCGTCGGCCGGGCCTACAACGCCAAGACCACGCCGCACATGTACGTCATCGATAAGACCGGCCGGCTGGTCTACCAGGGCGGCATCGACGACAAGCCGACCAGCAAGGTCGAGGACATCGCCGGGGCCAAGAACTACGTCCTCGCCGCCCTCGCCGACCTCAAGGCGGGCCGGCCGGTCCAGACGGCCTTCAGCAAGCCCTACGGCTGCTCGGTGAAGTACGCGTGAGGCCGACGCCGGGCTACCAGCTCCGCTTGAACGTGACCGTAAGCGTCGCGCCGTTGGCGGGCACGCGGCTGGTGTTGGTGCTGCTGCGCAGCAGCTGGCTGTAGACCGGCAGGTACTGGGTGTTGAGCAGGTTCTCGACGCCGACCGTGACCGTATCGCGGTCGTTGGGGCGGTAGCGCGCGATCAGGTCGACCACCGCGTAGCTCTTCACCTCGCGTCGGCCGAAGCTGGCGACGCCGTCGAGGCGATAGTCACGTTCGCCTGAATAGAGGCCCTGGAGCCGGACGTCCCAGCGGTCGGTCGGCGCATACTGGACATAGGCGGTGAGCTTGAGCGGGGGAATGCGGTAGCCGGTCATGTTGCGCCAGGAGGTCGCCGTCTGCAGGCGTTCACGGCCGCGCAGATAGGTCGCGCCGCCGCCATAGCGCCAGGCGTCGCCGCCCTGGCCGACGTCGAACGACGCCTCGACGCCGTCGACGCGCTCGGCGGTGCGGAGCAGGATCAGGCCGTTGTTGAAGGTCTGCACGTCGCCCAGGTCGGAGGACGTCCGGAAGATGGCGAGGGTTCCCGCGACCGGGCCGATGCGGCCGCGCCAGCCGGCCTCGTAGCTGTCGATCTTCACCGGCTGGAGATAGGAGTTGGCGAGGTTGAACCCGGCGTTGGCGCCCCGCAGCTGCAGGCCGATATCCGGCAGCTGGAAGCCCTGTGAGAAGGCCGCGTAGACCTCGTGCCCCTCGACCGGAGTCAGCGCCGCGCCGAGGTTGTAGGTCCAGCCGTCGAAGCTGATCGTCCCGCCCTGGATCTGAACGGGCGACGGCGCGCGATACTGCGAGAGCGGCGTGAAGGTGTCGAACGAGGCCTCGGCGCGATCGTAGCGCACGCCGCCCTGCACCGAGACGAGGTCCGAGAACCGATGCTGCAGCTGGACGAACGCCCCCTGGGTGTCGGTGGTCAGCTCCGGCATGAAGATCAGGGTTCCGGTGCGCCGGAAGACCAGACCGCCGCTGGCGTCGTAGGCGGCCGGGTCGAACACGTCCAATGGCATGTCGCTGACCTCGCGGCCGAGGTCGCCGCCCCAGCTGAGCGAGGTGTTTGAGCCAAGCGGCGTGTCCACGGTCAGGCGCGCGCCGACGGTCTTGGTGTTCTGGTAGACCTGATCGACGTTGCGGCCACGATTGGCGATTGCGCGGGCGTCGAACGGCGTGAAGCGGACGAACAGGTCGCGATAGTAGGCCAGGACATCGACCCGGCTGCCGAGGATGTCGCGGTCGGTGTAGCCGGCGGTCACGATGGTGTTGCGGACCTGGTTCTGCTCGGCCAGCTCCAGCCCCTTGAGCGGGCGGGCGTTGGCGGCGCCGGGCGGCAGGCGGCCGACCGCCGGGTCGGCGGCGTAGTCGGTGTCCTGGTCGGCGCGATAGTAGCCGAGCGAGCCGCGCAGATAGCCGGTCTCGCCGATGCGGCGGCCCAGTTTGCCGCCAAAGCTCCAGGCGTCGCTGTCGATCAGGTCGCCCTGGCTGGGCTCCGGCGCGCGGCGATCGCCGTGGGCGTCGTATCCGGCGGCGATCCGTTGGTAGCCGCCGTTCAGGGCGAAATCGACGTCGCCCGCACGGCCCGAGATGAACTGCTGAACGCGGCCGCCGACGCCGTCGCCGGTCAGGTTTGACAGCGCCGCGACGCCGGACAGGGTGGTCTCGATACGCAGCGGGCCGCCGGCCGGGCGGGTGTTGATCGAGATGATGCCGCCCGTGGCGCCGCCACCGTAGATGGCGCTGCCGCCGCGCAGGACCTCGATCCGCTCGATGTCGCTGGGATCGACGCTGATCAGGTTCCGCGAGCTGTCGCGGTTGGTGTTGTAGGGAACGCCGTCGACCAGGATCAGCGCGCCGCGGCCGCGCAGCGTCTGGCCGTAGTCGGTCATGGTGCGGCTGGAATCGGCCAGGCCCGGGACCGCCTTGGCGAGGAGTGTGGACAGCGTGTCGGAGACGGCGCGGCCGGCCTCGATCTCTTCACGCTTCAGGGTGGTGACCTGGTGGGTCGGGGCGCTGACCTGGGAGCTGGTCCGCTGGGCGGTGACGACGATCTCGCCGACGTCGACGGCGCTAGTCTGCTCGGCTGCGACGGGAGACGCCGCGAGGGCGACGAAGGAGGCCAGGCCCGCGCTTGCGACCCGCCTGTTGAACCGAACTGCCACGCGCGACGCCCCCGATACTCGAAATCAGGCGCGTCTGTAGTCGCTACTGCGAGCGATTTGCAAGGCTTGGCGCGCAGCGCCTACAGCCCTTGCGTTCCCGAGGTCACCGACGGCGGGGTGGTGATCACCTCGACGTTGTCGCGCAGCAGATAGACCATCTCGCGCAGGGCGTTGTCCCGGGCGGCCTGGTCGCCGGCAGTCTCGACGTCCTTCAGCCGCACCGGCAGGTCCTCGGCGATGCCGCGCAGGATGCACTTCAGGTCGCCGTCGGTGCCGCGCTCGGCCAGGAGGCGGTGGCCCTTCATATCCAGCTCGGCCAGCTCGCCCAGCTTGACCTTGAAGCCGTCGAAGCCGTCGAGCACGCTCTTGCCCTTCCAGGCTTCGACCTGGCCCTTCAGGGCGCCGGCGCGGCCGACGATGTCGGCGAACAGCGGCTCCTGGGCCAGGGCGGAGGTCGGGGCGGTCGCGACCGCGGGGGCGGCCACGGGCGGCGCCGCCTGCGGCGAGGCGGCGGCGAACCAGAGCATGGCGGACAGGGCGATGGCGTCGCAGGACATGGGCGCGCCTCCTGGCGAAAAAACGATGTCATCTGGTAGGCGCAACAGGGTAAACGCCGTCCTACCGCAGGGAGAGCTTATGACCGACACAGCCGCCGCCTGGACCGCGCTCGAAGCCGCCGCCGCCGCCGATGGCGAACGCCGCATCGTCGATCTCTTCGAGGCCGAGCCGGACCGGTTGAAGCGGCTGACGGTGGAAGCCGCCAGTCTGTCGGTGGACCTCAGCAAGCAGCCCTGGAGCCGAGCGGGCTTCGAGGCCGCGATCGCCCTCGCCCGGGCAGGCGGGGTCGAGGCGCGCCGAGACCGCTTCTTCGGCGGCGACACGGTCAACGTCACCGAGACCCGCGCCGCTCTGCACATGGCCCTGCGCGCGCCCGACGGCGCCGCCTTCGAAGCCCAGGGACGCCCGGTCTCCAAGAGCGTGGAAGGCGTCCGGGCGGCCATGAAGGCCTTTGTCGACCAGGTCCGTTCGGGCGCCTACAAGGGCGCGACGGGCCAGGCCTTCACCCAGGTGCTGCACATCGGCATCGGCGGTTCGGATCTGGGCCCGCGCATGGTCTGGCGCGCGCTCAAGCCGCTGAACCGCCGCATCGAAGTGACCTTCGTCGGCAACGTCGACCCGTCCGACATCGCCGCCGCCTTGGCCGCGTTGGACCCGGCGCGGACGCTGGTGGTGGTCGTCTCCAAGACCTTCACCACCCAGGAGACCATGGCCAACGCCGCGGCCGCCAAGGCCTGGCTGCGCGGCGCGCTGGGCGAGGTCGGCGACGGCCACCTGGTCGCCTGTTCGACCAACCTGGAGGCCTGCGCCGCCTTCGGCATCCCCGCGGAGCGGGTGTTCGGCTTCGAGGACTGGGTCGGCGGACGGTATTCGACCTGGTCTTCCGTCGGCCTGTCCTGCGCCATCGGCCTGGGCTGGGAGGCGTTCGAACAGCTCCACGCCGGCGCCGCCGCCATGGACGACCATTTCCGCCGCGCGCCGCTGGAGCGCAACGCCCCGGTGCTGCTGGCCCTGGCCCATATCTACAACCGCAACGGCCTGGGCCGTCCGGTCCGTGTCGTCGAGCCCTACGCCGAACGCCTGGGCCTGCTGGCCAACTACCTGCAGCAGCTGGAGATGGAGTCGAACGGCAAGCGGGTCACCGAAGCGGGGACGCCCGTCGCCCACGCCACCTCGACCGCGGTGTTCGGGAACGCCGGCACCAACGACCAGCACGCCTTCTTCCAGATGCTCCACCAGGGGACCGACATCATCCCCGTAGACTTCGTGGCGGTGGCCAGGAGCGATGAAGGCCCTGCCCGGCAGCATGTGATCCTGCTGGCCAACGCCATCGCCCAGGCCGAGGCGCTGATGGTCGGCGCCGCCAACGCCGCCGAGCCGCACCGCCATTTCCCCGGCGACCGGCCGTCGAGCTTCATCCTGCTGGATCGCCTGACGCCCTACGCCCTGGGCGCGCTGATCGCCCTCTATGAGCACAAGGTCTTCGTCGAGGGGACGCTCTGGGAGATCGACAGCTTCGACCAGTGGGGCGTCGAGCTGGGCAAGACCCTGGCCAACAAGGTCCTGGCCGAGCTGGAGGGCGGTTCCGCGGGAGAGCACGACGCCTCGACGGCGGCCCTGATCGCGCGCCTGAAGGGCTAGCCGCTTTTTCGCCACCGGCGGCTGCTGTGGTCGCCCGGTCGGAGGATAGGGCGAATGATCGGCAAGGTTCTGGCGGCGGCGCTGGCGGCGTCACTGATCGCGGGTGCGGCCCTGGCCGACCCGATCGACGACCTGTTGGCCGGCAAGACCGATCCGCTGACCTACGACTTCGGTCAGCTGCGCGACCAGCCCGACGCGGACGCCTGGCTGAAGGCGGCCGAAGGCCGGGTGCAGCGCGACCTGCTGCGCCGCCGGGGGATCGCCGACGACGTGGCCTGGAAGGACGCGCGGCCGACCGGCTGCTGGACCGAGGCCGAGCAGGCGCTGCTCAGGGGCGTCGCCTCCGCCCGCAAGGTCAAGACCGCCGCCGACTGGAGCCGCGCCAACGCCGAGGCCCAGGGTCTGGAGGCGAAACGGCAGTCGGTGCAACGCATCCTCTTTTCGGGCGAGGCGTCGCCCTACGAACAGCTGAACGGCGTCGCGCGGCGATTGAAGATGGCGCGCGAGGCCAAGGACCCGATCCTGGCCGAGTTGTTTCGCCGCAACGCCGAGGACAACTTCGCCCGGATGAGCATCGGCTTCTCCGCCCGGCATTTCCTGGCGCCTCAGGCGTCGGACGCCGCGCTCGATCTCTATGACGCCAAGGCTGATCGCGAGATCTGCCTGATCGACGAGGCCAACCTCGTCTGGCTCAAGAAGACGATCGCCGAGCGCGGTTGGTTCCGCATCAGTCGCGACGGCCAGCAGGCCGACGACGCCGCGCGCAACCTGGTCCAGCACGCCGACGACGATCCGGCCTTCCAGCAGCGGATGCTCGCCGTGCTGGAGGCGGAACTGGCGGCCAAGGAGACCACCGCCAGCGGCTACGCCTACCTCTACGACCGGGTGGCGGTGAACACCGGCAAGCCGCAGCGCTACGCCACCCAGGGCCGCTGCGCCGGGCCCGGGGACTGGCGCGCCGACACGCTGGAAGATCCCGACGCCGTCGAGGCGCGTCGCCTGGCCGTCGGCATCGACTGGCCGATGAAGGACTATGTCGCCAGAATGAACAGCTTCTGCCGCTAGCCGCCGCGCCTGTCCTGCGCTATAGGCCCGCTCCGATGACCCGCGTCTCGCACCATCACCACGCGCACCACCACGCCTTCCCTCGCGGGACGGAACGGGTTCGCGCGGCCTAGAGCCAAGGCGCACTCCCTCCGACCCCGCCCGACGCGGATGGGGTCAGACGGCTCCATCCGGCCCCGCAAGCGACCGAATGTAGAGCCGACCGATGACCGACCAGACCTTCCGTCCTGAAGCTCGCGCGCCCCGCGGTTTCGCAGACAAACGCGCCGCCACCCTGCGCGCCGAGCGCCGTATCGTTGAGGCCGTTTCCAGGGTCTACGAGAGCTGGGGCTTCGAGCCGTTGGACACCGGCGCCTTCGAGTACGCCGACGCCCTGGGCAAGTTCCTGCCCGACAGCGACCGTCCGAACGAAGGCGTCTTCGCGCTGCAGGATGACGATGAGCAGTGGATGGCTCTGCGCTACGACCTGACCGCCCCGCTGGCGCGGTTCGCGGCGCAGAACTGGGAGACGCTGCCCAAGCCGTACCGCCGCTACGCCTTCGGGCCGGTGTGGCGCAACGAGAAGCCGGGGCCGGGCCGCTTCCGCGAGTTCATCCAGTGCGACGCCGACACCGTCGGTTCTGCGCGCCCCGAGGCGGACGCCGAGATCATCGCCATGGCCGCGGCCGGGCTGAAGGCGGCGGGCCTGCCCGAAGGCGGGGCGGTGCTGAAGTTCTCCAACCGCAAGATCCTGGACGGCGTGCTCGAGACGGCCGGCGTCTCCGACGGCCGCCAGAAGCTGATCGTGCTGCGGGCGCTGGATAAGCTGGATCGTCTCGGCCGCGAGGGCGTGGCCGACCTGCTCGGCAAAGGCCGTCTGGACGAGTCGGGCGCCTTCACCCCGGGCGCGGAGCTGTCCGCCGCCTCGGCCGGCCTGGTGCTCGACTTCCTCGACATGGCCGTGGCTGGCGCGCCGCTGGACCAGCTCGCGAACGCGGCGTTCGCCAAGGCCGAGGTCGCGCTGGAAGGCTTCCGGGAGCTGGAGGCCATCGTCGCTGCGTTGAAGGGGCTGGGCGTCGACGAGGCCTCGGCCCGCTTCGACCCTTCGATCGTGCGCGGCCTGGAGTACTACACCGGGGCGGTGTTCGAGGCCGACCTGCAGGTCGAGACCCTGGACGAGAAGGGCAAGCCGATCCGCTTCGGGTCGGTCGGCGGCGGCGGCCGTTACGACGACCTGGTCGCCCGCTTCACCGGCGAACGCATCCCGGCGACGGGCTTCAGCTTCGGCGTCTCGCGATTGGCCGCGGCGCTGAAGGCGGCCGGCCGTGAGGTCGCCGGCGAGAACCGCGGTCCGGTGGTCGTCATCGCCTTCGACCAGAGCCGCATGGCCGACTACTTCGCCGTCGCCGCCGAGCTGCGGACGGGCGGGGTCCCGGCGGAGGTCTACCTCGGCGCTTCCGGCATGAAGGCCCAGATGAAGTACGCCGACCGACGCCTGTCGCCCGCCGCGGTGATCATCGGCGAAGACGAGTTCGCCGCCGGCACGGCGACGGTGAAGGACCTCGACCTCGGCCGCGACCTGGCCAGGGGCATGACCGACAACGCCGCCTGGCGCGCCGAGCGGCCCGGGCAGCAGACCGTCGCCCGCGCCGACCTGGTCGCCGTGGTGCGCAAGATCGTGGACGCCGCCCAATGAGGCTGGAGCCGCCGATCCCGCCGGCGGCTCTGGCCGCCATCCGCGCGCCGCTGACCGAGGCCGGGGCGGTCTCGGTCGAGGTCCCGGTCCTGCAGCCGCTGGCGCTGCTCCTGGACCTGACCGGCGAGGCGATGCGTCCGCGCCTGTTCGTGGTTCAGGCCGAGGGCGGCGAGGAGCTGGCCCTGCGGCCGGACTTCACCATCCCGGTCGCCCGCGCGCACATCCAGGGCCAGGCCCTGGAAGGACGCTACTTCTACGAGGGCAAGGCCTTCCGCGCCTCGCCCCAGGGCTCGCAACGCGCGGAGGAGTTCCTGCAGATCGGCGTCGAGATCTTCGGCAACGGCGATCCGGCCGAGTCCGACGCCGAGGCGGCCGGGCTGGCCTGGCGCTC
This sequence comes from Caulobacter mirabilis, assembly GCF_002749615.1. Taxonomy (GTDB): domain Bacteria; phylum Pseudomonadota; class Alphaproteobacteria; order Caulobacterales; family Caulobacteraceae; genus Caulobacter; species Caulobacter mirabilis. The sequence continues at coordinate 405,675 of NZ_CP024201.1, forward strand.
GGCCTCCGCCGGGGGACGTGACGACCTGACCATCACCTTCGGCGACATCGCCCTGTTCGGGGCCTTCGTCGACAGCCTGGCCCTGGCCCCGGCCCTGGCCGCCCGGCTGAAGCGGCTGTTCACCCGGCCGCGCCTGCTGGCCGCCGAGCTGGACCGGGCGGAAGCGGGCGAGCGGCCGGAGCGGTTCGTCAATCCGCTGGAAGGCGTCTCCGCCGACCAGGGCGCGGGCGCCCTGCGTCAGCTCTGGGCCATCGCCGGCATCGAGCCGGTCGGCGCCCGCCCGGCCGACGAGATCGTCCAGCGCCTGGCCGAGCGGGCCGAGGCCTCGCGCACGCCGAGCCTGTCGCCGGCCGAGGCCGCCGCCGTGCGCGGCTTCCTGGCGGTTTCGGGGGCGCCGCGCGCGGCCCTGGACGAGGTCCTGCGTCTGGCCGGCCCGGCCAGGGACACGCTGGACCAGGCCCTGGAAGGCTGGAGCCGCCGCCTGGCCCGGCTGGCCGAGCGCGGCGTGCCGGAGGACCGCATGACCTTCGCCGCGGCCTTCGGTCGGGCCTTCGGCTACTACGACGGCGTCCTGTTCGAGGTGCGCAGCCCAAGCCTGGGCGAGGAGCGGCCGGCCGCCGCCGGCGGACGCTACGACGGCCTGCCCTCGCGACTGGGCGCAAGCCGGGCCCTGGGAGCTGTCGGCTGCATGGTCCGCCCGGCGCGGGCGTTCGCGGGAGGCGAGGAATGAGCGGACCCCTGGTGCTGGCGATCCCCTCGAAGGGACGCCTGAAGGAACAGGTCGAGGCCTGGCTCGCCGACGCCGGCCTGCCGGTCTCCGCCCCGTCGGGAAGCCGCGGCTACACGGCGAAGATCGACGCCCTGCCGCAGATCGAGGTCCGGCTGCTGTCGGCCTCCGACATCGCCGCGGCGCTGGAGAGCGGCGAGATCCACCTGGGCGTCACCGGCGAGGATCTGCTGCGAGAGCGGATCGCCGACCTGGACAGCCGGGTGATGCTGCTGCGCGCCCTGGGCTTCGGCCGGGCCGACCTGGTCGTGGCCGTGCCCAAGAGCTGGCTGGACGTCGACGGGATGGCGGATCTGGAGGAGGTCGCCCACCTGCACCTGACCCGCACCGGCCGCCGCCTGCGGGTGGCGACCAAGTACATCGTCCAGACCCGCGCCTTCTTCGCCCGGGCGGGCGTCGCCGACTACCGCATCGTCGAGTCGGGCGGGGCGACCGAGGGGGCGCCGGCCTCGGGCGCGGCGGAGATCATCGTCGACATCACCACCACGGGCGCGACCCTGGCCGCCAATCACCTGAAGATCCTCGGCGACGGCGTGATCCTGAAGAGCCAGGCTCGGCTGGCCGCTTCGCTGGCGGCGGACTGGGACGCCGAGCGGCTGATGGTCGTGCGGCGGCTGATGGGTCTGGTCGAGGCGCGCGGCCGGGCCAAGGGGTCGGTCATGCTGGTCTGGCCGGCGGAGCGGGACGAGGCGGCGAAGACGGCCTTGGCCGACCTGGTCGCGCGGGGCGCCCGGCCCCGGGCCAATGGCCTGCTGATCGCCGAGGGCGAATTGCTCGCCGCCCAGGCCGCCCTGGCCGAGGCCGATATCGGTCCGGTCGCGGCGAGTCGTCCCGAGCATCTGTTCGAGCCGGTCTCGGAGGCCGCGGAGGCTTTGGCGAGTCGCGTGACGGCGTAAATTTGACGATAGGGTCAAATATGCCCGTGTTTCCGTCGTTCTTTTGACGGCGGAGTCCAACGAAGGCGTCTTTTTCTGGCCTCCAAGCGCATTTTCTTGCGCGTAAGCCGCACCCGGTTGCTTGACACAGAAGGGGATGTGTCGTCTTTTGACGGTGCGCGAGGCACACGAACCCCAGAGAGTTCGGGCCTCTCGGCGTTTCGGGGAGGAAACGCCCGCTTGGATCGAGTGATCGAGGAAAAAGCTGAGCCCGTTGCGATTATCCCCCGCAACGGGCTCAGTCCTTTCTGGGTCCCGGATCGCTTTCTGACTCCATCGTCAAAAATTGACTGAGCGGTCTGGGGACATGCTCCCGCAGGGTGCGTGTCCCCGTTAGCCGCGCTTCCGGGGACACGCACCTTCGGAGCATGTCCCCCGTCCTTCTGTCCGCCTCATCGCGCACGGGGCCTCGCGACGAGCGCGAGGGTGACCGAGTGAAGGAAGGCGCGGTCAATTCATTCCAGGAGCACTCCCATGTCCCTTGAAGCCGCCTACGACACCGCCGCCGCCGAGCGTGACGTCGACCGGTTCATCGTGATCACCGGCTGTTCCGGCGGGGGCAAGTCGACGCTGCTGGCGGAACTGGCGCGCCGCGGCTTCGCCGTGTTTCCGGAGGCCGGGCGGCAGATCGTCAAGGAGCAGGACTGGACCGGCGGCGACGCGCTGCCCTGGACCGATCCGGAGAGGTTCGCCGAGCTGGCCGTGTCGCGGTCGCTGCATTTCCGCATCCAGGCTGCCGGCCTGCCGGGGCCGGCCTTCTTCGACCGGAGCCCGATCGATCAGCTGGCCTGGATGGAGCGGACCAGCCGCCCGGTCCCCACGACGATCTCGGGTGCGGTGCGCCGCTGCCGCTACAACCGGGCGGTCTTCGTCGCGCCGCCCTGGCCGGAGATCTTCGCGACCGATCCCGAGCGCCGGCACGGCTTCAAGGCGGCGCTGGAGGAGTACGGGCCGCTGGTCGCGGCCTACGAGCGGCTCGGCTACCGCTGTGCGGAGTTGCCGAGGACCGACGTGGCGGCGCGAGCGGACTTCGTGCTCGGAACGCTCGGGATCTAGAGGAGGCTCATCGCCTTCAGCACCAGGCCGCCGGCCAGGCAGAACATGGTCACGCCGACGAAGAGGTCGAGCACCTTCCAGGCCTTGGGCTTGGTGAACACCGGAGCCAGGAAGCGGGCGCCGTAGCCCAGGGCCGCGAACCACGACAGGCTGGCCGCGGCCGCGCCCAGGATGAAGACCGGCTGGGCCGAGGCGGGCTGGGCCGAGCCGACGGTTCCCATCAGCACCACCGTGTCCAGGTAGACGTGCGGGTTCAGGAAGGTGAACCCCGCCGTGCCGGCCAGGGCGCGCCCGAGCGACACCGTCGGCTGCGTGGCCAGGACCATCGCTCCGGATCCCAGCGCGCGGCGGAAGGCGCTCAGGCCGTACCAGGTCAGGAAGGCCGCGCCGCCGAGGGTCAGGGTCAGGGCCAGGTTCGGCACCAGTGACAGCAGAGCGCCCAGGCCGAGCACCCCGGCGGTGATCAGTAGCGCGTCGGCGGTGGCGCAGAACAGCACGATGGCCCCGACATGCTCGCGGCGCAGGCCCTGGCGCAGCACGAACATGTTCTGGGCCCCGATGGCCATGATCAGGGCGGCGGCGAGGGCGAAGCCCTTGAAGAAGACGGGGAGGAGCGACATGCGGCGCTGTTTGCCGCAGAACGTCAGTATAGCCTAACTAATGCTCCTAAGTTGGATTAAGCTGACCTAATGCTCGACTATCTCGCCCTCGCCGCCGTGGCCGCCGTCGTCCGGGAAGGCTCGTTCGAACGCGCCGCCCATGTCCTGGGCGTGACCCCGTCGGCGGTGTCGCAGCGGGTGAAGGGCCTGGAGGAGCGGCTTGGCGCGGTGCTGGTCGTCCGTGGTCAGCCCTGTCGGGCGACGGAGATCGGCGAACGGCTGTGCGCTCATGTCGAGCGGGTCCGGCTGCTCGAGGGCGATGTCGTCTCGGCCCTGCCGCGCCTGAGCCGCGAGGAAATCGCCGAGCGCCGCACGGTGCGGGCCGCCGTCAACGCCGACAGCCTGGCCACCTGGTTTCCGGCGGCCGCGGCGGGTTTCGCCGAGGATGCCGGCGCGCTGCTGGACCTGATCCTCGACGATGAGGACTACACCGCCGACAAGTTGCGCTCGGGCGAGGTCCTGGCGGCGGTCACCGCCGATCCGACCCTGGTCGCCGGTTGCCGGATCGTCCCGCTGGGAACCTTGACCTACACGGCGCTGGCCAGCCCGGCGTTCGTGGCGCGGTTCTTCCCCGGCGGCGTGGACGCCGAGGGCCTGGAGGCTGCGCCGATCCTGCGCTTCGATCGGCGGGACCGGCTGCAGGTCCGCTGGGCCGCGGAGTCGCTGGGCGCCGAACTGGCCCCGCCGACCCACTGGGCGCCCTCGACCCAGGGCATGTTGGACCTGGCGCTGGTCTCGCTGGGCTGGACCATGGCGCCGGTGATGTTGGCCGCTGAGCATCTGGCGGCGGGACGGCTGGTCGAGTTGCTGCCCGGCCGGCGCATCGGGGTGAAGCTGTACTGGCAGCACAGCCGCATCGGCGCCTCGCTGATCGACCGCCTGACCGCCGCCGTCCGTCAGGCGGCCCGCGAGCATCTCGACCCGACCTGAGGCTCGAACGTCGACGTTCGGTGGCAATATCACCGTATGTCCTCGCGAAAGCGGGGACCCAAGCGACGGTGCGGCGTCGCTGGCGTCGCCGGATTTGAAGCTCAGCTTGGATCCCCGCTTTCGCGGGGATAGTCGGGGAAAGATTGAGCGATCCGAGGCTGAAGCTGACGCCCAAGCGATAAAGGGCGACGCCTGAGCGCCGCCCCTTCCGCAGTCCATTCAGTCCGTAGCCGCGGCTACCAGATCCGCACGCGCTCTTCCGGCGCGATGTAGAGCTTCTGGCCAGCCTCGACATCGAACGCCTTGTACCAGGGATCCAGGTTCCGGATCGTGCCGTTGACGCGGTAGTAGGGCGGCGAGTGCGGGTTGGAGGCCACCATCTGCTGCATGGCCTCGTCACGGTACTTGCCGCGCCAGACCTGCGCCCAGCCCAGGAACACGCGCTGCTCCCCGGTGAAGCCGTCCAGCACCGGGGCCGGCTTGCCCTTCAGCGAGATGACGTAGGCGTCGTAGGCCAGCGACAGGCCGCCCATGTCGCCGATGTTCTCGCCCATGGTCAGGCCGCCCTGAACCTTGTGGCCGGGCAGCGGCTCGTAGGACGAGTACTGGGCGCCCAGCCGGTCGGCCTGGACCTTGAACTTGGCCGCATCCTCCGGGGCCCACCAGTCGCGCAGCACGCCGTCGCCGTCGCCCTTGCGGCCCTGGTCGTCGAAGCCGTGGCTGATCTCGTGGCCGATCACCCCGCCGATGCCGCCGTAGTTGACGGCCGGGTCGGCGTCCGGATGGAAGAAGGGCGCCTGCAGGATCGCGGCCGGGAAGACGATCTCGTTCTTCACCGGGCTGTAGTAGGCGTTGACGGTCTGGGGCGTCATGCCCCACTCGGCCTTGTCGACCGGTCCGTTCAGGCGGTTGACGCGATAGGCCCATTCGAAGGCGGCCGAGCGCCTGGCGTTGCCGTAGGCGTCGTCCGCCTTGACCACCAGGCCGCTGTAGTCGCGCCATTCGTCCGGATAGCCGATCTTCACGCCGAACTTGGACAGCTTGTCGAGCGCCTGGACCTTGGTCGCCGGGCTCATCCAGTCGAGTTTCTCGATCCGGGCCTTCATCGCCGAGCGGATGTCGGCGACCAGGTCGACCATCTTGGCCTTCGACTCCGGCGGGAAGTAGCGGGCGACGTACAGCCGGCCGACGGGCTGGCCGACCATGCCGTTGACGTAGTCGACGCCACGCTTGGCGCGCGGCTTCTGCTCGGGCTGGCCGAGCAGGGTCTTGTTGTTGAAGTCGAAGGCGGCGTCGACGAAGGCCTTCGACAGCAGCGGCGCGCCGCCGTCGGCGACGTGGAACGCCTGCCACGCCTTCAGCGTGTCGAGGTCGGTTTCGCCGTAGATCTTCGCCATCTTCGGGAAGGCGGTGTTGGTGGTCAGCACCAGGCGGTCGACGCCCTTCAGCCCGGCGGAATCGAGGAAGCGGTTCCAGTCATAGCCGGGCGTGTAGGCCTGCAGCTCGGCCAGGCTCATCGGGTTGTAGGTCTTTTCGCGCTGGCGGCGCTCGACCCGGGTCCAGGTCGCCTCGGCGACGCGGGTCTCGAAGGCCAGGACCGCCTTGGCGTGCTCGGCGGGCTTGGGCCAGCCGATCAGGGTCAGCATCTTGGCGATGTAGACCTCGTAGGCGGCCTTCTTGTCCGCGAACTTGGCGTCCAGGTAGTAGTCGCGCTCCATGCCCAGACCGCCGGTGCCCGCGTACACGGCGTACCTGGTCGGGGCCTTCTGGTCGTCGCTGACGCCGACGCCGAGCAGGGCGGTGTAGCCCGTGGTGTTGGCGCGGCCCATCAGCGTGGTGATGTCATCGCGCGACTTGGCGGCGCGGATGGCGTCCAGCTCGGCCTTGATCGGCTGGGCGCCCTTCTTCTCGATGCCGGCCTCGTCCATGAACGCCTTCCAGGCGGCGCCGATGCGGGCGGCGTCGGCGTCCTGGATCTTGCCGCCGGCGGCTTCGTCGATGATGGCGCGGGTGCGGTTCTCGGACAGGACCGCCAGGGCGTCGAAGTTGCCGAAGCGGGTGCGGTCGGACGGGATCTCGGTGCGCTTGTACCAGGCGCCGTTGGCCCATTCGAAGAAGTCGTCGCCCGGTTTCACCGCGCGGTCCATGCCGGTGATGTCGAAGCCCCAGGCGCCGTAGCGCGGGCTTTCCAGCGAGGCCGTGGCGTCCGCGCCGCTGGTCGCGGCGTCGGCGAACAGCGCTTCGGTCTGGCAGAAGGCGTCGAGGCAGGCGTGCTCCTCGTGCGCGGCGGCCGGCGTGGCCGCCAGGATGAGGGCGGTCGCCGCGGCGGCCCCCAGCAGCAAGGTCTTCATGGTCGGTTCGTCCCTAGAACTTCGATGGCGCGCACATTGCATCCCGGACGTGGCCGCCAACGTTACTTTTTTGTCATGCCGATCACGAAAACGGGGACGGACCTTGCGATCCGTCCCCGCCCGTCGTTCGGCGATCCGTGGTCCGACTACCAGATGCGGACGCGGTCTTCCGGCTTCACGTACATCTTGTCGCCGGGCTTCACGCCCCAGGCGTCGTACCAGGCGTCGACGTTCTGGACGGTGCCGTAGGTGCGGAAGTAGGTCGGCGAGTGCGGGTCGCTGACCACCTGCTGCTTGATGGCGTCGTCGCGGTACTTGCTGCGCCAGATCTGGGCGAAGCCGAGGAAGAACCGCTGGTCGCCGGTCAGGCCGTCGATCACCGGCGCGGGCTTGCCGCCCAGGGACAGGTGGTAGGCGTCGAGCGCGATCAGGATGCCGCCCAGGTCGCCGATGTTCTCGCCCATGGTCAGGTCGCCGTTCACATGGAGGCCCGGCAGCGGCTCGAACGCCGAGTACTGGGCGCCTAGGCGCTTGGTCTGGGCCTCGAACTTGGTCGCGTCCTGGGGCTGCCACCAGTCGGTCAGGCTGCCGTCGGCGTCGTACTTGCGGCCCTGGTCGTCGAAGCCGTGGCTGATCTCGTGGCCGATGACCGCGCCGATGCCGCCGTAGTTGATGGCCGGGTCGGCGTCCGGATCGAAGAACGGCGGCTGCAGGATCGCGGCCGGGAACACGATCTCGTTCATGGTCGGATTGTAGTAGGCGTTGACCGTCTGCGGGAACATGCCCCACTCGCCGCGGTCGACGGGCTTGCCGAGCTTGTTGACCTCGTAGGCCCAGTTGAAGGCGTTGACCCGCTCGACGTTGCCGTACAGATCGGCGGGGTTGATCTTCAGGGCGCTGTAGTCACGCCACTTGTCCGGGTAGCCGATCTTCACGGTGAAGGTGGACAGTTTCTTCTGGGCGCGGGCCTTGGTCTCGACGCTCATCCAGTCCAGCTTCTCGATGCGGCCCTTCATGGCGACCAGCAGATCGCCGACCAGTTTCTCCATCTTGGCCTTGGACTCGGCCGGGAAATAGGCCGTGACGTAGAGCTTGCCGACCGCCTCGCCCAGCGAGTTGCCGACCAGGCCGGTGCCGCGCTTCCAGCGGGCGCGCTGCTCCGGCTGGCCCGACATGGTCTTGCCCTGGAAGTCGAAGTTGGCGTCGACGAAGCGCTTCGACAGGTAGGGCGCGGCCTGGTCCACGGTGTGGAAGGCCTGCCAGGCCTGCAGGGTCTCGATCGGGGTCTTGGCGTAGATGGCCGCGATCTTGGTGAAGGCCGAGGGCTCGCCGACGATGATCCGGTCCGTGCCGGTCAGGCTCGCGCCCTTCCGCCAGGCCTGCCACGGGAAGCCGGGGGCCAGGGTCTCCAGCTCGGCGAAGCTCTTGGGGTTGTAGGTCTTGTCGGCGTCGCGCTGCTCGACCTTGGTCCAGCTGGCCTGGGCGATCTCGGTCTCCAGCGCCAGGATGGAGTCGGCGGCCTTCTCCGGGTTGGCCCAGCCGGCCATGGTCAGCATCTTGGCGACATAGGCGCGGTAGGCGGTCTTCTTGTCCGCGAACTTGGCGTCCAGGTAGTAGTCGCGGTCGGGCAGGCCCAGGCCGCCCTGCGAGGTGTAGACCGCGTACTGGGTCGGGGCCTTGGCGTCCTGCCAGATGTAGGAGCCGAAGAAGGCGCCGCCGAAGCGGCCCTGCGAGGCGCCCATCAGCTGGGCGATGGCCTCGCGGGTGCCGGCGGCCTTGATGGCGGCGAGGTCGCCGGCCAGCGGCTTGGCGTCGAGCTTCTCGACCGCCGCCTCGTCCATGAAGCTCTTGTAGAGGCCGCCGATCTGCTGGGCCTCGCCGGTCGGCTTGGCCGAGGCGGCGGCGGTCTCGATGATCGCCTTGGTGCGGTTGTTGGACAGCTCGGCCAGGGCGTTGAACGAGCCCCAGCTGGCGCGGTCCGACGGAATGGTCAGCTGATCCAGGTACTTGCCGGTCGAGAAGCGGACGAAATCGTCGCCGGGCTTGGCGGCGCGGTCCATGCCGGACAGATCGAAGCCCCAGACGCCCATGCGGGCAGCCTTGGTGGCGTCGGTCGCGGCGGCGGTCGTGGTCGCGGCGGCTTCGGCGGCATGCGCGAAGGTGAAGACGCCGGCGGCCGCGGTGAGGGCCAGCGCCGCGGCGGCGGAAAGAAGCACGCGTTTCATGGGGTTTCCCGGCAGTTTTTGAGTTGGCGGGACCATGCACCCGGGTCGAAACTTGCGCACCTTACAGAATGTTCATGCGCGGAATGTCGCGGCGGGGCGGGGGACGTGCTCCCACCCCCTCTCCGTCATGGTCGGACCTGTTCCGCCCCCCATGAACACGGGCGGCGGCGAGGTCGCGCCGGGACGGCCGCCTCACCAGGCATGGGTCCTCGCGACGAGCGCGAGGATGACGGAGGTGGCGGAGGCGCGGTGCGTCCTTCGAGACGCTCGCCAGGCTCGCTCCTCAGGATGACGAGCCCAGAACCTTGCTGAATGCGTCATGGTGAGGAGCGAGCTTCAAGCGAGCGTCTCGAACCACGCAGGGGAGCGCAGGGGACACGCACCCTGCGGGAGCATGTCCCCGGGGATATCCGCGGAGCCCTCCGCTGATTTCGTTCGGCTTTCCGGGTGAAAATGCGGGGATAGATCGGACCTGATCCCCGGCCTCGAAACCCGTTCCATACTCATCTCATCCCGTCGCACGGGGAGGGCGCATGCGCAGGTGCTCTTGCGGCGACGGGCCGGGGTCCGAGCGGGGCCAGGCGCGAGGGGGTTACTCGCGCATCCGGGACGACGCGCCAGTACCCGCGTCGCCCGCCCGCCGGGGGCAGAACGGCTAAGCCCGAACAGGGCTGCCTACCGTCGCTCCCGATCAGACGGACCTCGCGGAGCGCACGGCCTGATCATTCTGACAAAGCGTACCCAACAGACATCCGGGTCAGACCGGAGCGCTCCGCACCACCTCCCCAGCCCGGGGACAGGCTCCGAAGGGGGCGTGTCCCCCGTCTCCGCGCGTCCCTACGCCTGCACTCCCAGCGCTTCCAGCGCCTGGGCCCGGACCGCCTTGTAGTCGACCTTGCCGTTGGCGGCGCGGACGACGGCGGCGACGACCAGGGCGCGGGGCGTCTTGTAGTCGGCCAGGCGGCCCTTCACGTGGGCGGTCAGCTCCTCCAGCGTCGGAGCGTCCGCGGCGCCGACGTCGACCACCGCGCAGACCCGCTCGCCGAAGCGGGGGTCGGGCACCCCGACCACCACCGCGTCGCGGACCACGGGATGGGTCTTCAGCGCTTCCTCGACCTCTTCCGGGAAGACCTTCTCGCCGCCGGTGTTGACCACCTGCGAGCCGCGGCCGAGCAGCTTGATGACCCCGTCGGCCTCGACCTCGGCGAAGTCGCCGGGCACCGACCAGCGCCGGTCTTCGAAAATGCGGAAGGTCTTGGCGCTCTTCTCGGGGTCCTTGTAGTAGCCGACCGGGATGAAGCCGCCGACGGCGACCAGGCCGCGTTCGCCGCTTCCGGGCTGCGCCCGGCGACCGTCCTCGGTGAAGACCGCGGCGTTGGGCCCGACCAGGAACTGAGCCGTGTTCGCCTCGGCGCCGGCCATGGAGGCCGAGGTCCCCAGTCCGACGGCCTCCGAGGAGCCCAGGCTGTCGAACAGCATCGCGCCCGGCGGCAGCAGGGCCAGCAGGGCCTGCTTGTTCTCGTGGCTCCAGACCGTTCCGGACGAGCCGATCCGGGTCAGCGACGCCAGGTTCCAGCGGCCCGGATTCCGCTCCAGCGCCTCGAGCATCGGCTGGGCGAAGGCCTGGCCGACGATGGCGATGCTGGTCGCGCCCAGGCGCTCGACCTCGCCCCACAGCTCGATCGGGTCGAACTTGCGCGACGGCAGGCTGACGATGCAGCCCCCGCCGCTCATCACCGCGAAGCTGCTGAACTGGGCGGTGCCGTGCATCAGGGGGCAGGCGGCGATGGCCGAGCCCGGCGGCGGCAGGACGATGTCGCCGACCTTGCCGGTGCGCAGCCGCTCGCCGGCGTCGGCCGGAGTCTCGAACGGCGGGATCATGGCCAGGACATTGCCGCCCGCGCCCAGCACCTGGAAGAGGTCGTCCTGGCGCCACATCACGCCCTTGGGCATGCCGGTGGTGCCGCCGGTGTAGAGCAGCATCAGGTCGTCGCCCGAGCGGCCCCAGGGGGCGACGGCCCGATCCGCGCCCGCCGCGACGACGTCCTCGTAGGCGACGGCCCAATCTGGAATGTCCGCGCCCAGGTCGGCGACCGCGATCCAGGTCTTCACCTTGTCCAGCCGCCCGCGGATCGCCTCCAGCTTGGGCGCGAAGCCGGCGTGGAAGACGATGGCCTCGGCGTCGGCGTTGTCGAACAGGTAGAAGAGTTCTTCCGGTTCGTAGCGGTAGTTGGTGTTGACCGGCGACAGCCCCGCCTTGAAGGCGGCGAAGTAGCTCTCGAGGTACTCCGGCGCATTGTAGAGATAGGCGGCGACCTTGGCCCCCTGGCCCAGGCCCGCCGCCAGCAGATGCGCCGCCAGAGCGTTGGCGCGCCGGTCGAAGTCCCGCCAGGCGATGGTCCGATCGCCCTGGATCTGGGCCGGTCGGTCCGGCGCGGCCTTGGCGACTTCCTCCCAGACGTCGGCGAAATTCCAGCCGGTGGTCATACGCGTCTCCCTTGCCCTGCGGCCTCTGGCGGGCCGTCAGGGCAAGTTAGCGGTGTTCAGGTAGAGGGAGTCAACGCGTGCCCTGGCGTCGTTCCGCTACGTCAATGAGCGCTGTGGTCCATCCCGGCGCCTTTGGGGGCGCCGCCCTGGACGGTCAGCTCGACGGGGACTCGCCCGGCGTGCTCCAGCACGAAGGTGGCCGGGATCTTGTCGCCCGGCTTGAGCGCCTGCTTCAGCCCGATGAACATCAGGTGCTTGCCGCCCGGCTTGAATTCGACCGTCTCGCCGGCGCGCAGCGGCACGCCCCGTTCCAGGTGCTGCATCTTCATCATGCCGCCCTCGACCGAGGACTCGTGGATCTCGACGTGGTCGGCGATGGGGGACTCCACCGAGAACAGGATGTCGGGGCCGGTGTTGCCGTTGGTCAGGCTGAAGAAGCCGGCGCCGTTGCCGCCCTGGGCGGCGGGGCGGCTGTAAGGCCCGGCGACCTTGACGCCCGCCACGTCGTACGTGGGCGGGACCGGCGCCTTGGCCGGCGAACAGGCGGCGAGCGCCAGGGCGAGAATAGGGGCGAGGAGGGGGGCGGCGTAGAGGGCTTTCACGAAGGAACTCCTACAGGGCGTACTTGTGCTTGAGAAACGCGGGGACCAGGCGGTCGATCAGCAGGACGGCCACGATGGACAGTCCCAGCAGGGGAAACAGGGCGCCGATCGCCAGGGCGAAGACGGCGAACGCCGACAGGGCCTTGGCGGACGGCGGCGGCGGCGCGGCCAGCCGGCCGCGGGGGCGTCGCTTCCACCACATCACCGCGGACGAGACGGCCAGGCCGATGATCGCCAGGCAACCCGCCAGCATCAGCAGCTGGTTGGCCCGTCCGAACTGGCCGCCGGTATGGATGGCGATCCCCATCTCGACGGCTTTCGATCCAGCGCCATAGTCGCGATAGCCGACGTCCGCCAGCACCTTGCCGTTGTACTGGTCCAGGTGGACGACGCGCTGGCCCGTCGCCTCCTTCGGATAGAGCTGCAGCGTATAGACTCCGCCGGCGGAGACGGGCAGGCGGATGACATAGCCGGGCGCCATGCCCAGCCGCGCGGCGACGGCCTCGACCGCCGCCACGGGCAGAGGCCTTGGCCCCGACGGCGTCACCGTCGGCGCGGCCGTGGCGTCCATGGTCCAGGACCCGGGGATCACGGCGGCGAGCGCGGCGTCCGAGGCCAGGCCGGCCGCCTGGGCGCCGGCCGGCTTGCCCAGGCCCGCGTCGTTGACGATCTGGCGGAAGCGATCGCCCCAGAAGGCCGACCAGGGCATGCCGGTCACCGCCAGGAACAGGACCATCGCCGCCGCGAAGAGTCCCATGACGGCGTGCAGGTCCCGCCACCAGATCCGTTGCGACGGCGCGCCGCGGACGGTGACGACCCCGCCCGCCCGACCGCGCGGCCACCACAGGAAGACGCCCGAGGCGACCAGCAGGATCGCCCAGCCCGCCACGATCTCGATGATCAGGTTGGGGACCTTGCCGGCGATCGCCAGGCTGTGGATGCGGCTGATCAGCTTCATGGGGCGGGCGTCGTCCGCGACGACGTCCAGCACCTCGCCGCCGGCGGGGTCGAGGAAGACGCCCACCACCTCCCCGCCCGGCGTCCGCACCCCGACCTCGGCCGAACGGTCCGGCGCGGGCGGCGGCGTATAGCGCACCGCCTGTCCCGGCGCGGCCAGCCTGGCGCGGGCGATCAGGGCGTCGGCGGGCAGGGCGGGGCCGTGCTCCGCCACGACCAGCCGCTGGCGCTCGACCAGCAGGCTCAGCTCGTCGCGGAACAGGTACAGCGCCCCGGTCGTGGCGAGCAGCACCAGGAACGGCAGGCAGACCAGCCCGGCATAGAAGTGCCACCGCCAGACGATGCGATAGAGGGGGCCCGTCGGCGGCGCGGTCCCGATGTCGCTCGCGGCCATGGCTAGAAGGCCACCGTCAGGCCGGCGTAGACCGACCGGCCGTCGCCGGGCCAGTAGGCCGCCGTGCCGGCCGGCGTCGTGGTGATCGCGGCCTGGACGTTGGAGACATAGGTCTCGTCGGTCAGGTTCCGGGCGTCGACATAGACCGCGACCGCCGGCGTGACCTTCCAGCCCGCGTTCAGGTTCAGGATCGCGTAGGACGGCGCACGGGTTTTGTTGACGTAGTCGACCCAGATGTCGCTCGCCGACCATTCCACCGACGGGGCCACGAACCAGCCGCGCGGATCGTCGTAGCGCAGCTCGGCCCGATAGAAGTGCTCCGGCACGATCGGCAGGCGGTTGTCGCCGTACTTCACATCGCCGTCGAAGCGGAAGTCGGACCAGGTCCAGCTTTGCCGCAGCCGCCAGGCCTTGGCGAACCGCCAGTCCAGCGCCGCCTCCAGGCCCTGATGGATGGTCTTGTCGGCGTTGAAGGTCGAGGCCGGGATGCCAACGCTGTTGTCGACGACATACTGCAGCATCTCGCCGTCGAGCCAGGCGCGATACAGGGTGACGTCCCAGGTGAAGTCGCCGCGCCGGCCGCGCGTCCCGACCTCGGCGGTCCAGGCTTCCTGGGCCTCGACCGGCGCGAAGCCGGTGCCGGTCGGGCTCATGGCGCCGAAGTTCGGCGGTTCGACCGACTTGGTCACATTGGCGAAGACCTGGACGCCGTCCTGCGACTCCCAGAGCAGGCCGAAGCGCGGGGCGATCCAGTCGTAGTCCTTGGAGGCCTTGAGGTTGAACGTGCCGGCGACGCCGGGCAGCGCGAAGCTCTCGTAGTCGCGGCGCGCCGTGCCCCAGGTCGCGCCGGCGACGACGGCCAGATTGTCGGCCACGAAGAGTCGCCCCTCGCCGAAGACGTCGGTCGCCCCGGCGTTCTGGAGCGTGCGGGACCGCTCCGGCCCGCGGGCCGAACCCAGATTGACGTAGAAGTTGGAGTCCATGTCGCCGGTGCGGAGCCAGACCCCGCCGTAGGCGTCCGCCCGCATCCCCGCGATCTCGCCGGCCCAGGTCAGCCGTCCGAAGGCGCCCCAGTTGCGGCTCTGCTGGTCGATGACCTGGAAGATCGGATGATCGAGGTCCTTCCATAGGCCATAGAGCGCGCCCTCGAACACCGTGCTGTCGCTCAGCCGCCAGGTCGTGCGCAGCGAGCCGCGCAGCGTCCGTTGGTTGCGCTGGTAGTCGAGGCTGTAGTTGCCCGGCGGCGTCATGCGCGGATCGGCCTCGAACTGGTTCATCGTCAGGGCGCCCGCGATCTCCTGGTTGATGTTCGCGCCGTTCAGGATGAACCGGACCTCGCGGTCCTCGCCGAAGGTTCGGCCGAGGTTCAGGGTGGCGAACTGGATGTTCTGCTGGCTCTGCGAGCGCCAGCCCTGGCCGGTCTGGTTGGTGGCCGCGGCGTAGGCGTCCCAGTCGCCCCATTGTCGGGCGAGGGCGACATGCTCGCGCAGCAGGCCGAAGCTGCCGCCGTCGATGCGGATCTGGTTGTCGAACCCGGCGTCGCGGCCGGTCGGCGTGACCATGTTGATCGCCCCGCCCAGCAGGGCGCCGCCGAAGCGCAGGGCGTTGCCGCCGCGCCAGACCTCGACGAAGCGGGTGGTCAGCGGGTCGGCGACCTGGCTGTCGCCGTAGCCGTCGGCCTCGTTCAGCGGCAGGCCGTCCTGGGCGATCAGCAGGCCGCGGTTGTGGTTGGCGTTGCCGATGCCGGAGCCGCGGATCGAGATGCGGATGTCGCCGCCCCACTTGCGCTGAGCGTAGACGCCGGGGGCGTCGCGCAGCATGTCGTCGAGCGCCAGGGCCTGGCGGCTGGCGAAGGATTCCTGCGACACGACCGAGACGGCGCCCGGGGTCTGCGACAGGCGTCGGCGGGCGTCGGCGACGACGGCCGGGTCTTCCGGATCGGGCCGGGCGGTGACGATCACCGAGTCGACGGTGGCGGGCGTGTCGGCCTCGGCGGCGAGGACGGGCAGGGCGAAGGCGCCGGCGACGACGCCGGGCAGCAGGGCGCGCAGGCTGGCGCGCTGGATGGATGGCATGGGTTGGATCCCCCGAACGTGACGGAACGGGCGCGCGCAGGCGCGGCCCGGCGAAGGTCAGGCGTTCAGGGAGACGGGCGGTGCGGTGGAAGGCGGCCGGGGCGGCGCGCGGCTGCGGGCCTGGGGCCGCTCATGGCCGGCCGGAAGGGTTTCGATGGCCGCCGCGTAGCGCACGGGCAGGACCAGCGGCGTGGCCGGGCCGATGGCGGCCACGCTGACCATGACGCAGTCATGGCATTTGAAGCCGCCGAAGCCCTTGCCGTGGTCGGGAACGTTGTCGGACGCCACGGCGACCGCGCCGTCGGCCGTGCAGAGCATGATCACCGGGCCCTGGCCGGCGCGGGCCTCGGTCGCCATCGAGGCGGCCGGGATCAGCAGCTGCACCAGCATGGCGAGCGCCGCCAGCATCGCGGGCAGGGCGCCGCGACCGGTTCCGCGCCGAATTTGGCGGCTGATGCGCATGAACTGGCCGATTAGTCCCGATCGCGGGGTTCCGCAAGCGCCGCCCGCTCGTCAATACTGCGCGCCGAGTGATTTGGAGATTGCATGACCGCAGAAGTCCAGCCGGCAGAATACAAGGATGTCGTTCTGTTCCTGGCGACGGCGGGGGTCGTCGTTCCGTTGTTTCGGCGCTGGAAGATTAGTCCGATCCTGGGCTTCCTGGGGGCGGGCGTGCTGCTCGGGCCGTTCGGCCTGGGCGCCCTGGCCGACACGGTCCCCTGGCTGAAGGCGGTCACCATCGACAATCCGGACGACATCGCCCAGCTGGCGGAGTTCGGGGTTGTCTTCCTGCTGTTCATGATCGGTCTGGAGCTCAGCTGGGAGCGGCTGCGGCTGATGCGGCGGCTGGTCTTCGGCATGGGCGCGCTGCAGGTGGCGCTCAGCACCACCGCCATCGCCGCCGTGGCGATGCTGTTCGGCCAATCCCTGCCCGCGGCGGCGGCGATCGGCGCGGCCCTGTCGCTGTCCTCGACGGCGATCGTCATGCCGCTGCTGGCGGAGAGCAAGCGCCAGCACAGCCAGGCCGGGCGGGCGACCTTCTCGGTGCTGCTGTTCCAGGATCTGGCCGTGGCGCCGATCCTGATCACCTTGGCGGTCATGGCCCGCGGGGGCGAGGACGCCTTCTCGCCCCGCCTGCTGCTGACCTTCGCTCCGGCGGCCTTGGGCCTGCTGGTGCTGGTGGTGCTGGGCCGGGTCGCCCTGCGGCCGATGATGCGCTCGGTGGCCAAGGCCAAGAGCGAGGAGCTGTTCATGGCCGCCTCGCTGCTGGTCGTGATCGGGGCCGGTCTGATCGCGGCCCTGACCGGCCTGTCGATGGCCCTGGGCGCCTTCATCGCCGGCCTGCTGCTGGCCGAGACCGAGTACCGGCACGAGGTCGAGGTCACCATCGAACCGTTCAAGGGCCTGCTGCTGGGGCTGTTCTTCGTCTCAATCGGCATCGGCCTGGACCTGTCGCTGCTGGCGGCCAAGCCGCTCACCGTCCTGGGGATCGCGTTCGGCCTGCTGGCCCTGATCGGCTCCGTGGTCTTCGCCCTGGGCCTGCTCTTCGGGCTCAAGTGGCGGCAGGCGCTGGAGACCGGCCTGCTGCTGGCGGCAGGCGGCGAGTTCGCCTTCGTCATCCTGGACGCGGCGATGGGCAGCGGCGTCGTCCCGCGCGACGTCGGCCAGACCATCCTGGTCGCCTCGACCCTGACCATGTTCAGCATCCCCTTCCTGGCCGCCATCGGCGCACGGCTGGGCGGGCGTCCGGCGGCCAATCCGCAGGCGAACACGCCGGTCGAGCCGCCGCTCGAGGCCGCGCCGCCGAGCATCGACGCGCCGGCGGTGCTGGTCGTCGGCTACGGCCGGGTCGGCAAACTGGTCAGCGACATGCTGAGTCGCCATGAGATCCACTGGGTCGCCGCCGAGCGCGACGCCCGCCTGGTCGAGAGCGGGCGGCGAGCCGGCAAGGCGGTGTTCTTCGGCGACGCCTCTCGGGCCGAGTTCCTGCGCCGCTGCGGCCTGGACACGGCCAAGGCCCTGGTGGTGACCATGGACAGCCCCGACGGCGCCGAGGCGGTGGTGGCCACGGCCCGGAGCCTGCGCCCCGACCTGACCATCGTCGCCCGCGCCCGCGACGCCCGCCACGCCAAGCGCCTCTATGAACTGGGCGCCAGCGACGCGGTGCCGGAGACCATCGAGGCTTCGCTGCAGCTCTCCGAAGCGGCCCTGGTCGAGATCGGCGTCCCGATGGGCCTGGTCATCGCCTCGATCCACGAACGCCGCGACGAGTTCCGCAAGGAGCTGAACCGCCCCGACGCGCTGGGCGGCCGGCGCCGACTGCGGGACGCGGGGCGGAGCTAGCACGACGAGGATGCTCCCCTCTGGGGGAGCTGTCGGCGTAGCCGACTGAGGGGGTATTCGGTGGCCCCACCTGGTCGGCTGCGCCGCAGGTTCTTCACCCATCTCGGCACAACCCCCTCCGTCTCGCCTTCGGCGAGCCACCTCCCCCAGAGGGGAGGATCCAGCCCTGCGTCCCTCGCTGAACGCCGCTCTCTTGACTCCCGCGCCCTGCCGATAAATAACTGACCGGTCAGTTATAAGGAGGCGGCATGCCCCCCGGCCAACCGAAGTGGCGGCGGCGCAAGGAGGCCCGGCCGGCGGAGATCGTCGCCGCGGCGCTGGAGGTGTTCGCCGAAAAGGGCTTCGCGGCCGCCAAGCTGGACGACATCGCCGCCCGGGCCGGGGTCAGCAAGGGCGCGCTCTACCTCTATTTCGAGACCAAGCACGACCTGTTCACCGCCGTGGTGCGCACCTCGGTCGCCCCGAACATCGAGGCGGTCGAGGAGGCCTCCCGCAATCTCGCCCTGCCGTTCGCGACCCTGGCCCGGATGCTGCTGACGATCGCGGCGGAGCGGGCGGCGACGACCCAGATCGGCGCGGTGGCCAAGATGGTCATCGCCGAGTCCGGCAACTTCCCCGACCTGGCCCGGGTCTGGCACGAGGAGGTCGTCGGCCGCGCCCTGGCCGCCGTCGTCGGGGTGATCGAGCGGGCCCAGGCGCGCGGCGAGGTCCGGCCCGGAGACCCGCGTCTCCACGCCTTCTCGATGATCGGCCCGCTGCTGCTAGGGGTGATCTGGCGCGAGGTGATGGCCCCCGCCGGCGCGCCCCCGGTCGACCTGCGCGCCCTGGCGGCGCAGCACATCGACACCGCCCTGACCGGCATGCTGGCCGAAGGAGGCCGTTCATGAACCCCAAGGTCCGCATCGCGGTCGTCGCCGGCGTCGTCGTCCTGGGCGCCGTGCTCGCCTGGCAAGCCTGGGGGCCGAAGCGCGAGGGCGGCCGCGCCCTGTCCGGCTATGTCGAGGGCGAGGCGCTGTACCTGTCCTCGTCGGTGGCGGGACCGGTGTCGCAGGTGTCGGTGAAGCGCGGCCAGCGGGTCGAGGCCGGCGCGCCGCTGTTCGCGCTCGACGCCGCGCCGCTGGTCGCCCAGCGTGACCGCGCCGCCGCCGCCGTGACCCAGGCCGAGGCGCAATTGGAGGACGCCCGCAAGGGCCAGCGGCCGCAGGAGCTGGCCGTGGTCGACGCCCAGCGCGCCGCGGCCCAGGCCCAGCTCAACCAGGCCCAGGCCGAGTTCAACCGCATCGCGCCCCTGGTCCGCCAGGGGATCTACGCTCCCGCCCGGCTGGACACCGCCCGCGCCGCCCGCGACTCCGCCGCGGCCAACCTCAAGGCCGTCGAACGCCAGCGCGAGGTCGGGACCCTGGGCGCGCGCGGCGACGCCGTTCGCGCCGCCGAGGCTGGCCTGCAGCAGGCCCGCGACGCCCTGGCCGAGGCCCAGAGCCAGCTCGACCGCACCGGCCAGCGCGCGCCGGCGGCCGCCCGGGTCGAGCAGGTCTTCTTCCAGGACGGCGAATGGGCGGCGGCCAACCAGCCGGTGATCTCCCTGATCCCGGACGACCGGGTGAAGGTCCGCTTCTTCGTGCCCGAACAGGCGCTGTCGGCCTATCGAGTGGGCCAGGGCGTGGCCTTCACCTGCGACGGCTGCGCCCGAAACCTGAAGGCGACGATCGACTACATCAGCCCGCGGCCCGAGTTCACCCCGCCGGTGATCTACAGCCGCGAAAGCCGCGACCGCATGGTCTTCCTGGTCGAGGCCCGGCCGGACAACCCCCGCGACCTCAATCCCGGCCAGCCGGTCGACGTGACCCCGGCGGAGGCGGCGAAGTGACTGAGCTGGCCGTCGACGTGACCGGCCTCGACAAGCGCTTCGGCGACAAGCACGTCGTCCAGGATCTGTCGATCCAGGTCGAGACCGGCAAGATCACCGGCTTCCTCGGCCCCAACGGCTCCGGCAAGACCACCACCCTGCGGATGCTGTGCGGCCTGCTGACGCCGGACGACGGGCAGGGGACGGTGCTGGGCCTGGACTTCCGCCGCGAAGCCGAGCGGGTGAAGCGCCAGACCGGCTACATGACCCAGCGCTTCTCGCTCTACGAAGACCTGTCGATCGAAGAAAACCTGACCTTCGTGGCGCGGGTCTACGAACTGCCGGACCGCCGGCGTCGGGTGGACGAAGCGCTGGAGCGACTGGGCCTGCAGAACCGCCGCCGCCAGCTGGCCGGCAGCCTGTCCGGGGGCTGGAAGCAGCGCCTGGCCCTGGCCTCCTGCGTGATGCACGAGCCGCGGCTGCTGCTGCTCGACGAACCGACCGCCGGCGTCGATCCCAAGGCGCGCCGGGAGTTCTGGGACGAGATCCACGCCCTGTCCGCCGAGGGCCTGACCGTTCTGGTCTCGACCCACTACATGGACGAGGCCGAGCGTTGCCACGACATCGCCTACATCGCCTACGGCCGTTTGATGGCGAGGGGAACGGCGGACCAGGTGATCGCCGACTCCGGCCTGGTCACCTACCGCGCCGAGGGTGTCGGCGCCGATCGGCTGGCCCGTGAACTGGCCGCTCTGCCCGGCGTCGACATGGCCGCGCCTTTCGGCTCGGCCCTGCACGTCAGCGGCGTCGATCGCGCGGCGCTGGAGGCGGCTATCAAGCCCTATCGCCGCCCGCCCTGGCGCTGGGAGGAGGTCGAGCCGACGCTGGAGGATGTCTTCATCCACCTGATGGGCCAGTCGAAGGACAACTTCGGATGAGCGCCTTTTCCCTAACCCGCGTGACCGCCGTGCTGGTGAAGGAGTTCACCCAGCTGACGCGGGACCGGCTGACCTACGCCCTGATCCTGCTCATGCCGATCGTACAGCTGCTGCTGTTCGGCTACGCCATCAACAACGACCCGCGACACCTGCCGACGGCGGTGCTGGCGCAGGACAACGGCGCCTTCGCCCGCTCGACCCTGGGGGCGATCAGCAACAGCGGCTACTTCGACATCGTCCAGACGGCGCGGACGCCGGCCGAACTGGACCGCGCCCTTTCGCGAGGCGAGGTGATGTTCGCCATCACCATCCCGGCCGACTTCACGCGCCGGGTGGTCCGCGGCGACCGGGCCCAGATCCTGGTCGAGGCCGACGCCTCCGATCCCGGCGCGACAGGCGGCGCGGTCGCGGCCCTGGCCGCCCTGCCGCAGCAGGCGCTGTCCCATGACCTGCTCGGCGCCGTCGCGCCGGTTCGCGCCGATCCGCCGTTCGAGGTGATCGTCCACCGCCGCTACAATCCCGAGGCCATCACCGCCTACAACATCGTGCCCGGCCTTCTGGGCGTGATCCTGTCGATGACGCTGGTGATGATGACGGCGCTCGGCGTCACCCGGGAGTACGAGCGCGGCACGATGGAGAGCCTGCTGGCCACGCCGGTCCGGCCATTGGAGGTGATGGCCGGCAAGCTGGCGCCCTATGTTCTGGTCGGGTTGATCCAGACGGCGTTCATCCTGGTGCTGGCCAAGCTGCTGTTCGACGTGCCGATGCGCGGGGGCTGGGGCGCGCTGTCGGTCGGCATCCTGCTGTTCATCGTCGGCAGCCTGGCGCTCGGCTTCCTGCTCTCGACGGTGGCGCGCACCCAGCTGCAGGCGATGCAGATGTCGGTGTTCTACATTCTGCCGTCGATCCTGCTGTCGGGCTTCATGTTCCCGTTCCGCGGCATGCCGGAGTGGGCCCAGGCGCTGGGGACGGCGATCCCGGTCACGCATTTCCTGAGGATTGTCCGTGGAGCCCTGCTCAAGGGGCTGGATTTCGCGGACCTGTGGCCTAGTTTGGCCGCGCTCGGACTATTCGTTCTGGTGGTCGTGTCGCTCGCTATGGCGCGCTATCGGACGACTCTGGACTGAGAAACCTGCCATTCATCCCCGCAGGGATAGGATTTGGCGTTTTGTGTGACTTCGCCGACACTAGGCGTCGGGAAGATGGTTGATATAACAGATGTTCAGCGGTCGATGACCGCATGGGCAGGAGAGGGCACTCTATTATGAAACTGAAGCTTCTGGCCGGCGCGGCGCTTGCCGTGTCGCTCGTGGCTTCCGGCGCTTCGGCGCAGGACAGCACCTGGTACGGCGCGCTCGACCTCGGCTATCACTGGTCGGACAACACCAACTACAAAGCCACGGTCGGCAGTTACAATGTCGACCCGGACGATGACTGGGTTGGTTTCGCGCGTCTCGGCTATCGCCTGAACCCGAACTGGCGCCTGGAAGTCGAGGGCGGCTACCGCCCCGGCGACGTGCCGAACGTCGTGCCGGGTCAGCTCGAAGTCTTCTCGCTGATGGGCAACGTCATCCTCGACCTGATGCCCGACGGCGACCTGCATCCGTTCATCGGCGCCGGCGCGGGTCTCGCGAGCGCGCAGGCCGAAGGCGACCTGACCGTCGGCGGCGTTCCGCGGATCGCCGTGGACGACAGCGACGCCACCTGGGCGTGGCAGCTCCTGGCCGGCGTGACGGCCAAGGCCAGCGACCGCCTGAACGTCGACCTGACCTACCGCTACTTCCAGACCGGCGAGTTCGGCTTCCAGAACGACGCCCCGGGCGCCGGCAACGTCGGTCCGCTCAAGGGCAAGTACAACGACCAGTCGGTCACGGTCGGCATCCGCTACGCGTTCGGCGTGACCCCGCCGCCGCCCCCGCCGCCGCCGCCGCCTCCCCCGCCGCCGCCGCCTCCCCCGCCTCCCCCGCCGCCGCCGCCTCCGCCGCCGCCGGCCTACGAGGCGCGTGAGTTCGTCGTCTACTTCCCGTTCGATCAGTCGATCCTGACGCCGGAAGCCCAGACGGTGGTGAATGAAGCGGCTCAGTACGCCTCGGCCGGCAACGCCACGCGCGTCGTGGTCGTCGGCCACACCGACTCGTCGGGCTCGCCCAAGTACAACGTCCGCCTGTCGGAACGTCGTGCGAAGGCCGTGGCCGACGCCCTGGTGGGCCAAGGCCTGAACGCCGGCGCCCTGCAGGTCGACTGGAAGGGTGAAACGGAACTGGCCGTGCCGACCGGCGACGGCGTGAAGGAACCGCTGAACCGCCGTTCGACGATCTCGGTTAACTTCTGATCCGGATCATCGGCTGCTAAGCCAAGCGAAGCCCCGGTCGAAAGGCCGGGGCTTTTGCTTTTCTGAGCGTATGCGACTCAGCGCAACCGCGGTTCACCCGGCGTCAGGCGGCCCTGGTTTCGGCCTTCCGCGGGCGGCGTGTCGGCCCTTCCTGTCGCCCCCTGTTGGGGTGGCGTAAAAATCGCTTTATCTTCAAGGCCTTACGATGTGGGCGCCCAACCTTGACGCACCGCAGCGCGATCTGTAGGTTCCGCCGCGATCAAGCCGGGCTCTGGGGGGTCTCTCCCTGAGCCAACCTCGGACCTGACTGCTCCCATGCCACAGGCTGAAGACCCGCGCGAAGAGGCGCTCCGCCGCCTCGACGAACGGGCCAAGGCGCTCAAGGCGAAGACGGAGCCCGCCGCGTCGTCCATCACGGGCGCGACGGCGACCAGCCAAGCCTACCGCATTCTCGCGGAGCTGCTGGGCGGGGTCTTGCTCGGGATCGGCGCTGGGGCGGTGGTGGACTGGTTGTTCCACACCAATCCGTGGGGCGTGATAGGCGGAGTCCTTCTGGGCTTCGCCCTGTCGTTGTACATGGCGCGTCGTACGGCCAACCGGCTGATGGCGCAGGCGAAGGCGGAAGAGGCCGCGCGGCAAGCGCAGGCTTCGAAAGCCGGGGAAGACTAAGGAGCGAGAAGGCCCGATGGCCAGCCCGTTGGAACAGTTCGAGATCCACAAGCTCGTCGATTTCCCCGACATCACCCTTCCGCTTATCGGCAAGGTCGATCTCGCGATCACCAATTCGCACGTCGCGATGACCATCGTCTTCGTCGCGATCGTCGCCTTCCTGGCGGCCGTGACCTCGAAGGCCAAGGTCGTCCCGGGCCGACTGCAGACGATCGGCGAAGGCGTCTTCGGCCTGATCGACAACATGACCGACTCGATGCTCGGTCATGAAGGCCGCAAGTACTTCCCGTTCGTGTTCACGATCTTCACGCTGATCCTCGGCATGAACCTGCTGGGCATGATGCTGACGTTCACCGCCACCTCCCAGCTGGCGATCACCGTGACCTTCGCGCTGATCACGTTCGGGCTGGTGATGGTCATCGGCGTCGCGAAGAACGGCTTCGGCTTCCTCAAGCTCTTCTGGCCCTCGGGCGCGCCGCTGGTGATGCGTCCGTTCGTCGGCCTGATCGAACTGATCTCCTTCTTCCTGCGCCCGCTGACCCTGTCGCTTCGTCTGTTCGGCAACATGATGGGCGGCCACGTCGCTCTGAAGGTGTTCGCCGGCTTCGTCGCGGCGGCCGCGATCGGCAGCCTCGGCGCGATCATCGGGCCGCCGGTCGGCATCGTCTCGATGGCCATGGTCATCGCCCTGACCGCGCTGGAATTCCTGGTGGCCTTCCTTCAGGCCTTCGTCTTCGCCATCCTGACCTGCATCTACCTCAACGATGTGGTCAATCTGGACCACGCCCACTAAAGCCGGGCCGTCCAACCTCCAACCGCAACTTCTGACCAATTAGGACATAGAGAATCATGGACGCTGCAGCCGCCAAGTACATCGGTGCGGGCCTCGCCACCCTGGGCATGATCGGCGCCGGCATCGGCGTGGGCACCATCTTCGGCAACTTCCTGTCGGGCGCCCTGCGCAACCCGTCGGCCGCCGCTTCGCAAATCGGCAACCTGTTCGTCGGCGCCGCGCTGGCCGAAGCCCTGGGCATCCTGGCCTTCGTGCTCGGCTTCCTGATCTTCTCGGCCCAGGTCTAAGGACCGACCGGAATCGACGGCGGCGTCCTGACGGCGCCGCCGAACCTTTCCACGGGACGAGTAGGTCATGGCTGATCCTCACGGGGCTGCGGCCCCGCACGGCGCGGACGCTACGCACGCCACTACGGCGGCCGAGCATGGCTCGGGCGGCGGCGGCGTTCCGCAGTTCCAGTTCGAGCATTGGGGCGGTCAGATCGCCTATCTGCTCGTGCTGTTCGTTATTCTGTACGTGCTGATCTCGCGCGTCTTCGCCCCGCGCATGCGCAAGGTGCTGGACGAGCGGGCGGGCACGATCGCCGGCGCGCTCGATGCGGCGAAGCGGGTCCAGGCCGAGGCCGAGGACCAGGCTCGCGCCGCCGCGGCCGAGGTCGCCGGCGCGCGTGGGCAGGCGCAGCAGCTGGCCGCCGAGGCCCGGGCCAAGGCCTCCGCCGAGGCTGCCCAGCGCACCGCCGCGGCAGACGCGGAGGCGGCGGCCAAGGTCGCCGAGGCCGAGGCTCGGATCTCTGCGACGCGTGAGACCGCCATGGGCAACGTCGGCGCCATCGCCGAGGACACCGCCAAGGCGATCGTCGAGAAGCTGACCGGCAAGACGGCTTCGGCCGTCGAGCTGAAGGCTGCCGGAGGGAACGCCTGATGCCCGCTTTCTTCGAAGCGCATTTCTGGGACCTGTCCAACCCGGAATTCTGGGTCGGCGTCGGCCTGCTGCTGTTCTTCGGCGTCGTCTGGTGGAAAGCCCGCAAGATGATCGCCGGCATGATCGACGGCAAGGCGGTCGAGATCCAGGCCAACCTGGATGAAGCCACGCGCCTGCGGGCCGAGGCCGAAGCCATGCTCGCCGACATCCGCGCCCAGCGCGAGGATGCCGAGCGTCAGGCCGCCGAGATGCTCAAGGCCGCTGAAGCCGACGCCGCCCGCCTGGCGGAAGAAGCCAAGGCCAAGCTCGAGGAGCAGATTGTGCGCCGCGCCGCCCTGGCCGAACGCAAGATCGCCTCGGCCGAGGCCCAGGCCGCCGCCGAGGTGAAGGCCGCCGCCGCCGAGCTGGCCTCGCAGCTGGCTGAGCAGGTCCTGGCCGCCCGCACCGCGGTCGCCAAGACCGACGCCTCGGTCGACGAAGCGATCAAGGGCCTGGCCGCCCGCCTCCAGTAGGCGACGCGTACGGACCGAAAGAACGAAGGCCCCGCCGGTTCGCCGGCGGGGCCTTTTTCTTTGTGGCGGAGGCGTCCTGCGGCCTTCGGCGCCGCTGCTCACCAGCTCGGTCATCCTGAGCAGCGCTCGAGGAGCGCGCGTCGAGGGATGGGAGAAGAACTAGGCCCGCGCCTTCCGGAAGCGGCGGCGCAGGTTCCTGGCGAAGCGGCGCTCCTTGCTCAGCACCACCCGCTCCATCCGCAGGATGCTCTGCCAGAACACCGGCAGGACCTCCGGCTCGCGCCGCAGCAGGCGGCGGATCGGGAACAGGGTCTTGGGGTGCGCCTTCTGGAAGCGGACGAACTGCCGCTTGGCCCAGAAGCTGTTGCGCATGATGATCATCAGCCCCACGACGATGACCGGGATCCCGCCCGGGCCGGGCAGGGGAGCGATGGCGATCCCCGCCAGGACGATCACCACGCCGAGGGCCATGAACGCCCAACGCGTGAGGCGAGCCAGCAGGACGCGGGCTGCTTCATCGGCGGACGTAAAGGCGCGAGGCATCGTCAGGACGAGAGACATCGAAGGAACCGAACACGGGGCGGATAGAAGCGCCGCGTCCGGGATGTCTGCGCCGCTGCTTGGATGGGATATGTGTTCGGGGTAGCGCGCCGTAAAGGCGCCGGTTCCGGCGTTACGGAGACTTAATCGGGGTCTCGCGTCATCTCCCGGTCGGCGTTGCCGAAATGCCTCAGGTGATGCCCTTGCGCACCTTTCGCTTGCCGCGCGATTGGTTCATGCTCGCCCACAGGTGGTGGGAGGCGGGCATGGACATCGGTCCCTGTAGCAGCGGCGAATGCGCCAAGGTTGCCCACGTCGTGCAGCAGACCTGTCGTCAGCAAGGTCTGCCCCGCGGCGCGAAGGTCATGGTCCTGCTTTCCAAGGGGCCCTGCACCTGCGATTGCCCGGACACCGGTCGCGGTCTCTCCCGCCTCTGGCGACGCGCCGTCTCGCTCGTCACACGGCCGTCGCGCGAGGTGCGGGCGGAGCGGCTGGCGGCCTGCGCGGCCTGCCCGCACGTCCGGGCCGGCGGCGCCCTCTGCGGCCTTTGCGGCTGCGCGGTGAGGCTCAAGACGATGGTCGGCGCCGGGGCCTGCCCCGCGGGCCGCTGGCAGGCGGCCTGAGATGTCGTTGGCCTACGGAACCCTGGTCGCTGCGCCGGGCGGTGCGCGGCGGATCGAGGATATCAGGCATGGGGACAAGGTCTTCGCCTCCGACGGCGAGGACGGCTGGCGACCATCGACGGTGGCGTTCAGCGACGGGACGCCCGGCGGAGGCGGCGAGTGGACGATGGTCCGCGTGGTCCTGGCGGACGGCGACGTCGTCGCCACGATGGACCACCCGTTCCTGATGGCCGACGGCGCGATCCGAAGGGCGGAACGGCTCGCCTCGGGCGACAGGCTGCGCGCCGCCGACGGTTCGCAGGCAGTTGTCTACATGGTCTCGCTCGACCGGTTCCGGGGCGGCGCCCACGCCGTCGCGACCGATGCGCCGTGGAAGCCGGGCTCGCTGGCGGGACGCCTCCTGCAGACAGGAGGCGTCGTCACCGGCGACTTCATCCTCGAACAGATGTCGAATTCGCTCCAGGGCTCGGTCCTGGAGACCGAACCGGAGGCCTAGGCCTCCGGCTTCCAGCGCAGCTTGGGCTTACGGGCCGCCAGGGTCTCGTCCAGGCGGCGCAGCGGGGCGTGGAAGGGCGCGCCCTTGAACCGCTGCTGGCCTTCGCCGTTGCCGTCCTTGGCCGCCAGGGCGGCCTCGGCCAGCAGGCGCAGGGTGTGGATGAAGCGGTCCAGCTCCTGCTTGCTTTCGGTCTCGGTCGGCTCGATCAGCATCGCGCCGTGGACGACCAGCGGGAAGTACATGGTCATCGGGTGGAAGCCCTCGTCGATCATCGCCTTGGCGAAGTCGAGCGTGGTCACGCCGGTGCCTTCCAGCCAGCTGTCGTCGAACAGGGCCTCGTGCATGCAGGGCCCTTCCGGGAAGGCCGGGCTCATCAGGTCGCTCAGGCGGGCCTTGATGTAGTTGGCGTTGAGGACAGCGTCCTCGGCGACCTGGCGCAGGCCGTCGGCGCCGTGGCTGCGCATATAGGCGTAGGCCCGCACGTACATGCCCATCTGGCCGTGGAAGGCGCTCAGACGGCCGAAGGCGGCCGAGGCTTCCTCGACCTCCTGCTCGACCAGCTTGAAGCCGTCGGCGTGGTGCACGACCCACGGCGCCGGCGCGAAGGGCGCCAGGGCGGCGCTGAGCACCACCGGACCCGCGCCCGGACCGCCGCCGCCGTGCGGGGTGGAGAAGGTCTTGTGCAGGTTGATGTGCATGGCGTCGACGCCCAGGTCGCCCGGGCGGACCCGGCCGACGATGGCGTTGAAGTTGGCGCCGTCGCAGTAGAAGTAGGCTCCGGCCGCGTGGGTCAGGCGCGAGATGTCCAGGATGTCGCGCTCGAACAGACCGCAGGTGTTGGGGTTGGTGACCATGATGGCCGCCACGTCCGGACCCAGCTTGGCTTCCAGGTCGGCCAGGTCGACGCGGCCGTCGTCGGTCTGGGCGATCTCGACGACGCTATAGCCGACGAAGGCCGCCGTGGCCGGGTTGGTGCCGTGGGCGCTGGTCGGGCACAGCACCGTCTTACGGTGGCCCTGGCCGTTGGCCTCGTGGGCGGCCTTGATGGCCAGCAGGCCGCACAGCTCGCCGTGGGCGCCGGCCTTCGGCGTCATGGCGACCGCGGGCATGCCGGTCAGGGTCTTAAGCCAGTGGGCCAGGCGGTCCATCAGCTCCAGCGCGCCCTGCACCGTCGATTGCGGCTGCAGCGGGTGGATGTCGGCGAAGCCCGGCAGCCGCGCCATCTTCTCGTTCAGGCGCGGGTTGTGCTTCATCGTGCACGAGCCCAGCGGATACAGGGCCAGGTCGATGGCGTGGTTCTTCTGGGAGAGGCGCACGTAGTGGCGCACGGCTTCCGGCTCGCTGAGGCCCGGCAGGCCGATCGGCTCGGCGCGCAGCAGGCCGTCGAGGTCGTCCGCCGGACGCTCGGCCGTCGGCAGGTCGACGCCGGTCTTGTCCCAGCCGCCCAGTTCGAAGATCAGGGCCTCGTCCTGCAGCAGGCCGCGGCCGCCGGTCAGGGTCGGGTGGATGTAGTCGTTGGCGGGCGCCGCTTCCGGACGGGTCGGACGGCCGACGGTGTTCATGCTGCTGCTCACGCCATCACCTCGGTCAGGGCGGTCTTGAAGGCGGCGATGTCGTCGCCGGTCACGGTCTCGGTGGCGGCCACCAGCAGGACGTCGTCCAGCCCGGCCGCGGGGGCCAGTCGGCTGTAGGGCACGCCGCCCAGCACGCCCTTGTCGGCCAGCGCCTGCACCACCTGCGCGGCGGGCTTGGCCAGCTTCACGGCGAACTCGTTGAAGAAGCGCGGGGTCAGCACCTCGACGCCGTTCACGCCTTCAAGGGCGGCCTTCAGCTCGCGGGCCTTCTGGTGGTTGATGGCGGCGACCTGACGCAGCCCCTTCTCGCCCAGCAGGCTCATGTGGATCGAGAAGGCCAGCGCGCAGAGGCCGCTGTTGGTGCAGATGTTCGAGGTCGCCTTGTCGCGGCGGATGTGCTGCTCGCGCGTCGACAGGGTCAGCACGAAGCCGCGGCGGCCTTCGGCGTCCACGGTCTCGCCGCAGAGGCGGCCCGGAGCCTGGCGGACCAGCTTTTCCTTGCAGGCGAACAGGCCGACGTACGGGCCGCCGAAGTTCAGGGCGTTGCCGAT
Source organism: Caulobacter mirabilis (assembly GCF_002749615.1). Taxonomy (GTDB): domain Bacteria; phylum Pseudomonadota; class Alphaproteobacteria; order Caulobacterales; family Caulobacteraceae; genus Caulobacter; species Caulobacter mirabilis. Next base: position 435,271 of record NZ_CP024201.1, read on the forward strand.
CGACTGGCCCTCGGCGACCGCGATGTCCGCGCCCATCTCGCCGGGCGACTTCAGCAGGCCGTAGGCGAAGGCTTCGGTAGTCACCACGATCAGCAGCGCGCCGGCGGCATGGGCCGCCTCGGCGATCTTGGTGACGTCGGTGGCGGTGCCGAACACGTTCGGGGTCTGGACGACCACGCAGGCGGTGTGCTCGTCGATGGCGTCGATGACCGCGGCCTCGGCGTCGACGGCGGCGGGCAGGGAGGCGACCTCCATGCCCTCGGCGCGGGCCAGGGTCTCGGTGGTGGCGACGTAGTGCGGGTGCAGGCCGCCCGACAGGACCGCGCGCTCACGCTTGGTGACGCGCTGGGCCATCATCACCGCTTCGGCCGTGGCCGTGGAGCCGTCGTAGAGCGAGGCGTTGGCCACATCCATGCCGGTCAGGGCCGCGACCTGGCTCTGGAACTCGAACAGGACCTGCAGCGTGCCCTGGGCGATCTCGGGCTGGTAGGGCGTGTAGCTGGTCAGGAACTCCGACCGCTGGATGATGTGGTCGACCGTCGCCGGCACATGGTGGCGATAGGCGCCGGCGCCGACGAAGAACGGGACCGAGCCCGCCGCGACGTTGCGGCCGGCCAGGCCGGCCATCTCGCGCTCGACCTCCAGTTCGCCGGCGACGTGCGGCAGATCGACGAAGCCCTCGCGCCGGGCGGCGGCGGGCACGTCCACGAACAGGTCGTCGACCGACTTGACGCCGATGGCGCCGAGCATCTCGACGCGATCGTCAGGGGTAAGGGGGAGGTAGCGCATGTGGTGCAGATCCCTGTCATCCCGGCCGAAGCGGAGCGGAGTGCCGGGACCCAGGGCGACGCGCGCGAAGGCTGGGTCCCGGATCGGCCTTCGGCCGTCCGGGATGACAACTGAGGTGGACTAGAGAGTGCCGAGGTAGGCTTCGTAGGCGTCGCGATCCATCAGGGCGTCGACCTGGGCGGCGTCGGCGACCTTGATCTTGGCGAACCAGCCGCCGGCTTCCGGGGCGGCGTTGACGGTCTCGGGCGCATCGCCCAGTTCGCCGTTCGACTCGACGACCTCGCCCGAGATCGGGGCGTAGACGTCCGAGGCGGCCTTGACGCTCTCGACGACGGCCAGGCCGTCGCCCTGCTTCACGGTCTTGCCGACCTCGGGAACCTCGACGAACACGACGTCGCCGAGCTGCTCGGCGGCGTAGGCGGTGATGCCGACGGTGGCGACGTCGCCGTTCAGCTCGACCCACTCGTGATCTTTGGTGAAACGCATGGCTGGACCCTCTTAGACCTTGCGGACGTAGCGGTTGGGAACGAACGGCGTGGCGACGACCTCAGCGGCCCCCGCGCGACCCCGCACGATGACGTTCAAACGCGTACCGACGGCGGAAAGCGCCGGCGGCACGAAACCCATGGCGATCGGGGCGTTCAGCGTCGGGGCGAAGCCGCCGCTGGTGATCACGCCGACGACGGCGCCGTTCTGGTCGGCGATCTCGGCGCCTTCGCGGGCCGGCGCGCCTTCCAGGATGCGCAGGCCGACGCGGACGCGCGACGGGCCCTCGGCCAGTTCCTTGGCGATGCGGGCGGCGCCGGGGAAGTCCTGGGCCTCGCGGCGCTTCTTGGACACGGCGAAGGTCAGGCCGGCCTCGACCGGGCTGACGGTCTCGTCGACGTCGTGGCCGTACAGCGGCAGGCCGGCTTCCAGACGCAGGCTGTCGCGGGCGCCCAGGCCGATCGGCTTCACGCGCTCGTCGGCCAGCAGGGTGTTCCAGATCCGCTCGGCGGCCTCGGCCGGGACCGAGATCTCGTAGCCGTCCTCGCCGGTGTAGCCCGAGCGGGAGATCAGCACGTCGACGCCGAAGCCGGTGGTGGCCCAGCTGTCCATGAACACCTTGGTCGCGGCTTCCGGGATGTGGGCGGCCAGGACGGCGGCGGCCTTCGGTCCCTGCAGCGCCAGCAGCGCGCGGTTCTCGAGACGCTCGATGGTCACCTGCGGCGTCAGTTCGTCGTCGATGACGCGGAAGTCGTTGTCCTTGCAGGCGCCGTTGACGATCACGAACAGGCCGTCGTCGTCGGGACGCGAGGCCATCAGGTCGTCGATGATGCCGCCCTTCTTGTTCAGCAGCAGGCTGTAGCGCTGCTTGCCGGGGGCCAGGCCGATGAAGTCGCTCGGGGTGATCTCCTCGAACGCCGACAGGGGCGACACGCCGCGCAGCCGGGCCTGGCCCATGTGCGAGACGTCGAACAGGCCCGCGCTCTCGCGGGTCCAGAGATGCTCCTTGAGCACCCCGTCCTTGTACTGCACCGGCATGGAGTAGCCCGCGAAGGGCACCATCCGCGCGCCGGCGGCGACGTGGGCGTCGTAGAGGGGAGTCTTCTTGAGGTCGGCGACTTCGGACACGCTGGGCTCCGGAGGGGACGATGCGCTCGCCGACCCTCATGGCCCGGCGATTCGCCCCCGCTGTCTCGGAGCCTGAGAGATTTCGGGGCGGGGAGGGCCGACCCTTGCTCCTTCGGCGCACCGCGGATGCGGCGCTTTCCAGCGTTTTGGTCTTCTCGCGGTCCCTTTTGCCTGAGCGTTTCCGGGGCGGTTGCGCCTTCGGCCTCGGAGGCGGACCCCCGACGTCTCCCGCGAGACAGAGCGTCTCTGAGGGAGGTCGGGCGGGGAGTCAACTGGCGACGCTACAGGCCCAGGTCGCCGAACCAGTCGTCCTCGCCGATCGGCGGGCCGGGCGGGGTGCGGGGGGCGGACTTCACCGTATCGGCCAGGGCGGTCAGGCGCGTGGCGTCCGGGTCGGTCAGGATGGCGGCCAGGTCGCGGGCCTGGGCGCGGTCGGCGGCGTCGCCCGAGGGCGCGGCGGCCAGCCGCTTGCCGTAGTCGACCAGCGCCGTGCGGACCTGGGCCGCCGCGGTCGGCGACAGCGCCTTGCTGCGCTGGATGTCGGCCAGGGTGGCGACCAGCCGCCAGCGCGTGCGTCGCGCCAGCTCGGCCTGGCGTCCCGTCGCCGGCCTCGACACGGCGGCGAAGGCCTTGGTCAGCAGCTCCTCCAGGCCCGGCTGGGCCGGATCGCGTCGTCGCGCCTCGACCAGCCGGTTCAGGCGGGCCGGGGCGAACAGGTCGCGGAACACCGCGCCCGCCACGACATCGGCCGCATCGGGCAGGGAGAAGACCGGGCCGTCGCCGAAGGTCTCGATGGTGGTCTGCTTGACCGGACTGCTGGTGTCGCCGGCGCTGAGCAGGTCGATCAGGCCGTCGTTCAGGTCCAGTTCGGCCGGCGCGACCACGGCCAGCAGGGCGTCGATCGCCTGGCGCTGACGCTCGGCCGGCACGGGCCGGGAGACCTCGCGCCCGTCGCCGCCGACGGCGTAGGCGAAGTCCACACCGCCGACCAGCTTGGCCGCCGCGTCGATCTGGTAGCGATGGAACAGGTAGATCGGGACCAGCCGTCGGCGCAGTTCGGCCAAGGCCGTCCCGGCGGGCAGGCTGTCCAGGCCGAAGCGCGACAGGGCGATGCGGCGCACCGCCATCAGGTGGTTCAGCTCGATCAGCGGGTCCGCGCCGTTGTCCCAGACCGCGCCCAGCGGTTGGGCGGTGTCGGGCGAGCGGGCGTCCTCGTCGGAGACGTAGCGCAGGCCATCGGCCGCCGCCTTGTCGACGATGGCGTCGAGCTGCCTCTGGCCCTCGGCGCCAGGCGCGACCGGCATGTAGAGCCAGGTGATGGCGTACTTGTCCCAGCTCCCCGCGCCGGTGGCGTAGGCGTCCGAGAGGTCCAGCCGGCCGTCCTTGATGCCGATCTTGGGGCCCGGGTAGTCCATCACCGAACCGCGGCCGTAGGTGCTGGCCGCGAAGTTGTGCTGCAGGCCGATCGAGTGGCCGATCTCGTGTGTCGACAGCTGGCGGATTCGCGCCAGCGAGGCCTGGATCGGGTCGTTGGGCCCGCCCTTGCCGGTCTGGTCCGCGCCGACCAGACCCTCGAAGATCAACCGATCCTGGCGCACGCGCTGGGAGCCCAGCAGGACGTCGCCCTTGACGATCTCGCCGGTGCGCGGGTCGACGACCGAGTGGCCATAGGACCAGCCGCGCGTCTCGCGATGGACCCAGTTGACCACGTTGTAGCGGGCGTCGAGCGGACTGACCCCCTCGGGCAGGACTTCGACCCGGAAGGCGTCGATGAATCCGGCGGCCTCGAACGCCTGGTTCCACCAGCGGCCGCCCTCGACCAGGGCCGAGCGCACCGGCTCGGGGGCGGCGTTGTCGATGTAGAAGACGATCGGCTGCTTGACCGTCGAGCGGGCGGCGGTCGGGTCGGTCTTCTCCAGCCGGAACCGGTGGGCTAGGCGGATGGCCAGCGGCTGGTCCAGCGGCGCCGAATAGTCGATCACCGGGTGATCCATGACCCCGACCCGCGGGTCGGCGATGCGCGGCTCGAAGCCGGGCTCGGGCAGGGCCACGAACGAATGGTGCAGGGTCAGGGTGACGTTGCGCGGATCGGGCAGGATGCCGCGCACCTCCTCGCCCGGATTGTCGCTGACGAAGGTCTGGGTCGCCTCCAGCTCGATGTTCTTCGGGAAGACGTTCACCGCGCCCGGCCCGACGTCCGGGAAGCTCAGGTCGGCGGCCAGGCGGAAGTCGCCCTGTCCCGTATCCTTCAGCTGTTTGGCGATGGCCTGCGTATCCCGGGTCAGGAAGCCGGACAGGTCGATCGTCACGCCGCCGTCGGCGTCGCGCGAGGCCACGGCCATCGCCCACACGTTGGAGGCGGCGAACGATTCCCGCACCGCCCGCTGCTCGCCGGCGCTGCCGCGGGGCGCGACGAAGCCGTGGTTCTCGTACTGGGCGACGACCTTGTCGCCGGCCCGGCGGAAGGCCAGCACCTGGGTCGCGCCCGGCGCCGAGCGGTCCAGACCGACGGGGTTCGAACCCAGGCCGGCGCGCAGGTAGGTCTGATAGAGATAGCGGCCGTGCAGGCCCTCGGCGTCGGCGGCCGGCAGTTTCAGCAGCACCTTGCCGGCCTTGCGGTCGACGAACACCGGCAGCAGCCCGTCCAGCCGCTCCAGCCCGGCCGTGGCGTCCGCGGCGGTGGCCGGCTTGGGCTTGGCGAGGGAAACGGCGGGCGCGCCCGCGACGATGGCCGCAGCCGCGACGGCCGCCAGAAGCCTGGACTTGAACACTGTGAACGCCCCCTCACCCGACGAAGCGGGCATCTTGGAGCGGGCGCCGCTAGCTCGCAACCAGGACCTAGAAGGCTTTCGGCAGTCCAGCGTCCTTCAGGATGCCGTTAGCGGTGTGACGGCTCTTCATGCGGGGCACGATGAGGGTTCTGCCGCTGCCGTCGTGCCGCCACTTCTCGTGACTCCCCTTACCGCCCGGCACGCGTGACCAGCCGGCAGCGGCCAGCAGGCGTGCGAGGTCTGGATAGAAGTCGTGAGGCAAGGCGGGCGTCCTTATCGAAGCGATTGGCCATCTTAGCCCGCCATGATTGAACTCACGCCGCGATTGCGTCGCCTCAGATCAGGCCACTGTTAGCAACAGTACGCCGTTTGCCTGGACGTCCAAGGGCACGGGGCCGTGGATGCCTAGGTTGTCGCTCAGCATCTCAGGGGCCAGCGCCTCGACGAGCTCCATGAACTCGCCGAGTGTGTCGGCTTCGATATGGAGCCCAGGGATGTTGCTGGACGACACCCAGACCTTCGCCTCGGCGTCCCAATCGGCCTGCACATGGTAGCGCTTGCTCATGGCCCCAGTATCGCACCGTCGGCCGCGAAGCGAAATGCTACATCCGCTCCGGCGTCTCGATGCCCAGCAGGTCCAGGGCCGTCTCGAGCTGCTTCAGCGTCGCCAGGGCCAGGGCGAGGCGGGAGCCGCCGACCTTCTCGTCGACGCCCTTCAGGATCGGGCAGGCGGCGTAGAACTTCGAGAAGGCCTGGGCCAGCTTGTAGGCGTGCTCGGCGACGAAGTTCGGGGCCTTCTTGTCATAGGCCTCGGTCAGCGCCGCGTCGAAGGCGTCCAGCAGCAGGGCCAGGTCGCGTTCCGCGGGCTCGGCGACCTGGATCCGGGCCGGATGCAGATGCGCTTCGGCCGCCTTGCGCAGCAGCGATTTGATCCGCACCGCCTGGTACAGCAGGTACGGTCCGGTCTTGCCCTCGAAGCTGGAGAAGCGGTCCAGGTCGAAGACGTAGCTGGTGCCGCGGAAGTTGCTCAGGTCGGCGAACTTCAGCGCCGCGACGGCCACCTTGTGGGCGGTCTCCTCGAACTCCTCCGGCGCCAGAGCCTCGCCGAGGCCGGCCTCGCGCAGGCGCTCGCGGGCCTTCTCGCGAGTCATCTCGATCAGGTCGTGCAGCTTCAGGACGCCGCCCTCGCGGGTCTTGAAGGGCTTGCCGTCCGTGCCGTTCATGGTGCCGAAGCCGATATGCTCCAGCTCGCCGGCGTTGGCGTAGCCGGCCAGATAGGCGGCGCGGAACACCTGCTCGAAATGGTCGGCCTGACGCTGGTCGACGCAGTAGAGAATCAGGTTCGGATCGAACGACTTGCGGCGGTCCAGGATCGTGGCCAGGTCGGTCGTGCCGTACATGGCCGAGCCTTCCGACGAGACGACCAGCAGCGGCGGCAGCTCGCGCTTGTCGCCTTCGCGGGCCACGCGGATGATCCGGGCGCCCTGGTCCTCGACCAGCAGGCCCTTGTCCTCCAGGTCCTTGACCATGCCGGGGATCAGCGCGTCGGCGTCGCTCTCGCCCTTCCACAGGTCGAAGTCGACGCCCAGAGCGTGGAACTCGCGCTCCAGCGCCACTCGGCTGACGTTGACGAAATGCTTCCACAGCAGGCGATAGCCCAGGCGGCCGCCCTGCAGCTCGGCCGTCGCCTTGCGGGCGCGGTCGCGATAGTCGGTGTCGGTTTTCGCCTTCCCCGCGGCGAGCGGGTACAGGCGGTCGAGGTCGGCCAGGCTGACGTGTTCGGCCAGCGCCGCCATGACCTTGCGCTCGTCCTCGTCGGAGATCGTCGCGGCGCCGGCGAGCCGCTCCATCAGGGCCGCGATGAACGGATCATCGTCGCAGGCCGCCACGATGAGCAGGCCCATCTGGAAGCCCCAGTCGCCGAAATGGGCGTCGCCCAGCACCTGATCGCCGCGGAAGCGGTACAGGCGCTTGATCGATTCGCCGATGATCGACGCCCGTAGGTGGCCGACGTGCATCGGCTTGGCGACGTTCGGGCCGGCGTAGTCGATCATCACCCGGCGCGGCTCGGCGATCTCCTCCGCGCCGGCGCGCGGATCGGCCGCGATCTCGCGGGCCCGGGCCGACAGGGTGTCGGCGCTGACGCGCATGTTGATGAAGCCGAGGCCGGCGATCTCGACCGACTGCAGCTCGGGCCGGCCGGCGAGGGCCTCGACCACGGCGGCGGCGATCTCGCGCGGCGGCTTGCGCGCGACCTTGGCCGCGGCGAGGGCGCCGTTGCACTGGAAATCAGCGAGGTCCGGGCGATCCGATGCGGTCACCCGGCCGAGGTCTTGCGGAAGTCCCTGGGCGGCGAAGGCGGCTGCGACCGCTTCGCCGAGGGACCGTTTCAGGTCGCTCATGGTTGGGTCGGCGTTCCGGTCGAAGCGGTCGCGGAGCCGGCCTGCAGCCGGAAGCGCTTGCCGTCGCGGTTGAAGGCCGCCATCTGCGGCGTCACCTCAAAGCCGATCAGGACCTCGAAGTTCGAGCCGCTGGTTTCGATGTTCGCCCGCGGAATCACGATGCCCTTCAGGCTTTCCTGGGCGAAGGCGCGGTCCTGGCCGGCCGTGAACTTCACAGGCAGGTCGAAGTATTCCTTGGCGATGATCGACTGGTTGCGCTGGGTCACGGCGACCCAGTAGCGGTAGTGCTTGGTGTCGCCGGTCGCCTGCGGGCCCTTGCCGAGGGCGAACAGTAGCTCGACCTGCATGCGGATCGGCTCTTCGTCCTTGTATTCGCAGCCCGCCGAGACGCCCTGGATCTCGCCCGTCCAGGCGACGTTGGCGACGGCTTCCTGGTTGTCCTTGAACTCGACGTAGCGGCCGGCGTCGTAGAGAACCTTCACGAACGGGCAGGGGCCGGCGTTGCGCAGCTGCGGCAGCGGCGCGGCGGGCTGGTTCCACTCCTGGTCGCGCTTCTTCTTCTTGGCGGCTTCCTGCTCTTGGCGCTGCTGATCCTGGCCGCCGCCCCGGCCCTGGGCCAGCGCGGGCGCGGCCGACAGGAAGCTGGCGGTCAACAGGCCTAGGAGCGATACGGTCAGGGCGCGGCGCATGAGAGGTCCGAAACTGTGCAGTCGGCATGGTGAGCCGACGAAAAGCTGATGTAGCCTGATAAAGGCATATGCATGGCCCCGCAACGCCATCTCCGCTAGCGGCGAGGAGGCGCAGCGCCTAACTTGTGCGCATGGACGACGCCAGCCCGATCAAACCCTCGCTCACCGTACTCCTGGCCAGCCCGCGCGGCTTCTGCGCGGGGGTCGATCGTGCGATCCAGATTGTCGAGCGCGCCATCGAGAAGTACGGCGCGCCCGTCTATGTGCGGCACGAGATCGTCCACAACAAGCATGTGGTCGAGCGGCTGCGCGCTCTGGGCGCCGTCTTCGTCGAGGAGCTGGAGGAGTGCCCGGACGACCGGCCGGTCGTGTTCTCCGCCCACGGCGTGCCCAAGTCGGTGCCTGCGGAGGCCAAGCAGCGCCAGATGCTCTACCTCGACGCCACCTGCCCGCTGGTCTCCAAGGTCCATGTCGAGGCCCAGCGCCACTATGACGCGGGACGGGAGATCGTGCTGATCGGCCACGAGGGCCACCCCGAGGTCGTCGGCACCATGGGCCAGCTGCCGGAGGGCACGGTCCGCCTCATCGAGACGGCGGACGACGCCGAGACGTTCGAGCCGATCGATCCGATGAACGTGGCCTTCGTCACCCAGACCACCCTGTCGGTCGACGACACCGCCGACATCGTGGCGGTGCTGCAGCGCCGCTTCCCCGGCATCGCCGCCCCGCACAAGGAGGACATCTGCTACGCCACGACCAACCGTCAGGAGGCGGTGAAGCAGTTGGCCGAGCAGTCCGACCTGCTGCTGGTGGTCGGATCGCGCAACTCGTCCAACTCCGTCCGCCTGGTCGAGGTCGGCCTGCGCGGCGGGGCGGCGGAGGGCAAGCTGCTGGACGACGCCTCGGGGCTGGACTGGGCCTGGCTGGAGGGCGTCCGCACCGTCGGCGTCACCGCCGGCGCCTCGGCGCCCGAGCTGCTGGTCCAGGGCCTGCTCGACAAGCTGTCGACCCGCTACGAGCTGACCATCCAGGACGTGGCCCCGACCCGCGAGACGGTGACCTTCAAGCTGCCGCGGGTGCTGACGACCTGATCGCGCCTTGACCCGGGGCGCGGCGTCCCGCATCCCCCGCCCATGGCCGTCTACACCGACATCTCCGACGAGGAGCTCGACGCCCTGCTCGCCGACTACGACGTCGGCGAGGCGCTGGCCTTCAAGGGCATCGCCGAGGGGGTGGAGAACTCGAACTTCCTGCTCGAGACGACGAAGGGGCGGTTCATCCTGACCCTGTACGAGCGTCGGGTGAAGGCGGACGAGCTGCCCTACTTCCTGAATCTGATGACCTGGCTGGCCGACCGCGGCTTCCCCAGCGCCCGGCCGGTGGCCGATCGCGAAGGGCGGGTGTTGAAGACCGTGCGGGAGAAGCCGGCCGCGATGGTCGAGTTCCTGACCGGCCTCTCGGTACGCCGCCCGACCGTCGCCCACTGCCGCGAGGCCGGCGGCGGGCTGGCGCGGTTCCACCTGGCCGGCGACGGTTATCCGGGACGCCGCGCCAACGACCTGGGCCAGCCGTCCTGGGCGCCGATGTTCGATCGTCTGGGCGCCGCCGCCGAGGACCTGAAGCCGGGCCTGGCCGCGACCATCGCCGGCGACCTGGCGATGCTGGCCAAGGCCTGGCCCGGCGGCCTGCCGTCGGGGACGATCCACGCCGACCTGTTCCCCGACAACGTCTTCTTCCGCGAGGGGCGCTTCGCGGCCGCCATCGACTTCTACTTCGCCTGCGACGACGCCTACGCCTACGACCTGGCGGTGATGCTGAACGCCTGGTGCTTCGAGGCCGATGGCTCGTTCAACCTGACCGCCGCCCGCGCCCTGTTGGCCGGCTACCAGGAGCATCGGCCGCTGTCGGCGGCCGAGCGCGAGGCGCTGCCGGTTCTGGCGCACGGGGCGGCGATGCGCTTCTTCCTGACGCGGCTGAACGACTGGTTCTCGACCCCGACCGGCGCGCTGGTGCGGCCGAAGGATCCGCTGGAGTACGAGCGCAAGCTGGCCGTCCACCGCGCGGGCCTGGACCTGCTGGCCGACGCATGACGCCGAAGGTGGTGATCTACACGGACGGCGCCTGCCGCGGGAATCCGGGGCCGGGTGGCTGGGGCGCGATCCTCATGTCGGGCGGCCACAAGAAGGAGATCAAGGGCGGCGATCCGGCGACGACCAACAACCGGATGGAGCTGATGGCCGCCATCCAGGCGCTGGAGGCTCTGAACAAGCCCTGCAAGGTCGAGCTCCACACCGACAGCCAGTATGTGAAGAACGGCGTCACCCAGTGGATGCGCGGCTGGAAGGCCAAGGGCTGGCGAACCGCCGACGGCAGTCCGGTGAAGAACGAGGACCTCTGGAAGCGCCTCGACCTGGCCCGCGCCCGCCACGACGTGGACTGGCGCTGGGTGAAGGGTCACGCCGGCCACGAGATGAACGAGCGCGCCGACGAACTGGCGCGTCAGGGCATGAAGGAGATGCTCGGCGAGCGGTGACCTAGGCCGCCGTCTTCACCGTCAGCACCGACCCGGCCGCCGAGACGATGACCACCGTCTCGTCGGAGCGGTGGGCGTCGCCGTCCTCGGCCACGGCCGCCCATTCCTTGCCGTCGACGAAGACCCGGCCGCGGCCGTTGTGGAACGACTCCGTCACCGTGCCCTGATGGCCCACCAGCCGGCCGATGTTGTCGTTGATGTCGGGACCGTCGCCGGAGATGTTCCGCGGCAGGTAGCGGCGGGCGGTCACCGTCGTGACGATGGTCAGCGCCGCCCAGACGGCCAGGTGGATCGCCGCATTGCCGCCGGGGATGAAGGTCAGAAGCGCGACCACGGCCGCGCAGGCCGCGGTCCACAGCAGCCAGCCGGTGCCGGTCGAGACCTCGATCACCAGGAAGAGGCCGGCGATGGCCAGCCAGATCCAGAAGGGATGGGTCGCGTAGAGGTCGATGAGCCAGCCCATGGTGGTCGTTCCCTAGCTCTTGCTGCGCGGCACGGAGCCGCCCGAAGGCCGGCCGCCGTCGTCGCCGCTCAGCGTCTTCACCAACTCGCCGATGCCGGCGATCGAGCCAGTCAGGCCGGCGAAGTCGGCGGGCACGATGACCGTCTTCTGCTGGTTGCTGCGGGCCAGTTCGCCGAACGCCTCCACATACTTCTGGGCGATGAAGTAGTTGATGGCGTTGACGTCGCCGCGGGCGATGGCTTCCGACACGAAGGCCGTCGCCTTGGCCTCGGCCTCGGCTTCCCGCTCGCGCGCCTCGGCGTCGCGGAAGGCGGCCTCGCGGCGGCCCTCGGCCTGAAGGATCGCGGCCTGCTTGCTGCCCTCGGCCTTGGCGATCGCGGCCTGCTTCTCGCCGTCGGCCTCGGTGATGACCGCGCGGCGTTCGCGCTCGGCCTTCATCTGGCGGGCCATGGCGTTGGTGATGTCCGGCGGCGGGGTCAGGTCCTTGATCTCGATCCGCGTCGCCTTCACGCCCCAGGGGCCGGTGGCGTGGTCGATGGTGGCCAGCAGGCGGGTGTTGATCTGGTCACGCTGGCTCAGCACCTCGTCCAGCTCCATGGAGCCGACCACGGTCCGCAGGTTGGTCATGCAGAGCTGGCTGATCGCGTAGTTCAGGTTGTCGACGCGATAGGCCGCGGCGGCGGCGTCCATGACCTGGATGAAGACGATGCCGTCGACCTTCACCACCGCGTTGTCCTTGGTGATGACCTCCTGGGTCGGCACGTCCAGGACCTGTTCCATCATGTTCACCCGGCGGCCGATGGCCTCGAAGAACGGGGTCAGCAGGTGCATGCCCGGCGTCAGGGTGCGGGTGTAGCGGCCGAAGCGCTCCACGGTGAATTCGCGGCCCTGCGGCACGATCTTGATGATGCTGAAGGCCAGAATGATCGCCAGGACGATCAGAACGACCACGAAAATCGCCAAGGACATCGCGTCCCTCCCCAGAAGCAGTCTGGAGTTGAATCTAGTGGGGCGTGGGCGCTTCCGCCACTGAATCCGGATCGACGCCCTCCGGAAGGCTCTCCGCCGGCCCGGTGTTGCGGATCACGCGGGTGATCGACGACAGTCGTCCGGCCAGGGCCTGGCCCTTGCGCGCCACGGCCTGTTCGGCGCGCTTGCTGGCGGGGCCGCAGTCGGGAAACTCGCTCTGACGGGTGGCGTAGCCGGCGTTGAAGGCCTGGGTCAGCCGGCTGCTGAAGCCCGCGTCGGCGGCCTCCGTCTCGGTCATCCGCATCATGCGTTCGCGCCAGTACTGGTCGCCGTCGCCGGCGCAGGCCTGCCGCAGGGCATGGCTTTCGCCCAGCGCATAGGCCAGGTCGGTCAGAGTCTGGCGCTCGGCCGGCGGCCGTTCCTGCGCCAGGGCGGGAGCGGCGGCCAGGGTTGCGGTCAGGACCAGGATGGCGAGGCGACGATGCATGGCGCGATCTAACGGGCGCAGCATGGCTTTGTCACGGCCGCGCAAGCCTCGCGGGAACCCGAGCTCAGGTCGCTTCCACAGCCGCCAGCGCGGCGACCCAGTCTGCCTCCATCTCGCGGGTCCAGTCGCTGCCGGCCAGGTCCCTGAAGACCGCGTGGACCACGCCGAAGAAGGTCGCGAAGACATCGTCCGGCACGCCCAGCTGGTCGTGGTTCACCCGCTCGGCGCGGATCATGTTGGCGGCCCAGGGCCTGCCGGCGGCGAGGTCGCCCAGCGTCTCCAGGGCCACGGTCAGCATCTGGCCGCGCGCCTGTCTGGTCGCGTCGCCGACGAACAGCGCCTCCAGTTCGGGATGCCGGGCGAAGAGGCGCTCGTAGACCGGGTCGGTCGGATCGCCGGCTCGCGTCGCCACCAGCTCGAGACTGTCCTCGAACGCGCCCAATCAGCTGCGCCAGCGCAGCGTCGCCGGCTTCACCGGATTGACGAAGGGCCGCTCCTCGGCGCGGCTGGCGGTCCATTCGCGCTTGAGCTGCTGGTACCATTTGGCCTGGGTGTCGCCGTCGTCGAGCCACAGCAGCGGCGGATCGTACTTCAGGCCCATGTTCTGCAGGTTCACCATGTCGCCGTCCTGGTGCAGGAACTTGCGCACGAACGGCTTGATCAGCGGGCTGATGACGAAGACGGGGTGATCAGACCACAGCAGCTGGGTGATCACCGTCTTGCCCTCGTTGACCGGCGTCAGGCAGGTCAGGGCCAGCAGCTGGCGCGCGCCGATCTGGATATGCTCCCAGCGCATGCCGGGCAGGCGGAAGGTGATCTCCACTTCGGGCTGGCCGCCCAGGATGTCGTAGATGCGGTTGGCCTTGGACCGCGGATGGCGGACCATCACGAACCCGGCCTCGCTGGGTTCGAAGACCTTCTGCTTCTCGTACTGGCGCTTGGCCGAGCGCGCCCACCAGGCGGAGTGCACGAACGGCGCGTGGGTCGGGTCCATCAGGCCGACGACCGCGTGGTCCATGTGGGTGTCGAAGTCCATCCGCTCGACGACCTTGGGGCCGCCGCCGACCACGCCCGGGAACAGCGGCGGCGGCTGGTCGGGTTCGCCCTGGCCGCGCGGGTCGGACGTGAACCAGACGAAGACCATGCCCTGGCTCTCGGCCGCCGGATAGCGGCGTACGCGGATGCGCGAGGGATCGACGTCCTGGCCGTCGACCAGCGAGGGAATGGCGCTGCAGACGCCGTCGGTCCGGAACCGCCAGCCGTGGTAGGGGCACTCGACGCTCTCGGCGCCGTCGGCCTCGCGCACCAGCTTGCCGGCCGACAGCGGCGCGGCGCGGTGGGGACAGATGTCGCGGATGGCGTAGACCTCGCCGCCCCGCGTCCGCCCCAGCAGCACCGGCTCGCCCAGCAGTTCGTAGCGCTGCAGCTTGCCGGCCTTCAGGTCGGTCGACAGCGCGGCGAAGTACCAGCAGTCGCGCAGCAGTCCGGTCCCGAACTTCATCGGGGCGGGCTTGGCCTTGGCGGTCTTGGCGGAAGCGTCGTCGGCGGGCATGGGCCGTTTCTAGCGCTTCGCCGCGCTTTGGCGAAGTGCGTCCTTCGAGACGCTCGGCGGGGACATGCTCCCGCAGGGTGCGTGGCCCCGGCGGCGGGCGCATGGATCAGGGGACACGCACCTGCGGAGCATGTCCCCGGAGATCACCCCGCCGCCGTGGCGATCAGCCGGGTGTAGAAGTCCGTCATCCGGCGCAGGTTCTCGAGCGACATATGCTCGTTGGTGCCGTGGATCATGCCGAATTCGGCGATCGAGGCGTGCATCGGGGCGAAGCGGTACACGTCCTTGGCCACGCCGGTCATGTAGCGGCTGTCGGTGCCGGCGGTGACCAGGCCCGGCGCGACCGGGGTCTTGCCGCCGTCGGACGCCAGGGCGGCGAGCAGCTTCCAACCCTCCGACGAGGTCGAGGACACCGGCGACGGATCGTTGCCGCCCGGCGCCTCCCAGCTCAGGTCGACGGCCAGGCCCTTGGTCGCCGCCTTGGCGCGGGCCATCACGTCCGCTCGGGTCTGGCCCGGCGCGATGCGGTAGTTGATCCAGGCGGTGGCGTCCTGCGGCAGGACGTTCTCCTTGGGGCTGCCCTTCAGCATGGTCGGGGCGATGGTGGTGTGCAGCGTCGCGGCGCTGGCCGGGCTCTTGGCCAGCTGGCTCTTGAGCAGGCCGCCGAACAGCCAGGTGTTGGCCACGACCACCCGGGTCATGAGGCCGGTCTCCGGGGCGATGGCCCGGATCATGTCGGCGCCGGGACCCTTGAACTCCAGCGGGAAGGGGCTGCCGGTGATGGCCAGGATGGCCTTGGACAGGGTCTCGACGCCGGTCTCCTTCGGCGGGGCCGAGCTGTGGCCGCCGCTGGCCTTGGCGACGATCTTCAGCGTGGCGTAGCCCTTCTCGCCCAGGCCGACGACGGCGACCGGCTTGCCGACCATCGGGAAGTCCTTGACCACGGCCATGCCCTCGTCGAGCACCCACTCGGCCTTGACGCCGCGCTGCTTGAACAGCGCCGCGGCCGCCTGGGCGCCCGTGCCGCCGGCCTCCTCGTCCTGGCCGCTGACGACGATCACCGTGCGCTTGGGCTGGAAGCCCGACGCCGCCAGGGCTTCCAGCGACTCGAAGATCGTGACCAGCGAGCCCTTGTCGTCGATCGAGCCGCGGCCCCAGACCGCGTTCTCGGCGATCACGCCCTCGAAGGGCGGATGTTTCCAGTCCTTCTCCGTTCCCGCCGTCACCGGCACCACGTCCTGGTGGGCCATCAGAACGATCGGGGCGAGCGCCGGGTCGGAGCCCTTCCAGGTGTAGACCAGCGCCTTGTTGGGCAGGATCTCGCGGACCATGGCCTTGTGGACGGCGGGATAGGTCGTCGCCAGCCAGGCGTGGAGACCGTCCCACTGGGACCAGTCGTTTTCGGCCTTGTCCTGGTGGCTGATGGTGAGGAAGCGGATGGACTCCGACAGGTGTTGCGCCGCCTTGGCCTGGTCGACGGGTACGGATGCGGCCAGCTTCACGGCGGTGATGTCGACGGCCGTCGCCGGCTTGAACGTCGCGGTCCGATAGGCGACCACTCCGGCCAGCGCCGCCACGATCCCGACCAGGCCCAGCCCGACCTTGCCCAACGTCTTCATGCGTCCCGCTCCCCGAACATCTGTTGGGCGGCACCTTGGGACGGCGAGCGGGATGGTTCAACCGCTAAGCACGAGGGCCGGGGGTTTCGGGGGCGTTTCTCCTCTCCCGATGGGAGAGGGGCACCATGCGAAGCATGGTGGAGAGGGCCAAAGGCGTAGACCCCCTCCACCACCCGTCGGGTGGTCCCCCTCCCCCAAGAGGGGAGGATCAGAGTCGGCTGATCCTTGCGCCGTAGGCCGCCAGACCCGCCTCCGTCGCTTCGCCGTTCAGCATCAGGGTCTCGCCGGGCAGGTCGGCGGCGACGGGCTGGTCGCTCATGTTGAACTGGCAGAGCAGCCGCCGGCCGTCCCATTCCCGCTCGAAGACCAGCAGCGGCGGCGGCGCCTCCACGAACCGCAGCGTTCCCAGTCGCAGCGCCGCTTCGGCCTTTCGCAGGAAGAGCAGCCGGCGGGTGAAGTTCAGCGTCGAATGCGGGTCCCGCTCCTGCTCCGCCGCCGTCAGCGCCGCATGCTCCGGCGCCGCCGGCAGCCAGGGCGTTCCGGTGGTGAAACCATGGGCGTGCCCGGGCGCCCAGGGCATCGGCGTGCGGCAGCCATCGCGCCCCTTGTGCGCCGGCCAGTAGAGGTCTCCGACCGGATCGCGCAGCTGTTCGCGGGTCAGGTCGGCCTCGGGCAGGCCCAACTCCTCGCCCTGGTAGAGCAGGACCGTGCCGCGCAGGGCGAGCAGCAGCGCCAGCAGCAGCCGGGCCAGGGGCGGGGAGGCGTCGCCGAACCGGCTCGCCGTCCGCGGGACGTCGTGGTTGCAGAACGACACGCACGGCCAGTGGCGCTCGAACCGCGCCAGCATTTCGAAATGCCGCCGGATGAAGTCCGGTCCCAGTTTTCGGGCGTGAAGCAGCGGGAAGCTGTAGCCGGCGTGCAGGCCCGTCTCCGGATCGGCGAACCCGCCCGATCGCTCCGCCTCTTCCGAGAATTCGCCGAACACGAACCGGTCCGGATAGGCGTCCACGGTCCGCCGCACGGCGTCGAGCGCCTCGATATTCTCGACCAGATTGGAGTCCATCCAGTGCTTCTGGAAGTTGGCCGCCGCGCTCCAGCGCCAGCCTGCCTCGCTGGCCTCGACGGGGTTGTCGGTCAGGGCGTCGTCGTGAAGGTAGGCGTTGGCGACGTCCAGCCGGAAGCCGTCGACGCCCTTGGCCAGCCAGAAGTCGAGCACGTTCAGCGCCGCCGCCCGCGCGTCCGGATGCCGCCAGTTCAGCTTCGGCTGCTGGCGCAGGAACTTGTGATGATAGGCCTTCCGCCGCAGCGGCTGGTAGGCCCAGGCCGGCCCGCCGAAGGCGCTGAGCCAATTGTTCGGCGCCGTGCCGTCGGGTTTGAGATCGGCCCAGACATACCAGTCGGCCTTGCCGCCGCCGGTCAGGCTGTCGCGGAACCAGGCGTGCTCGTCGGAGGTGTGCGCCAGCACCTCGTCCAGCAGCACCCGGATCCCGTGGGCGTGGGCGGCCGCGATCAGGGTTTCCAGATCCGCCGTCGATCCGTAGTCGGAATGTATGGCCTCGTAGTCCGAGACGTCGTAGCCCCAGTCCCGGTTCGGGGAGGGGTGGACCGGCGACAGCCAGATCGCGTCGACGCCGAGGTCGGCGAGGTAGTCGAGCTTGGCCAGCACGCCGGGCAGGTCGCCATGGCCGTCGCCGTCGCTGTCGAAGAAGCTGCGGACGTAGATCTGGTAGACCGTCGCGCCGCGCCACCAGAGCGTCGTCGTTCCCATCCGTCCGTCCCCTGACCCCGACATTGCCGAAAGGTCACTTGAATCCGCGGGCGCCGTGGCGTCAACAATCGTCGTTCTTTCAGGCGGGGGCTCCGCGATGATCAATCGACGACTGTTGCTGGCGGCCGGTCCGGCCGTGGCCTTCGGCTTGGCCGGTTGTTCCCGAGAAGGAGCGGGCGCGCCGTCCGGCTCCCTGCAGAAGATCCTGAAGGACACCGGCGCGCCGGCCGTGGCCGGCATGGTCGTGACGGCCGAGGGCGTGGCCTACCTGGAGGCCGCCGGCCGCCGCCATCGTGGCGCCGAGGACGCCGTGACCAAGAACGATCTCTGGCATCTTGGCTCGAACACCAAGGCCATGACCGCGGCCCTGTACGGCAAGCTGGTCGAGGACGGCCTGGCCCGCTGGGGGGCGACGCTGGCCGAACTGTTCCCCGACCTGAAGCTGGACCCGGCCTGGGCGAAGACGACGATCGACCAAGTCATGAGCCACACCGCCGGGCTTGGCGACAGCGGCTATATCGGGCGGCCCTGGCTGGGCGAGGCGCGGGCGGACCAGCGGCCGCTGGAAGCCCAGCGCGCCTCGCTGATCGCGAAGGCCCTCGCCGCGCCGCCGAACGGCAAGCCCGGCGTGTTCGAGTACGCCAACATGAATTTCGTGCTCGCCGGGGCGGCGATCGAAATGCTGACCGCCGAGGCCTGGGAAACGGCGATGCGGACGCGGCTGTTTGCGCCGCTGGAGATGACCTCTGCCGGTTTCGGAGCGCCGCTCGGCGCTCAGCCCTGGGGACATGTGCGGCTGCCGCTCGGCTTCGGCGGTCTGATCCCGATGGATCCGGCCAACAAGCCCGACAATCCCGCGGCCATGGGGCCTGCGGGCAACGTGCATACGTCGCTGACCGACTACGCCAAGTTCCTGCGCGTGTTTCTGACCGACGGCGGCGGCTTCCTGAAGCCGGAGACCGTGGCGCATCTTCTCGCGCCGCCGTCCGGCGGCGACTATGCGCAGGGCTGGGGCGTGAACACCAAGGACCCCTGGGCGCAGGGGCCCCGCTACGGCCACGAGGGCTCCAACACCATGTGGCACGCCGTGGCCCTGGTCGCGCCGGCGCGGAAGCTGGCGCTCGTGACCGTGTCCAACGCCTTCCTGCCCGAGAAACGCAACGCCGCCTACGACCTGCTCAAGCAGCTCAAGGAGCGGTTCGCGCCCGCGTGAGGCCTTGCCGGCGCCGGCCGGCGTCCTCACCTGCTTGCGACGCGACCGGACGACGCCCGAAGGAAGCAACAATGACCTACGACAGACGCAGCCTGCTGATCGCCGCGACCGGCGCCGCGATGACCGCGCCGGCCTGGGTCCGCGCTGAAGCCGCCGAGCCGACCGCCGACCCGATCCCCGGCATTCTGGCGGCGACCGGTCAGCCCGCCCTGACCTGGGTTGGGGTCGGGACGAAGGGCGTCGAGGCTTCCGGCTTCGGGGGCGTTCGCCGGATCGGGGCGGCTGACAAGGTGGCTCAGGACGATCTCTGGCACCTCGGCTCGAACGGCAAGGCGATGACGGCCGCTCTGTACGGCCGGCTGGTCGAGGCCGGACGCGCCAAGTGGGGCGCGACGGTCCCCGAACTGTTCCCGGATCTGACGATCGATCCGGCCTGGGCCAAGACCACGGTCGAGCAGCTGCTCGGCCACCGGGCCGGCGTCGAGGAAGAGTCGTTCATGGAGAGCGGGTGGTTGTTGGCGGCGCATGCCGACCGTCGGCCGATCCGCGAGCAGCGCATGGATCTCGCCCGCACGATCCTGGCCAAGCCGCCGGCGGGAACGCCGGGCGCCTATGCCTACGCCAACTTCAACTACGTCATCGTCGGCGCGGCCATGGAGCGGATCCTGAACCAGAGCTGGGAGGACGGGATCGTCACCCGCCTGTTCAAGCCGCTGGGGATCAAGAGCGCCGGCTTCGGCGCGCCGCTCGGCGCCCAGCCCTGGGGACATTATCTGGACGAGCCTGTCGCCCTGGGGAAGCCGGCCAAGCTGACGCCGGTCGACCCCGCCGGTCTTGCCGACAACCCGCCGGCGCTCGGCCCCGCGGGCCGGATCCACATGTCGATGTCGGACTACGCCCGCTTCGCGCGCCTGTTCTTGGCGCGCGGCGACGGCGTGCTGAAACCCGAGACCGTCGAGCGCCTGGTCACGCCGGTTCCGGGCGCGGGACAGGCCTACGCCCTGGGCTGGATCGTGATCGACAAGGCCCCCTGGGCGGGCGGCGGTCCCGTCCTGACGCACGACGGCTCCAACGGGATGTGGCACGCCAGCACCCTGGTCGCCCCGGCGCGCGGCCAGGCGCTCCTGGTCGCCAGCAACGGGCCGGTCGAGACGACGGCCGTCCTCCGACTGATGCAGACGCTCCGCCGGCAGCGGTTGCCGGCCGCCGGATGATTGCGGCGCGCTCTCGGCGCGCCTAGGTTGCGTTTCCGGGGGTGTGGGTGACGAATTTCCGTAGAATCCGGCAGGCCGCTGGCCGCGAGCTTGTGCTGGCGGCGCATGTCGCCGCGTTCGAGATCGGCCGCCAGGCGCGTCAGCCGGTGGTCTGGGTCGCCGGGCTGCTCTTCTTCGGCTTCGCCGTCCTGCTGATGTCCGACGACGGCTTTCTCGGGTCGCCCGAACTGCGCCGGAATGCGCCGATCGAGGTCGCCAAGGCGCTGCTGATCCTCGGCGTCCTCTATGTCTTCGTCTCCGTGGCCCTGGCGGGCGAGGCGGCGCTCCGCGACATCAGAAGCGGCTTCGAGCCGCTGGTGCGGGCGACCTCCAGCCGGCGTTTCACGCGGCTGCTCGGGCGGTTCGTCGGCATGCAGATCGTCGCCGGCGGCCTGTTCCTGGTCGTGGCCAGCGGCCTCCTGGCGGGCGCCGTCGCGCCCTGGGTCGAGCCGACCGCGATCGGCCCCTTCGACTGGCCGGCGATCGGCCTGGCAGTGATCGTCGTCGGGCTCCCGGCCGTCACGACGCCGGCGGCCGTCTTCTTCGCGCTGGCCGCCTGGCTGCGGTCGATCACCGCGGTCTATGTCGCCCTCATCGTCGGGATCATGATCCTGCTGATCCTGCCGGGCATGATGAAGCAGGCCGGCCTCCCGTGGATGGAGGTCGCGGCCACGATCGAGCCCTTCGGCATGGTCGCCTTCCTGCACGACATCCGATTCCTGGAGCCTGGCGGGAATCTGTTCCATGCGTTCCAGTCGGGGCTCCTGATCGTCAACCGCGTGGTCGGCCTGGGCCTGTCGGCGGCGATGCTGGGCCTCGCCTTCCTGCTGGAGCGGCGAGAGGACGAGGCTCGTCTGCCACCGCGCCAGGATCCCGCCGACGCCGCCGTTCAACCGCGCCTGGCGACGGCGTCGCGCCGTTTCGGGCCGGCCGCCGCCGTCCTTCAGTTTCTCGCGCGGCTGAGGCTGGAGACGCGGCTTCTTCTGCGCAGCCCGTCGCTGATCATCCTGGCGGGGCTGTTGCTGGTCTGCGCGATCCTGGACCTCTGGTCCCACAACAGCCTGGCCGGCACGCCGAGCCTGCCGGCCACCCGGGTCATGGCGGACGGGGTGCGCTCCTGGCTCGGAATGCTCTCGCTGATCGTGACCGCCTTCTATGCGGGCGAGATCGTCTGGCGCGAACGGGACCGTCGCGTGGACGAGCTGATCGACTCCACGCCGACCCCGGACGCGGTCATCCTGGGGGCGAAGATCGCGGCGGTGGCGTCGGTGTTGCTGATCCTGCTGTCGACGGGCGTCCTGGCGGTGATGGTCGTCCAGCTCGGCAAGCGCTACTTCGACGCCACGCCGGACCAGTATGTCGCCCTGATCATCGCGCCCGCCTTCCTGCAGATGGTCTTCCTCGGCGCCTTCTCGATCACCGCCGCGGCCCTGGCCCCCAACCGCTTCGCGGCCTGGGGGCTGACGGCCGCGCTGCTGACGCTCAGCGTCGTCGCCGAGGTCATGGGGTTCGCGCACCCGCTCTACGACTTCGCCGCGACGCCCTATCCGACCCTCTCGGAGATGAATCCCGACGGTGATGGATCGAAGGGGTTCATCTGGCTGTCGACCTACTGGACACTGTGGGGCGCGCTGCTGCTGTTCGGCGCCTGGCTCTTCTGGCGGCGGGGCCGCGCGGGGCCCTCGAAGGCGCTCCTGGCCCAGGCGCGCCGACGGCTGGCCGGTCCGGGCGGCGCGATCGCCGGCGTCCTCGCGGCCGCGACCCTGGCGGTCGGCGGCTACGTTTTCATGAACACCAACGTCTGGGCCTGGTGGGCGACCGATCACGAGATCGAGGCGTTCCAGGCCGATTGCGAACGCGATCTGGCGCCCTATCTGGATCGGCCCGAACCCGCGATCGTCGACATGGTCATGAAGGTCGACATCGCCCCCAGCCGAACCCGCCTGACGGCCGAGGGCGTCTATGTGATCGAGAACCGGACCGGCGGGCCGCTGGCGCAGGTTCGCCTGCAACTCCCGTCGGATGCAGACGAGGTCCGGGTCTCCGTTTCAGGCGCGCGCAGCGTCCTGAGGCGCGAGACCTGCGGCCTTGATGTGCTGGCGTTCGATACGCCCCTGCGTCCGGGAGAGCGGCGGCGGCTGACCTTCCGCACCGAGATCGCGCCCCGCGGCTTCGGCTCCAGCCAGAACCGGGTGGTGCGCAACGGGACCTTCGTGGACAGCCACGAACTGGCGCCCGTGGTCGGCGTGACCCGCAGGGACTTCCTGACCGACGCCGACGATCGGCGCCGCCAGGGCCTGGAGCCCGAGGCGCCGATGCTGGAGCCGGACGCGCCGGGCGCTCGCGACCGCAACTATCTCCGCGCCGACCTCGCGCCCCTGGACATCACCATCTCGACCGACGCCGACCAGGTTCCCGTCGCGCCCGGCCGGCCGGTCAGCGACGTCCGCAAGGATGGGCGACGGACCATCCGCTACGTCTCGCGGCAGCCGATCCGGACCTTCTTCTCCGTCCAGTCGGCGCGCTACGAGGTTCGGCGCGTCCCGCACGGTCCGGTGGACGTCGCCGTTTTCTTCCATCCGGGACATGGCCGGAACGTCGACCGCATGATCGCCGCGATGAAGGGCGGCCTCGACGTCTATCAGCGGGAGTTCGGCCCCTACCAGTTCGACTACCTGCGGATCGTCGAGTTCCCGGCCTATGGCGACTACGGCCAGGCCTTCGCCGGGACGATTCCGATCTCCGAGAACGCCGGCTTCATCGCCGATCTGCGGAGCGCCGGGAACTTCGACTACGTCACCAACCTCGTGCTGCATGAGGTGGCTCACCAATGGTGGGCGCACCAGGTGATCGGCGCCGACGCCAAGGGGGCGCTGCTGCTGTCCGAGGGACTGGCGGAGTACAGCGCCGCGATGGCCCAGGGGCGTCTCCAGGGCGATCTGCAGGGCGGCCGGGCGATCGATCAGTCCTGGCTGGAGTACCGGAAGGGCCGGGCCGAACGGCGCGAGGATGAGCCCCGCCTGCTGCGCGTCGAACGTCAGGCCTATGTCGCCTATCATCGCGCCGCCGTCACCCTGGCCCATGTGCGGGTGACCATCGGCGAGGCCGCGCTGCATCGCGCCCTGCGCCGCTTCCGCGACGACCACGCCTTCCGCGCCGCGCCCTACCCGACGAGCGACGATCTCCTGGCCGTGATCCTGGAGGAGACGCCGCCGAAGGCGCGCGCCAAGGTCCGAGCGCTGTTCGAGCGCGTCGAAGAGCCTGTGGGTATCGGTTTCGCCCCGGCTGCGAAGCCCTCCGAACTGAAGTAACGTCGTCACGCGACATCGCTGGGGAGGGCGTGACCATGGTTCGTGCGGGCGGCGGCGTGTTCGCGATCGTGCTGTGCCTGCTGGCGGCGGCGCTGGAAGGCTTCGATATCGCCTCGATGGGCGTGGCCGCGCCGAAGATGGTCCCGGCGCTGGGCCTGTCGAAGCCGGAGGCGGGGATGGCCTTCAGCGCCAGCCTGCTGGGCCTGTTGATCGGCGCCGCGGCCTGCGGGACCATGGCGGACCGCTGGGGGCGCAAGCCGGTGCTGCTGGCGGCGGTCATCGTCTACGGCCTGTTCTCGCTCGCGACAGCCTTCGTGGCCGACTACGACCTGCTGCTGGCGGTGCGCTTCGTCACCGGCCTGGGCCTGGGCGGGGCGATGCCCATGCTGATCGCCATCGCCTCCGAGCTGGCGCCCGAGCGACGGCGCACGGCGGTGGTCAGCGCGGTGACGGCGGGGATGCCGATCGGCGGGGCGCTGGTCGGCCTGCTGGCGCGGACGGACCTGGCGCTGGCCGACTGGCGGCTGATCTTCATCGTCGGCGGGATCGCGCCGCTGATCATGGCGGTGGTCCTGTGGCTGTGGCTGCCGGAGACGCGGCGGGCCGACGCCGCCCCCGCGCCGAAAGGCGCCGGGCTGGCCGCGCTCTTCGGACGCGATCGGCTGGCGACGACGCTGAGCCTCTGGATTTCCTACGCCGCCATCGCCCTGGTGCTGCACCTGTTCCTGAACTGGCTGCCGATCCTGATCGTCGACCGGGGTTTCGAGGCCAAGGCGGCGGCCGGGGTCTCGACCCTGTTCAACCTCGGCGGCGCGGCGGGCGGGCTGCTGGCCGGCCTGGTCATCGACCGGTTCGGCGCGCGCTGGCCGCTGGCGCTGCTGTTCGCCCTGCTGATCGGAGCGCTGTTCGCGCTGGCCTCGCCGACGGCCGGGATCGCCGCGACCAGCGTCCTGGCCTTCGCGGTCGGCTTCCTGATCATGGCCGGCCAGTTCGGCCTCTACGGCCTGGGCCCGAGCTACTACGCCCCGGCGGTGCGGGGGACGGGCGTCGGCGCGGCCATCGCCGCCGGCCGCTTCGGCTCGGCGGTCGGACCGTTCGCGGCCGGCGAGCTGCTCGGCGCGGGGGCCAGCGGCTCGCAGGTGGTCTGGTTCACCGTGCCGGTGGTGCTGCTCTGCGCCGCCGCGGCGATGACGCTGACAGTCGCGGGGAAGCGGGCGGCATGACCGTCCTCGTCCTGGGCGGAACCGGCTTCATCGGCGGGCCTGTCGTCCGTCGGCTGACGGAAGTCGGAGAGACGGTCGCGCTGCATCGGGGCGGCCGGTCCGCGCCGGCCGGCGCCGTGAACCTGGTCGCCGACCGGGGCGATCCTCGCGCCGTCCTGGCCGGCGTCCGCGCGCATCGGGTCACGACCGTCGTCGACATGATGGCCATGACCGAGGCCGACACCTTGCCGCTGTTCGAAGTTCTGGCCGGCGAGATCGGGCGATACGTCCTGGCCAGCTCGGCCGACGTCTATCGCAACTACGAGGGGCTTCACCGCAAGGCCGCGCCCGAACCGATCCGCGAGCCTCTGGCCGAGGACTCGCCGTTGCGGACGACCCGCCATCCCTACCGTCTGACCGAGCCCCGCGCGGCGGACGATCCGCAGAAGATGTTCGACGACTACGACAAGATCCCGCTGGAGCAGGCGCTGCTCGCCCAGTCCGGCTTCGACGGGACAGTCGCGCGGCTGCCGATGGTGTTCGGGCCCGGGGATCGGCAGCGGCGGTTCGCCTGGCTGATCGCGCCGATGGCCGCGGGCCGGGCCGAGATCGCCGCGCCGGCCGCCTGGCTCGACTGGCGCACCAGCTACGGCTTCGTGGAAGACGTCGCGGCCGGCCTGGCCCTGGCGGCGACGCATCCGGCGGCCGGCGGGCGCGTCTACAACATCGGCCCTGCGGAACCGCTGTCGCATCGCGATTGGGCGGCGCGGCTCGCCGATGTGATGAGGTGGGAGGGGCGACTGGTCGAGGCAGGCGAGCCGAGCGGGCCGCTGGCCGGGCTTGATCTGGCCTATCCGCTGGTCACCGACACCGCCCGCATCCGCGCCGAGCTCGGGTACGAAGAGGCCATGGCGCCGGGTGAGGCGCTGCGGCTTACGATCGCCGACGAACTGGCGCGCGAAGGCTAGGTCGGATCGAGATTCACGCCGGAAGCCTGGGCGTATCCGCCTTCATCCGAAGGTCCTCGCGAAGGCGGGGACGATCGGGAGAAGGGGGAGGCCTGATAATCCTCGCCCTAAGGCCTTGATGGAATGGGAGCGCGAGCGGTCGCCTTGGTCAAGGACGGCCCTCCGGGCCGCCGCTGCGCGGCCGGCGAAGCCGGTCCTTGAGCAAGACGCCCGCTCGCGCAATGCTCCGCCAAGGCATCAGGGCGGAGGCTGCCGGAGTGGCGGCGGACTTTTTGAAGGGCCGGTGAGGGGGAGACGTCAAGGCGATGTCTGTAACGGGTCGAAAGCGAGCCTCGGCCTGGAACGCAAAAGCGGCGGCCCCCTCCCGAGAGCCGCCGCCTGAAGCGTCCAACATTCGCGAGCCCTAAGCCCCGCGCTCCGCCGAGATCTCCTGCACCTCTTCGAACGTCCGCAGCCCAGGGCGCTGGGCGCAGACCAGCACGCCCATGTTTCCGGGGAGGTGCTTGTTGTCGAGCATCTTCTCGTGCGCCGCCGGGATGTCCTCCCAGGTGAAGACCTCCGACAGGCAGGGGTCGACGCGGCGGTCGATGACCAGCTGGTTGGCGGCGCTCGCCTGCATCAGGTTGGCGAAGTGGCTGCCCTGGACCCGCTTCTGGCGCATCCACAGGAAGCGGGCGTCCATAGTCAGGTTGTAGCCGCTGGTCCCGGCGCAGATGGCGACCATGCCGCCGCGTTTCACCAGGAACACCGACACCGGGAAGGTCGCCTCGCCCGGATGCTCGAACACCAGGTCGACGTCCTTGTTGCCGGTGATCTGCCAGATCGCCTTCCCGAACTTGCGGGTCTCCTTCATGTAGTCGGAGAACTCCGGCCCGTTGACCGTCGGCAGCTGGCCCCAGCAGTTGAAGTTCTTGCGGTTCAGCACCGCCTTGGCGCCCTGGCTGAGGACGTAGTCGATCTTGTCGTCGTCGCTGACCACGCCGATGGCGTGGGCGCCGGCGACCGCCGCCAGCTGCACCGCGAACACGCCCAGGCCGCCGGAGGCGCCCCAAACCAGCACGTTCTGGCCGGGCTTCAGCTCGTGCGGCTTGTGGCCGAACAGCATGCGGTAGGCGGTGGCCAGGGTCAGGGTGTAGCAGGCGGCCTCTTCCCAGGTCAGGTGCTTGGGACGGGGCATCAGCTGGCGCGACTGCACGCGGCAGAACTGGGCGAAGCTGCCGTCCGGGGTCTCGTAGCCCCAGATGCGCTGGCTGGACGAGAACATCGGGTCGCCGCCGTTGCACTCCTCGTCGTCGCCGTCGTCCTGATTGCAGTGGATGACCACCTCGTCGCCGAGGTTCCAGCGTTTGACCTTGGAGCCGACCTTCCAGACGATGCCCGAGGCGTCGGACCCGGCGATATGGTAGGGATGCTTGTGGCCGTCGAGCGGGCTGATCGGCTCGCCGAGCGCGGCCCAGACGCCGTTGTAGTTCACGCCCGCGGCCATCACGAGCACCAGCACCTCGTCCTCGCCGATCTCCCAGGTCGGCACCACCTCGACCTGCATGGCGGTCTCGGGACGCCCGTGGCGCTCCTTGCGCACGGTCCAGGCGTACATGTTTTTCGGCACGTGGAAGGCCGGCGGGATCTCGCCGATCTCGTACAGGTCCTTGACGGGGGTCTTGTCCAGGGTCTCGGCGGCGGCGGTCATGGCGGGGCGTCCAACGGCGTTTCTATTGCAATGCGGCAGCGCCGGTTGCTGTTCCGGCGTCGTTTCGATCGTCGGGCGGTCGGCTCGCGATCCTTGGCATCACCAGGGCGGCGCAAGGCCATGCCTCTCGACCGGCCCCAATGCCCTTAGCGATGGAAGGATCGTGTGGCAGGCGTCGGAACCTGGCAAGGGAATTCTTGTGCGACGCAGCATCGCCTCGGGTGGAACGGAGCGTCCGCTTGACGCTTGCGGCATGTTGCGCCGCAAAAAAACGGGGCGCATGATCCCGGCAAAACAACAAGAAACGTCGGAAACGCGTGAGACCCGCCATGAGCCGCAAGCCCTTCCAGCACGCCCCCGACGCGCCTTGGATCTTCCGCACCTACGCCGGCCACTCGACGGCGGCGAAGTCGAACGCGCTGTATCGCCGCAACCTGGCGGCCGGGCAGACGGGCCTGTCGGTGGCCTTCGACCTGCCGACCCAGACCGGATACGACGCCGACCACATCCTGGCGCGAGGGGAGGTCGGCAAGGTCGGCGTGCCCGTCGGCCACCTCGGCGACATGCGCACCCTGTTCGACGGCATCCCGCTCGACCGGATGAACACCTCGATGACGATCAACGCCCCGGCCGCCTGGCTGCTGGCGATGTACGTCGCGCTGGCCGACGAACAGGGCGCTGACCGCAAGGCGCTGCAGGGCACGACCCAGAACGATCTGATCAAGGAATACCTGAGCCGCGGGACCTACATCTTCCCGCCGCAGCCGAGCCTGAAGCTGATCGGCGACATGATCGCCTGGTGCTACCGCGAGGTTCCCAAGTGGAACCCGATGAACGTCTGCAGCTATCACCTGCAGGAGGCCGGCGCGACGCCGGAGCAGGAGCTGGCCTACGCCCTGGCTACGGCCATTTCGGTGCTGGACACGGTGCGCGCCGGCGGCCAGGTCCCGGAGCAGGACTTCGAGATCGTCTGTTCCCGGATCAGCTTCTTCGTCAACGCCGGCGTCCGGTTCGTGACCGAGCTCTGCAAGATGCGGACGTTCACCGTCCTCTGGGACGAAATCCTGCGCGAGCGCTACGGCGTCCAGGACGCCAAGGCCCGGCGCTTCCGTTACGGGGTGCAGGTCAACAGCCTGGGCCTGACCGAGCCGCAGCCCGAGAACAACGTCTACCGCATCCTGCTCGAAGCCCTGGCCGTCACGCTGAGCAAGGACGCCCGCTGCCGGGCGCTGCAGCTGCCGGCCTGGAACGAGGCGCTGGGCCTGCCGCGGCCGTGGGACCAGCAGTGGTCGCTGCGCATGCAGCAGGTGCTGGCCTACGAGACCGACCTCCTGGAATACGAGGACCTGTTCGCCGGCAGCCATGTGGTCGAGGCCAAGGTCGCCCAGCTGCGCGAGGGGGCGCTGGCCGAACTGGGCAGGATCGACGAGATGGGCGGAGCCTCCGCCGCCATCGACTACATGAAGGGCGCGCTGGTCGCCTCGAACGCCGATCGGGTCCGCTCCGTCGAGACGGGCGAGATGACCGTCGTGGGCGTCAACCGCTGGACCGACAGCGAACCCTCGCCGCTGAGCGCCGGCGAGGGCGCGATCGAAACCGTCGACCCCAGGCTCGAGGCCGAGGTCGTCAGTCGTCTGAAAGCCTGGCGGGCCGAGCGGGACGCGACCGCCGCCGACCTGGCCGTCTCGGCGCTGAAGACCGCCGCTCGCGAAGGCCGAAACATCATGGAGCCCTCGATCGCCGCGGCGAAGGCCGGCGTCACCACCGGCGAGTGGGCCTTCGCCCTGCGCGAGGTGTTCGGCGAGTATCGCGGCCCGACCGGCGTCGCCGTGGTCGTCGCCACGGGCGAGGACGCCGAGGACATCGAGGCGGTGAAGGCCGATGTCGAGCGGGTGTCCCAGGTGCTCGGCCGCACCCTGTCCTACCTGATCGGCAAACCCGGCCTCGACGGTCACTCCAACGGCGCCGAGCAGATCGCCACCCGCGCTCGCGCCGTCGGGATGGAGGTCCACTACGACGGCATCCGCTCGACGCCCGAGGAGATCGTCCGCCGGGCGAAGGCGACGCGGGCCCATGTCGTCGGGCTGTCGATCCTCAGCGGGTCACACCTGGACCTGGTCCAGGAGGTGGTGCGGCTGATGCGGGCCGAGGGCCTGGCGGAGGTTCCGGTGGTCGTCGGCGGCATCATCCCGCCGGAGGACGCCCTGATCCTGAAGCAGATGGGCGTCCGCCGCGTCTACACGCCCAAGGACTTCAAGCTGACCCAGATCATGGCCGACGTGGTCAAGGTCGTGGAGGACGCGGCGCTGGCGACGGCGTGAGTCCGGGCTGTGCGGACTGGACGGCCAAGGCGTTCAGCAGCTAGGGTTCGGTCATGGGGGCAGTTTCGAAGTTCCGCGATAGTTTGCCTACACTGGTCAAGATCATCCAGACCGTGGCGGGGACTGCGCTCGTCGCGGGGGTAATTTGGACAATCCCCAGCACGAACGCGCTCGTTGATCCCGTGCGGGTTCTGTACCGGGGTCTCATATTGGTCGGCCTGGTGCTTGGCGGTGCGTTTCTGGCGTTCACCCTCTGGGCGCGGTGGAAAGCCAAGAATCGCGAAAAGCCTGCGAGGCTCCCAACCCTGCTCCTGGTCAACGCGATGCTGTGCGTCTTGCTGTGCGCCAATGGTCTCGCGTGGTTCTTCGGGGTTCACGAGAGCAGCGCCCGGGTCGTCGTGGGCGGGATTTGTCTAGCCGCGCTTGCCGTGGCTCTCTTGTGGTCTACGCTCAGAGCCTTGGCGCGGCTTGGACGACAAGAGCGGCCGGCCTAGTCCTCGACCCGCATCCCGCCCAGCCGCCAGGCCGCGACCCAGCCGAGGATGGCCAGCGGCACGAAGGAGGCGAACAGCCAGAACCCGGCCTGCCGTCCGGTCTCCGGGTCGACGCCCTCGGCGAAGCCGAGCGCGGCCGCGACCGAACTGGCCGCCGCCGCGCCGACCGCGCCGCCGATCATCTGGGCGGTGGGCACGGCCGAGGAGCCGAGCGGACGCTCGGCGTCGGACAGGCTGGCGATGACCCGCTTGGACAGGAAGGCCCAGGACATGCCGAAGCCGACGCCGGCCAGGCCCAGGGCGACGACGATCATCCACAGCGTTCCGTAGGGCACCGCCCAGGCGCTGAACGCCAGACCCGCGAGGACGCCGGTCGCGCCCAGCCGGATCATGAAGCCGTCGCGGTTGTGGACGCCCGAGACGGCGAAGGCCGCCACCGTCCAGCCCGCCGCCACGGCGGTGATGACGTAGCCGGCGACGAGCGGGGTGGCGTCGTGCAGCACCTGGACGAAGGCCGGGCCGTAGACGCTGAAGGCGATGGTCGCCGCCTCCATGGCGAAGATCACGAAGTAGCCGGCGCCGGCCGCGGTCGCCAGGTTGCCGGCCGACTTCGGCAACAGCACGCCGCCGGCCCGGGCGTCGAGGCGCAGCAGCAGCCAGACGCAGACCACGCCGCAGACGGCGAAACCCAGGTCGAGCGCGATGTTGCGGGTCGCGCCGGCGCTCGCGATCAGGGCGACGCCGAGGGCTAGAATCAGCAGCTGGGGGATCGGGATGCGCGGCGTGGCGTCGCCCTCGGACCGGGGCGAGCGCTTGACCAGCAGGAAGGTGGCGCCGACGAAGATCAGCCCCTGCGCCGCGAAGAACCAGAACGCCCCTCGCCACCAGTCGGCCTGGGCGAACAGGCCGCCGATCAGCGGGCCGAGCAGGGTGGCCGCCCCCCAGACGCCGGCCAGGGCCGACAGGATGCGGACCCACAGGCCCTCCGGGAACATGGCGTTGATCGCGACATAGCAGAGGGCGGCGATGGCGCCGGCGCCCAGGCCCTGGACCAGACGGCCGGCGACGAAGACCAGGAAGTCCGGGGCCAGCGCGCTGAGCGCGCAGCCGGCGGCGTAGGCCACGCCCGCCACGGCGATGGCGGGGCGCAGGCCGATCTCCAGCGACAGCCGGCCCGAGCAGACGCCGGCGACGATCGCCCCGAGCAGGAAGGCCGCGATCGACCAGCCGAAGTGCTGAAAGCCGCCGATCTCCGCGGCGATGGTCGGGGTGAGGGTCACCGTGACCAGGGCGTCCGCGGCGTTCAGCCAGATGCCCAGGCACAGGAAACCGAACCGCGACGCCAGCGCGGGCCGCAACAGATCACGCCACGTCGCGGCGACGTCGGCGGGCGCGGCGGCGTCCTTCATCTCGTCGATCTCCCCTCGGACCATCCAGATGGATGTTTACGCTCGTTATGCAAGCGGTGCGCGGCGTCCGTGGTGGTGGACTGCGTCCATTCGTCCGGGTCAAGCTGTCCGCGACAAGAACAGAGGAAGCCCGCCATGCCGATGGTCCCCTTCGCCGACGTCGACGCCCTGCCGCCCAAGGCCCGGGAGTACTGGGACAAGCTGGCCGCCAAGCTGAACATCTTCCGCATGCTGGCCAACGCCGACACCCTGATGGAGCCGGCGCTGCGGTTCGGCGGGGCGATCCTCAGCCGACAACAGCTCGGCGCGGACCTGCGCGAACTGGTCATCCTGCTGGTCGCCGAACTGGAGGGCGGCGAGTACGAGTGGAATCAGCACGTGCCGATCGGCCTGGCCTGCGGCTGCACCCAGGCCCAGATCGACGCCCTGGCCGCGCGTCGCTTCGACGACCCGGCCTTTGACGCCCGGGAGCGGGCGCTGCTCGCCTTCGCCGCCGAGGTGATCGAGAAGGTCAAGGCGAGCGAGGCCAGCCTGGCCGAGGCCCAGAAGCACTTCAGCAGCAAGGAGATCGTCGAGATCATCCTGACCTGCGGCTTCTACATGACGATGGCCAGGCTGACCGAAACCACCCGCACCGACATCGACCCGCCGGCCGGCGGCAAGGTGGTGGCCGCGCTCAACCGCTGACCGTCACCTTCTCGACACGAGGATCGGGAACTCTGGTAACGACGTTCCATGGCCGGCTATCGCGTTCCCCGTCCTGATCAGCCGCAGATCGAGCGGCGCGCCGCCCGCCAGACCCTGGTGGCGCGGATCGTCGGCTTCACCCTGCTGTGGGGCATCGTCGGCGTCCTGGCCTTCGCGGCCGACCGGGCGATCCCTCGCGAGCACCTGCCCTGGAAGCCGTTGGCGCTGGTCGATCCGGTCGGCATGGCGACCAAGATCAAGGCCGCGCGGTCCGGCGCCGATCCGAAAGCCTGCCGGGCGGTCCTCTACAACGGCGGGGTCGAGTTCTCCGAGGTCGCGCCGCGCGTCTCGGGGTTCTGCGCCGTCCACGACGCGCTGACGATCGAGGCCGGCCTGGCGCCGCTGAAGCCGGACGGGGCGGAGATGACCTGCAAACAGGCCCTGGCGGTCAGCATCTGGGAGCGGCAGGTGGTCCAGCCCGCCGCCTTCGACCTGTTCGGCCAGGGGGTGGTGCGGATCGACCACTACGGCGCCTTCGCCTGCCGCCGGATGTACGGCCGCGAGGATACGCCGGTCAGCGAGCACGCCGCCGCCAACGCCCTGGACGTCGCCGCCTTTCGCCTGGCCGACGGCACGGTGATCGCCGTGGCGGCCGACTGGAGCGATCCCGGGCCGAAGGGCAAGTTCCTGCATCGCGTCCGGGACGGCGCCTGCCAGGTGTTCCTGACCACGTTGAGCCCGGACTACAACGACGCCCACCGCGACCATTTCCACCTGGACATGGGCGGACAGGCCAAGTGCGGATGAGGCGTTGCCTTCCCTAGGGGAGGGCGGCGGACGCTGATCTCTCATCGGTCCCGGGGAGGGGAGCCATGGCCGACTTCAGCGCCTTTGCAGGACGTCCGGTTCCGGATTGGTACGCCGAGCCGCAGCTCGGGATCTTTATCCATTGGGGGCTGTTCGCTGTGCCGGCCTATGCGCCGCCGGGGCGGTCGATCACCAGTCTGTTCGAGACCGACTACGACGACGCCTTCGTGCTCGGACCCTACGCCGAGTGGTACGAGAACGCGCTGCGCGACCCGGGCAGTCCGACGTCGGAACATCATCGCGCTCATTGGGGCGACGCGCCCTACACGCACTTCCGCGAGCCGTTCGAGGCCGCCGCGCAAGCCTTCGATGCGGAGGCCTGGGCCGATCTGTTCCAGAAGGCCGGAGCCCGGTACGTCGTGTTCGTGACCAAGCACCACGACGGCTACTGCCTGTGGCCGACGCAGGTCGAGAATCCGCATCGTCCCGGCTGGCGGTCCGGGCGCGACTTCGTCGGCGAACTGGCCGAGGCCGTCCGGGCGCGCGGGATGCGGTTCGGGCTCTACTACTCCGGAGGCCTCGACTGGACGTTCCGGCCGCGGCTGATCCGCAACATGGGCGAGATGTTCGCCTGCGTGCCCACGGACGACGCCTATCGCGCCTATGCCGCGGCCCAGGTGCGCGAGCTGATCGACCGCTACCGGCCTTCGGTGCTGTGGAACGACATCGCCTGGCCCAACGCCGAAGACCTGCCGGCCCTGTTCGCGGACTACTACCGCGCCGCGCCGGACGGGGTGGTCAACGACCGCTGGCTGGGCGTCGCGCCGCTGTTCGAGAGCCTGCGCGATCCGGCCGTCTGCGCCGCCTTCAACGACCGGATCAAGGCGCGCATCGCCGAGCAGGGCGTTCATGGCGGCGGCGGCGCGGTCCCGCCGCATGCCGATTTCCGCACCGTCGAGTACGGCTTCGGCGATCATCTGCAGGGCGTGAAGTGGGAGTCGACCCGCGGCCTGGGCCTGGCCTTCGGCTACAACGCCGCCGAGCCGACCTCGGACTACCTGACCGGCGAGCAGCTGCAGGCCCTCTATCGCGAGACGACCGCGGCCGGCGGCAATCTGCTGATCAATGTCGGCCCGAAGGCGGACGGTTCGATCCCGGACGTCCAGCGCGAACCGCTTCTGGCCCTGGGGCGTGCGCTGGCGGCTTGACGCCGCGTCGCCCAGCCGCCACGGTGCGCCAACTTCAAACAAGCGTTTAAGGGAGGCGCGGATGTCGGCTGCTCAAGGAACCCTCTTCGACCTGACCGGCAAGGTCGCGATCATCACCGGCAGCTCGCGCGGGATCGGCAAGGCCATCGCCGAGCGCATGGCCCAGCACGGCGCCAAGGTGACGATCTCCTCGCGCAAGGCCGGGCCCTGCGAAGAGGTGGCCGCCGAGATCAACGCCGCCCACGGCGAGGGGACCGCGATCGCCGTTCCCGCCAACATCTCCTCGAAAGAGGACCTGCAACGCCTGGTCGACGAGACCCGCAAGGCGTTCGGCCGGATCGACATCGTGGTCTGCAACGCCGCCAGCAATCCCTACTACGGACCGCTGGCCGGCATCGCCGACGACCAGTTCCGCAAGATCCTCGACAACAACATCATCTCCAACCACTGGCTGATCAGCATGTGCGCCCCGGAGATGGTCGAGCGGAAGGACGGCGCGGTGATCATCGTCTCCTCGATCGGCGGCCTGCGCGGCAACGCCGTGATCGGCGCCTACAACATCTCCAAGGCGGCCGACTTCCAGCTGGCCCGCAACCTGGCCCACGAGTACGGGCCGCACGGCATCCGGGTGAACTGCATCGCGCCGGGGCTGATCAAGACCGACTTCGCCAAGGCCCTCTGGGACAACCCCGAGACCCTGCGCCGCTCGACCGAGGGCGTGCCGCTGCGTCGCATCGGCGAGCCGGACGAGATCGCCGGCGCCGCCGTGTTCCTGGCCTCGCCGGCCGGCACCTTCATGACCGGTCAGGCCGTCGTCGTGGATGGCGGCGCGACGATCTAGACCGCGGACAATCGCGCTTCGGACGAGGGCGGCCCGCCGCGGCCGCCCTTTTTCCATGGTCTCGGCGACCTGCGATCTTGAAAATTGGACGATGTCGTCCATTTTTCAATGACGAGGCCGCGTCTCCACCCTATGAAGGCGACCCCGTCGGCCCGGCCGGGAGCGAATCTCGCGCCGTCGGCGTTGCCATGTCATGCTTCCAAGGGGTTGGAGGACGCGTCGTGAGTCACGGCCACGACCTTTCGTGGGAAGAGTACGAACGGTCGTTGAAGCCGCACGAGCGGCCGACGATGCCGGGTTCGCCCGCGACGCCCGACCATCACTGGCGTCGCCGGATCGCCTACGGCGCCACCGGCTTCGTGGTCGCCATGACCGGCAGCCTGGGCAACGCGGCGGTCCAGGCCAACCTTCCCAACCTGCAGGGCTCTCTCGGGATCACGCCGGTCGAGGCCGCCTGGCTGCCGGTCGTCTTCGTGATGACCAACGCCTGCATGAACCTGATCCTGGTCAAGTTCCGCCAGCAGTACGGGCTGCGGCTGTTCACGCAGATCTTCCTGCTGGCCTTCCTGGCCATCTCGGTCGCGCCGCTGGTCTTCGAGGACTACGTCTCGACCCTGGCCGTGCGCGCGGTGGCCGGGATGGCGGCGGCCGGCCTGTCGAGCCTGGGCTTTCTCTACATCATCCAGGCCCTGCCGGCGCAGCATCGCCTCAAGGCCCTGATGCTCGGCATCGGCGTGTCCGGCCTGGCTCCGCCGCTGGCGCGGGTCATCATGCCGGACCTGTTGCTGATCGACGATTGGCGCGGGTTCTACGTCTTCGAGCTGGGCATGGTGCTGGTCTGCCTGGCCGCCACCTTCAGCCTCAAGCTGCCGCCGTCGCAGCGCATGAAGGTGTTCGAGCCGCTGGACTTCGTGACCTTCGCCCTGTTCGCGCCGGGCGTGGCTCTGCTCAGCGCCGTGCTGGGTCTGGGCCGCATCGTCTGGTGGTTCGAGGCGCCCTGGATCGGCTGGGCCCTGATCGGCGCCATCGTGCTGCTGACCGCCGCCATCCTGATCGAGTTCAACCGCAGCAATCCGCTGATCGACCTGCGCTGGCTGGCCGGCCAGGACGTCGCCCGGCTGATCCTGGCCATCCTGGTGGTGCGGATCGTGCTGGCCGAGCAGAACACGGGGGCCCTGGGCTTCCTGCAGGCGATGGGTCTCGGGCCCGATCAGCTGCTGGGGCTGTTCACGGTGATCCTGATCGCCAGCGCCGTCGGGACGGTCCTGATCGCCCTGCTGGTCAACCCGCTGAAGGCCGAGCGGCCGATCGCCGTGGCCCTGGCCCTGATCGCGGTCGGCGCCTTTCTGGACAGTCAGGCGACGGTGCTGACGCGCCCGGTCAATCTCTATCTCAGCCAGGCCCTGCTGGCCTTCGCGGCCGCCATCTTCATCGGCCCGGCGATGCTGATCGGCCTGGGCAACGCCCTGCGCCAGGGCCCCAAGACCTTCGTCTCCTTCATCGTGGTCTTCTCGGTGGGCCAGAACATCGGCGGCCTGGCCGGCTCGGCCCTGACCGGCACGGTCCAGGTCCTGCGCGAGAAGTTCCATTCCAACCAGCTGGCCGAGAGCATGACCCTGCTCGACCCGCAGGTCGTCCAGCGCTTGCAGCAGCTGTCGGGCGCCTATGGCCGGGTGATCACCGACCCCGCCCAGCGCGACGGCGTCGGCCTGCGCCTGCTGGGCCAGCAGATCACCCAGCAGGCCAACGTCCTGGCCTACAACGACGTGTCGCTGATGATCGCGGTGATCGCCGCCGTCGCCGCCGTCTGGATGACCTTCCACTACATCCGCGGTCAGCTGGCGCAGCAGCGCCAGGCCGCGCAACCCGCATCTCCGCCTCCGGCCTCCTTGGACGCGGACTGACGATCGAGCCCCTGATGACAGACGCCACGACAGACTCGCCGCCCGCCGCCGCTCAACCGACCGCCGCGCCGCCGCCGGCGACGCCGCGACGCAACGTGATGTGGTCGATCGTGCTGGTGCTGGCGGCCCTGGCCGGGATCACCCTGGTCCTCTACGCCTGGAGGCTGCCGCCGTTCTCCGACGCCATTCAGCGGACGGACAACGCCTACGTCCGGGGGCAGGTGACGATCATCGCGCCCCAGGTGAACGGCTATGTGAGCGCCGTCCCGGTGCAGGACTACCAAGTCGTGCAGGCCGGTCAGCTGCTGGCCCAGATCGACGACCGCATCTATCGCCAGCGGCTCGAACAGGCCGTCGCCAGTCTGCATTCGGCCGAGGCGGCGCTGGCCAATTCGGCGCAGAGCCAGTCGTCGGCGCGGGGCTCGGTGGCTTCCAGCCAGGCGGCGATCGCCGGGGCGCAGGCGAACCTGGCCAAGGCCCAGGCCGACGCCGACCGGGTGCGCAGGCTGCATGACGGCGGCTGGGTGGCCCAGGCCCAGGTCGACGTGGCCGAGGCCGCTCTGCGTTCGGCCCGAGCCACGCTCGCCCAGACCAAGGCCCAGGAGGCCATCGCCGAGACCAGCGTGACCACGGCCGTTGTCGGCAAGGGGTCTCTGGAGGCCGCCGTCGAGAACGCCCGGGCCCAGGTGCGGCTCGCCCAGATCGACCTCGACAACACCCGCATCGCCGCGCCGCGCGCCGGCCGGCTCGGCGAGATCGGCGTCAAGCAGGGCCAGTATGTCGCCACCGGCACGCAGCTGATGGCGCTGGTGCCCGACACCGTCTGGGTCGTGGCCAACATGAAGGAGACCCAGATGAAGCGCGTCCGGGTCGGCCAGCCGGTCGCGCTGACCGTCGACGCCCTGGGCGGTCAGGAAATCCGCGGCAAGGTCGAGCGGATCGCCCCGGCCACCGGCTCGGAGTTCAGCGTGATCAAGCCGGACAACGCCACCGGCAACTTCACCAAGGTCGCCCAGCGGATTCCGGTGCGCATCGCGATCACACCTGGACAGGAAGGCGCCCAGCGGCTGGCGCCGGGCATGTCTGTGGTGGCGCGGATCGATACGCGCTGAGGCAAGGCGCTACAGCCGCGCCGCCCGCGCCGCCGCCAGCCGCTCGATCCCCGCGTCCAGCGTCTCGTCGCGCTTGGCGAAGCAGAGGCGGACGATGCTGGTCGGCGCGTCCTGCTCGTAGAAGGCCGACACCGGTATGGCCGCCACGCCGTGGTCTTTCACTGCCCGCAGGCAGAAGTCTCGATCGGCCTCCGCGACGCCCGACGCCGACAGGTCGACGTTCAGGAAATAGGTCCCGGCCGCCGGCAGCACCTTGAACCCCTCCCGGGTCAGGCCGGCGGCCAGCCGGTCGCGCGAGCGCTGCAGGTCGCCCGGCATCCGCGCGAACCACTCGGCGCTGTTCTCCAGGCCCCAGGCGACGGCGGCCTGGAGGTTCGGCGGGGTGGTGAAGGTCAGGAACTGGTGCGCCCCGGCCAGGCCTTTGGTCAGCGCCGGCGCGGCGCAGAGGAAGCCGACCTTCCAGCCCGTCAGGGCGAACATCTTGCCGGCCGAGCCGATCTTCACCGTCCGCTCGCGCATGCCAGGGAAGGCGATCAGCGGCTTGAAGAGGCGACCGTCGAAGACGATCTGCTCCCAGACCTCGTCACAGACGGCGATCGCGTCATGCGCCACGCAGTACTCCGCCAGCAGGGCCAGGTCCTCGTCGGCGAAGATTGTCGCGGCCGGGTTCACCGGATTGTTCAGAACCACCAGCCGTGTCTTCGGCGTGAAGACGCCGTCCAGGGTCTCGCGCGTGATGCGGAAGTGGGGCGGCTCCAGCCGGGCCAGCTTCGGGATTCCGCCGCAACGCCGGACTATCGGCAGGTAGGCGTCGTACAGGGGTTGGAACAGCACCACCTCGTCGCCCGGCGATACGAGGCTGAGGAAAGCCGCGGCCAGGGCCTCGGTGGCGCCGGACGTGACGGTCACCTCGGCCTCGTCGAGGTCGAGCCCCTGGAACCGCGCGTAGTGGGCGGCGACGGCGCGGCGCAGCTCGGGCAGGCCCCGCATCGGCGGATACTGGTTGTAGCCGTTGATCGCCTCCTCAGCCGCCTTGCGTCGAACGGCCTCCGGCCCCGGCTCGTCGGGGAAGCCCTGGCCGAGGTTGATCGCTCCGGTCTCGCGGGCCAGCCCGCTCATCACTTCGAAGATGGTCGTGGGCAGGTCTGCGTAGACGGGATGGACCAAGGGACTTCTCCGGAGGGCTTCGGCTCCCTTTATAGTCAGGTCATGCGCATCGTCGATTTCGAACCCCGCCACGCCGCCGCCTGGAAGACGCTGAACGAGGCCTGGATCACCCGGTTCTTCGCGATCGAGGCCGCCGACAGGATCGTGCTCGACGATCCCCGGGGGCAGGTGATCGACAAGGGCGGCCACATCTTCATCGCCGAGGACGATGCGGGCGTCGCGATCGGCTGCGTCGGCCTGAAGCCGATGGCCGACGGCGGCTTCGAGGTCTCCAAGATGACCGTCGGCGAGGCGGCGCGAGGAACCGGCCTGGGCCGTCTGCTGATGCAGGCCTGTATCGACCGGGCCAGGGCCGTCGGCGCGCCGCGGCTGTATCTTGAGACCAATTCGAGCCTCGGGCCGGCCCTGGGTCTGTATCGCGCGGCCGGTTTCGTCCACCTGCCGCCGACAGAGACGCCCTACGCCCGCGCCGATGTGTTCATGGAGTTGCGGCTCGCCAAGTGATGCGCGGGGGCGACATTTCGCCGTTGAACGGATTTTGAGGCGCCTGATGGGTTGCCTCCGGCCGCGTTTTTCGCTTTGAGAGGCGCCTTCCTGTTCAGTTGAAAGACTCGATGAAAGACCCGTTGCGCACGGGCTTCGCCGAACGCCAAAAGGCCGCGGCCGAAGCCAAGAAGGCCATCCTGGCCAAGTTCAAGCCCAAGCCCTCCGTCACTGCGACCAATTTCGTCAGCCGCGAAGAGCGTCTGGCCGCCGAGCGGGAAGCCACCCGCCAGGCCCGTGAAGTCGCCAAGGAAGAGGCCCGCCGCGAAGCCGAGGCCAAGGCCGAGGCCGCCCGCGCCGTCGCTGAAGCGGCCGCCGAGGAAAAGCGTCTGCTGCTCCTGAACGACGAAGCCGCTCAGCTCGCCGCGAAGCGTGATGAGCGCAAGGCCCGCAAAGCCGAGGCGAAGTCCGCGG
Source organism: Caulobacter mirabilis (assembly GCF_002749615.1). Classification (GTDB taxonomy): domain Bacteria; phylum Pseudomonadota; class Alphaproteobacteria; order Caulobacterales; family Caulobacteraceae; genus Caulobacter; species Caulobacter mirabilis. The sequence continues at coordinate 475,471 of NZ_CP024201.1, forward strand.
CCCGCGCCAAGCGGGAAGCCAAGCGCGCCTCGCGCTGAGCCAAGCCGGCGATTAATGCGAAGTTAGGCGCTCACGCTCCAGGGTTGCAGCCTGGAGCGGAGGCTTCGCCTTGTCCGACCCCCTGGTCACGCGTCCCTGTACAGAGATCGTCCTCCTCCGGCGGCGCGGCCTCCGGTCGACGCTGGTCCTGACGCTGGTCGCCGCGGCCGGCGGCTGGGTCTGGCTTGGCCTGCCGTTCGCCGCGCTCTGGGCCGCTATCGTGCTCGTTCAGATCGGGCTGAACCGCTTCATCGCCGCCCGGCTGGCCGCGGCGACGACCGAATCCGGGGTCCGGACGGAGTGGCTGATCGCGGCGACGACCTTTGTCTACACCGTGACCTACTGCGGCCTGCCCGCGGGTCTGGTCGTCCTGGGCGGCAGCGCCACGGCGATGGTGGCGGGCTTGGCTATGATCGGCGCGATCTCCCTCAGCAGCACCAGCGAGTTCGTCATATCCCGCCGGATCGGCCTGGCTTCGCTGTCGGCCTTGGCGCTGGTGACGACGGCCGTGGTCATCGCGCGGACGATGAGCGAGCCGCTGATCAATATCGCCTTCGCTCTGATCGCGGTGTTCGGCTTCTTCTTCGGGGTCCTGCAGTTCGGGATGCACCGCGTGCGGGTCGATCGCACGCTGCGCGCCGCCGTCGCCGAGGCCAAGACCGCCAACGCCGCCAAGAGCGTCTTCCTGGCCACCATGAGCCACGAGATCCGCACGCCCCTGAATGGGGTGCTGGGCATGGCTCAGGCGATGGAGGCCGGGCGGTTGGATCCGATCCAGCGCGAACGGCTGGGCATCATCCGCGAAGCCGGCCAGGCCCTGACCAATCTGCTCAACGACATTCTCGACCTGTCGAAGATCGAGGCCGGCAAGCTGGAGCTGGATGACGAGCCGTTCGAGCTCGACGTCGTGCTGCGCGCGGGCGCGGCCTCGTTCGCCGCCGTCGCGGCGGACAAGGGGCTGGACCTGTCGGTCGAGATCTCGGCCGAGGCGGCGGGACTCTATCGCGGCGACCCGGCCCGCCTCCGCCAGGTGCTGGCCAACCTGGTGTCCAATGCGGTCAAGTTCACCGACCAAGGCGGGGTTTCGGTCACCGCGACGCGGGACGAGGGCGGGCTGAAGCTGACGGTGAGCGACACCGGGCCCGGGATCGCGCCGAACCGGCTGGGCCAGCTGTTCGGCAAGTTCGCCCAGCTCGACGCCTCGGCGACCCGCCGCCATGGCGGAACCGGCCTGGGCCTGGCGATCTCACGCGAGCTCTGCGAACTCATGGGCGGCTCGATCACGGTCGACAGCGAACCCGGCCGCGGCTCGGCCTTCATCGTGACCCTGCCGCTGAAGCCGATCGAGGCGACCGTTCCGTCCGCTTCCGTCGCCGACCTGGCGGAGGCGGCCGGACGGTTCGAACTGCGCGTCCTCGCGGCTGAGGACAACGCCGTCAACCGGCTGGTGCTCGAGACCTTGCTCGCCCAGGCCGGCATCGTTCCGACGACGGTCGAGGACGGCGCGGCGGCGGTCCGCGCCTGGGCTGAACGGCCGTGGGACCTGATTCTGATGGACGTCCACATGCCGGTGCTCGATGGCCTCGGCGCCGTCCGAGAGATTCGGGCGCGGGAGGCCGCCGAGGGGCGTTCGCGGACCCCCGTCATTGCCCTGACCGCCAACGCCATGACGCATCAGGTCGCCGAACTCCTGGCCGCGGGCATGGATCGGCATGTTCCCAAGCCAATCGTCGCCACGGACCTGTTCGCCGCCATCGAGTCGGTGCTGGCCGAGCCGGCGATGGCGCTGCCGAGCGACGCGGCCTAAGTCGCGGGCATGACCTCGCCCCTGGACGCGATCCGCGCTCGTCGCAAGTTGACCAACAAGATCATCGCCGCCCATGAAGCGGCGCGTTTGAAGCCGTTCCTCCATCCGGACATGACGCTGATCACCGGCGACGGCTCGCTGGTGCTGGGCGCCCAGGCCGTTGTGGACGCCTTCGCCGGCCAGTTCGCCGACCCGGCCTTTGTGCGCTACGTCCGAGCGACCGAGACGGTCGAGCTGGACGAGTTCGGCGATCGGGCCGCCGAGTCCGGCCGCTGGACCGCGCTATGGAAGAGCGGCGACGGCGAGCAGACCATGAGCGGAACCTATCTCGCGACCTGGCGGAAACTGACCGGCCAGTGGGTGATCGAGAACGAGCTGTTCGTGACTCTGAACGGCTAGAGCTTCGTCTCGCGGGCCAACCAGTCGATGAAGGCCCGGACGCGCGCCGGCAGGTGTCCGCCCTGGCCGACGTAGACCGCGTGGATCTCCTCGATGTCGTGCGGATTGAACGCCTCCAGCACCGGCACGAGACGGCCGGCGGCGATGTCATGCTCGACATGGAAGCGTCCCTGGCGACCCAGGCCGACGCCGTCCAGCGTCAGCCGGCGCATGGTCTCGCCGTCGCTGACCAGGATGCGGGTCGCGCCGAGATAGGGCGCCGTCTCGCCGCGCTCGTCCAGGAACAGCCAGTCCTGGACGCTGCGCTGGAAGCAGAAGCCCATCAGCTGATGATCGGCCAGGTCGGCGACCGTCCGCGGCGTCCCGTGGCGGGCGAGGTAGTCGGGGGAGGCGACGACCACCTTGCGGCTCTCGCCCAGCTTCCGCGCCATGAGCTGGGAGGATTGCAGGCGGCCGACTCGTATGGCGACGTCGGCGCGTTCGTCCAGCAGGTCGATCACGTGATCGGTCAGGGCCAGGTCGAGCTGCACCTCCGGGTGCTCGGCGAGGAACCGCGGCAGCATCGGCGACAGGAAATGCAGGCCGAAGCCGATGTTGGCGTTGACCCGCAGGCGGCCCCGCGGCGTCTCGCCGGACGAAGCCTCGCGCTCGGCCTCGCCGATGTCGGCCAGCACTCGGACGCTGCGGTCGTAGAAGGCCGCGCCCTCCGGCGTGAGCTGCAGCTTGCGGGTCGAGCGGTTGACCAGCCGGGCGCCGAGGCGGGTCTCCAGCCGGCCGACCAGCTTGCTGACCGCCGACGGGGTCATGCGCAGGTCGCGGGCCGCGGCGGAGAAACCGCCCCGCTCGACGACCCGGGCGAAGACCTCCATCTCGCCGGAGCGATTGATCTCTGTGCGCGCCATGGTGAATTGAAATCACAGATGCTGTTCCAATTCAGCATCTAATTCACGAGCGACGCGATCGCTACGTCCGCGCCTCGAAACGCTGTTCGAGGACCAAGCCGTGCCCGTAGCCCTTCTCGCCCTGACCGCCGGAGCCTTCGGGATCGGCGTCACCGAATTCGTCATCATGGGTCTGCTGCTGCAGATCTCGGCCGACCTGGGGGTGTCGATCCCCGCCGCGGGTCTGCTCATCTCCGGCTATGCGCTGGGCGTGTTCGCCGGCGCGCCGATCCTGACCATCGCCACGCGCAAGCTGCCGCGGAAGACCACCCTGATCGCCCTGATGGTCATCTTCACCGTCGGCAACCTGGCCTGCGCCCTGGCGCCCAACTACGAGACCCTGATGATCGCCCGGGTGATCACCGCCCTGGCGCACGGCACCTTCTTCGGCGTCGGCTCGGTGGTCGCCACCACCGTCGTGGCGCCGGACAAGCGCGCCTCGGCCATCGCCATCATGTTCACCGGCCTGACCGCCGCCACCCTGCTGGGCGTGCCGTTCGGGGCGTGGCTGGGCCTGGAGTACGGCTGGCGCTCGACCTTCTGGGCCGTGACCGCCCTCGGCGTCCTGGCCACCGCCGTGCTGGCGATCTTCGTGCCGTCGTCGAAGGCGGTCGAGGCGCCGTCCAGCCTGCGGGAGGAGGTGGCTGTCCTGGCCCGGCCGCAGGTGCTGATGGGCCTGGCCATGACCGTGCTCGGCTACGCCGGCGTGTTCGCGGTCTTCACCTACATCCAGCCGATCCTGACCGAGGTCACCGGCTTCTCGAAGGCGGCCGTCTCGCCGGTCCTGCTGGTGTTCGGCGGCGGCATGGCGCTGGGCAACATCCTCGGCGGCAAGCTGGCCGACCGGCGGCTGATGCCGGCCGTGCTGGGCACGCTGACGGTCCTCGCCGTCGTGCTGGGCCTGATGACCTTCGGCATCCAGTCCAAGATCGCCGCCGTGGTCTTCTCCGGCCTGCTCGGGATCGCGGCCTTCGCCACCGTCGCGCCGCTGCAGTTGCGGGTGCTGGAGAAGGCGGGCGGCGCCGGCCAGAGCCTGGCCTCCAGCCTGAACATCGCCGCCTTCAACCTCGGCAACGCCCTGGGCGCCTGGCTCGGCGGCGTGGTCATCGCCAGCGCTCTGCTGGGTCTGCAGTCGGTGACCTGGGTCGCGGCTCTGGTCACCGCCGCGGGCCTCCTGATCGCCCTGGCCAGCTGGCGCATGGACCGTCGCGAACGCGCCGCCGCCCTCAGCCTGGAAGGAGCCGCCTCGTGAGCATCGAGCCCAAGATCGCGCTGGTCGTCGGCGCCAACGGCGTCATCGGCCGCAATCTCGTCGATCACCTCAAGACGCTGGAGGATTGGTCCGTTGTCGGCCTGTCGCGTCGGGGCGGCCCTGACGAAGATCGGGTCCGCCACATCGCGGTCGATTTGCTCGATGCGGAAGACGCCCGGGCCAGGCTGAGCGGCCTGGCCGAGGTGACGCACATCTTCTACGCCGCCTACCAGGACCGCCCGAACTGGGCCGAGCTGACAGCGCCCAACCTGGCCATGCTGGTCAATGTCGTTGAGGCGGTCGAACCGATCGCCAAGGGGCTGGCGCACATCAGCCTGATGCAGGGCTACAAGGTCTATGGCGCGCATCTGGGGCCGTTCAAGACGCCGGCGCGCGAGACCGACGCGGGTCACATGCCGCCGGAGTTCAACGTCGATCAGCAGCAGTTCCTGGAGCGGCGCCAGATCGGCAAGGCCTGGACCTGGTCCGCCATCCGCCCCAGCGTCGTGGGCGGTTTCGCGCTCGGCAATCCGATGAACCTGGCCATGGTGATCGCGGTCTACGCCTCGATCAGCAAGGCGCTCGGTCTGCCGCTGCGCTTTCCCGGCAAGCCGGGCGCCTACGACCGGCTGCTGGAGATGACCGACGCCGGCCTCCTGGCCCGCGCGACGGTCTGGGCCGCGACCGACCCGGCCTGCGCCAACCAGGCGTTCAACATCAACAACGGCGACCTGTTCCGGTGGTCGGAGATGTGGCCGAAGATCGCCCGGTTCTTCGATCTGGAGGTCGCGCCGCCGCTGCCCATGAGCCTGGCCGAGGTCATGTCCGACAAGGCCGGGCTCTGGGACGCCATGGTCGAACGCCACGGGCTCGAACCGCGTCCCTATGCCGAGGTCTCGTCCTGGGGCTTCGGGGACTTCGTGTTCTCGTGGGACTGGGACATGTTCGCCGACGGGACCAAGGCGCGCCGCCTCGGCTTCCACGAGCATGTGGAGACCGAGGCGATGTTCATGGCCATCTTCGAGGACTTCCGGCGACGGAAGGTGATCCCCTAGGCTCGCGGCTTGCCCTTGAACGGCTTCTTCGGGCCTCCTGACTTGAAGCCCGTGTCGGGCTTGAAGCCGCCGGCGCGCTTGGGCCCCTTGTACTCGCCGCCGGCCTTGAAAGCGCCGCCGTCGGCGCGGGGCTTGCGGAAGGGCTTGTCGCCCTTCGGGGCGGCCGGATCGTAGGGCACCGACTCGCGGGCCGAGGCGTCGCGCGGCGCGCGGCCGGGCTTGCGCTCCTCGCGCGGGGCCGGACGCTCCTCGCGGGGCTTCCACTCCGGCTTCTCGGCGCGGGCCGGACGCTCGGCGCGTTCCGGGCGCGGAGCCTTGTCCTTCCAGGCCGGCTTGTCGCCGCGCGGCTTGTCCTTCCACTCCGGGCGCGCTGGGCGGTCGCCCCCCTCGGCGCGGGCCGGACGGTCCTTCCAGTCGGGACGATCGCCGCGGGGCGCCTTGTCCTTCCAGTCCGCGCGCGGCGCCCGGTCCTTGAAGGCCGGGCGGGCGGGACGTTCATCGCCCTCGGCGCGCGGGGCGCGCTCCTTCCAGTCCGGACGGTCGCCGCGCGGCGCGCGCTGCGGACGCTCGCCCCGCTCCTCGCGGTCGGCGAACTTCTTCTTCGGCCCGAAGTCCTTCGAGGTCGGCGGGGTCGAGCGTTCGACCTTCACGTCCTTGTCCTCGCTCGCTTCCGCGGCCTCCAGGAAGCGCCCGGCGACGCCCTGGGCGATCTGGAACTTGGTCTCGCGGTCGAAGATGCGGATCTGGCCGATCTCCTTCTTGGTCACGTGGCCGATGCGGCAGAGCAGCGGCAAGATCCACTTCGGATCGGCGTTCTTGGCTCGGCCGATCGACAGCTTGAACCAGGTCGCGTCGGCGAAGGCGTCGTGATCGCGCGGCCCTTCGGAAGGCTCGAAGTCGCCATCGCGCTCACGGCGCTCCGGACGCTTGCGGTCCTGGCCCGGGCCCGGGTCGTACAGCTCTTCCGGCTCCGGCAGGCGCGAGCGGAACACCTTCACCAGGGCGGCGGCGACCTGTTCGGCCGGATGGCGGGCCAGGATGTCGCGCGCCACGGCCAGGTCGTCCTCGGCCGGGGTCTCGGTCAGGGCCGGGTCCTGCAGCATGCGCTCGCGGTCGCCGGCGCGGATCTCCTCGGCGCTGGGCGGGCCGCTCCAGATGGCGTCGATGTTGGCCGAGTAGAGCAGGGAGTCGGCCTTGCGGCGGCGGGTGTAGGGGACCAGCAGGACCGAGGTGCCCTTCTTGCCGGCGCGGCCGGTGCGGCCCGAGCGGTGCAGCAGGGTGGCCTTGTTGGTCGGCAGGTCGGCGTGGACCACCAGGCCCAGGTCCGGCAGGTCCAGGCCGCGGGCGGCGACGTCGGTGGCGACGCAGACGCGGGCGTGGCGGTCGCGCAGGGCCTGCAGGGCGTCGTTGCGCTCGCGCTGGCCCATTTCGCCCGACAGGCCGACCACGGCGAAGCCGCGCTCGCGCAGACCGGCGTACAGGTGCCGGACGGCGTCGCGGGTGTGGCAGAAGACCAGGGCGCTGCCGGCGTCGTAGGCGCGCAGCACGTTGACCACCGCGTGCTCCAGCTCGTTCGGGGCGACGCGGATGGCGCGGTATTCGATGTCGCCGTGCGGCTCGTCGCGGGCGATGGTGTCGATGCGGACGGCGTCGGTCTGGTAGGTCTTGGCCAGCTGGGCGATGTCGCGCGCGATGGTCGCCGAGAACAGCAGGGTGCGGCGGTCCTCCGGCGTGGTCTCGAGGATGAACTCCAGGTCCTCGCGGAAGCCCAGGTCGAGCATCTCGTCGGCCTCGTCCAGGACGGCGACCTTCAGGCCCGACAGGTCGAGGTGGCCGCGCTCCAGGTGGTCGCGCAGGCGGCCCGGCGTGCCGACGACGATGTTGCAGCCCTGGTTCAGGGCGCGCTGCTCGCGGCGGGCGTCCATGCCGCCGACGCAGGTGACGATGCGGGCGCCGGCCTGTTTGTAGAGCCATTCCAGCTCGCGGCTGACCTGCAGGGCCAACTCGCGGGTCGGGGCGATGATCAGCGCCGCCGGACGGCCGTCGCCGCCGAGGTACTGCTCTTCGCCCAGCAGGGTCGGGGCCATGGCCACGCCGAAGGCGACGGTCTTGCCCGAGCCGGTCTGGGCCGAGACCAGCAGGTCGCGGCCTTCGGCCTCGGGCTCCAGCACGGCGCGCTGGACGGGGGTGGGTTCGGCGTAGCCCTGCGCGACGAGCGCCTGCTCGATGGCGGGGTGAAGGGGCGGGAAGGCCATTTTGGGTAGTTCCTGACGGGGCGAAAACGCATGGGGCGCCCGGTCGGCTCGCAAAGGCGAGGGCGTGTATCAGCGTTTCTAAGCAAGTGAGGCGGGGCTCATACAGGGAAACCGGGGCAAAAGCCACCCCGGCCGCCGAAACGCCGCGCCGAGCGCGCGGATCCTCTCCCATTGGGAGAGGGGGACCATGCGAAGCATGGTGGAGAGGGTCCAGGGCATCAGACCCCCTCCACCACCCTGCGGGTGGTCCCCCTCCCCCAAGAGGGGAGGACCCGGAGCGCCGCCCTGGCGCGGTCGCGATATTTTCCGTCATGATGCCGAAAGCGCGCCAAGGCGATCGGCGCCACGCTCTCGACATCAACAGCAGAGGGGCGTTCCATGACCACGCGTTTCCGCCATTTCGCCATACACGCCGACGACGTCCAGCGGGCCAAGGGCTTCTACGAACAGGCTCTGGGGTTGGAATTCACCCCCTGGGGCCCGCCGGACTTCTACCAGATCAAGGGCGTCGGCGACGGCCTCCAGGGCGCCCTGCAGCAGCGCCACGAGATCGTCGCCGGCAAGCGGCCGACAGCCTTCGAGGCGACCCTGGGCGTCGACGACCTGAAGGCGACCGTCGCGGCGATCGAGGCGGCGGGCGGCAGGATCGTCATGCCGCCGTACCGGATCGAGGGCGTCGGCGAGCTGATCTATTTCGAGGACACCGAGGGCAACGTCTGCGGCGCGATGCAGTACGAGCCCGGGGTGTGGGACCGCTGAGTCCGGTCGGCGACGGCTTCCTCGTCCGGTCGCTGGCGGTCACCTACGGCGACGGCTTCGCCCTGGACGAGCACGCCCATCCGTGGGGCCAGCTGGTCTATGCGGTCAGCGGGGTGATGCGGGTGACGGCGGGCGAGACCCTGTGGTTCGTGCCCTCGACCCGGGCCATCTGGCTGCCGCCCCATCGCCCGCACAGCATCGTCGTCCAAGGGCAGACGGCGATGCGGACGCTCTACCTGTCGCCGCGGATCGCCGGCGGCCTGCCCGAGGCGGCGGTGGCGCTGGAGGTCGCGCCGCTGCTGCGCGAGCTGGTGCTGCACGTCCTGGCGCGCGGCATGCTGGGCGGAGAGGGCGACGAGGGGCGGATGGCCGCCGTCCTGGTCGACCGGATCGCCGCCGCCCGGCCGCAGGATCTGGCCCTGCCGCTGCCGGCCGACCGTCGCGCCCTGGCCCTGGCCGAGCGACTGCGCGACGACCCCGCCGACCGCCGCGCCCTGGCGACCCTGGCGCGAGAGGCCGGCGCCTCGCTGCGCACCCTGCAGCGGCTGTTTCCGGACCAGACCGGCCTGTCGCTGGACGCCTGGCGCCAGAAGGCGCGCCTGGTCCAGGCCGCCGCCGCCCTGGCCGCCGGCGCGGCGGTGACCGTGGCCGCGCTCGACTGCGGCTACGACAGCCCCAGCGCCTTCATCACCGCCTTCAAGCGCCAGTTCGGGGTCACGCCGGGACGGTGGCGGGGGTGACGCCGGGCCCTCACATCTGTCAGGCTCCGGGCCATGACGACGATCGCCGGCCATGACGCCTACATCGCCGCGGCGCCCGAAGCCTTCCGGCCGCTGCTGACCCGCCTCCGCGCGCAGCTTGCGGCCGCGCTGCCGGACGCCGAGGCGGTCATCCGGTACGACATGCCCGGCTTCGCGATCGGCAAGGCCATCGTCGCGGGCTACGCCGCCTTCAGCAAACAGTGCGGCCTCTACGTCGACCCGGCGGCGATCGCCGCCCACGCGGACGAGATCGCCGCCGCCGGCCTGAAGGCGACCAAGACCGGCGTGACCTTCTCGGACCGCAAGCCGATCCCGGACGAATTGGTGCGGCGGCTGGCGTTGGCGTCGCGGGAGAGCCTCGGCCTGTAAATCGGCAATCCTCCCCGGAGCGCAGCGAGGGGGAGGGGGACCATGCGAAGCATGGTGGAGGGGTCGGCGCGGGGAGTTCCGGAAGGGGCTCAGCCGCCGCCATTCACCGCCCGCCGCCGCCGCTCCTCACCACGGTGTGGGGAGGAGGCCTCCCCTTCGATCTCATGCAGGCCAGCGTGCCGGACGAGCCGGGTTGGTCAAGGACCGCGCTCGCGCGCGGCCGCGGAGCGGCGGGCCTCCGGCCCGTCCTTGAGCAACCCGGATCGCCCGGCGATCGTCTCGGCAAGAGATGAAGGGGTTGGTGGGGCATGAACCCATCCCACGGAGACGGAGCACGCATCTGCCAGGCTGGCATGACTATGGATCAGGGAAAGTGACGACGCTTCCTACAGTCTCTTCGATTGCTGCGCGGCAAGCTGCACGGAAGGTATCATCCTCGGGGTGGTTAAGCAGATGAACCGCGACCGTGTAGAGATCCGCAGTTCGAATGAGCGCTGAACCGAGCCGCTTCGCGTTTGTGAGGCTCTTCTGGGTGAACTGTTCCGCACGACTGGTGGGTGCCGATAGACGAAAGCCGTTGCCGAAAAGAAGACCCTTGGCTGGCTCATTGACCTCCCCACGTTCGAAGTCCTCCCCGATGTTGGACTCCAGTTGGCGAAACTTGGAAATATCGATCGCACTGGAATCTTTTCCCTCAGATTCCCCGATCATCCGCATTCCAGTCGGGCTGACAATAACGTGGTCGATCTCGAGGTCTCCGATGCGGAGCGCCTCAACGGTGTATCCCAACAACCGAAGTGCTTTCTCAATTGATCGCTCGAGCGGCTTCCCACTTTCATAAAGAAGGTAAGAGTACTCAAGGATGCCTGCCTTCTGGCGAAGCTGCTCGTCTCGCTGCCCTGCAAGCTCATCGAGGCGCGCGTCAATCCCAGCGATGACGCCGTCGATATCATCGATGGCATTCGGCTTCTCGTATTCGCCGATCCAGTCGGGAGGGGGGCTCAGTTCCATCGAGCCCTTCAGCATCCGATCGATCGACACTAGTTGCCCGACAACCGCGTGAGATACCTTGAGTGCCTTCGTGCTCCAGACCTCTTCACCATCGTCAGAGACTTCAAGAAACCCTTCAGCTTCAAAGTCAAAATATGGGAGCAGCACAAGTGATCCTGGCGCGTCCTGAATTCGAACGACCCCGCCAATGGCGGTTCCATCCTTGGCGACGAACACAGTGCTCATTAGGGCAGGGTCTTCGAAAATGACGCGGTATTCGACAATGTCCTTTATGGTTTCGTATAGGCCTTTGTAGGCGGCGTTTCTGACAGAAATGGCCCTCCCTCTTGCATTTCTGACGCGGAAATTTCCAGGTATTATGGAATAGTTGTCTATCGGCTTTGTGGAATAAGTTCTGCTACCCTTTGACGGTGTTGTATAACTTGTTGCGATTTGATCCTCTTCGTGCCCACTGAGAATAACGAAAACCGTTTTTCCCGCTGAGAGGGCGCCGCTAAGTTCTCGAAACCAGTGTTTTGATGCCTTTGAAAATAGGGTGGACCCTTCTATCGATACGCAAGACCCTCCTCCCGAAAAATCAATGCGATCATAGTGGGGGAGTTGTGGATCAAATACAACGATATCGTAGTCTCTAAGTGATCCATCAGAGTCGTATTCTATTTCATTATAAACGGTTGGTATCTGAGTATTGATACATACGATCGATTTCATGTTGAGCCTGTATCAATGGGTGTCGAGTTTGTCCGCGCAGTGCGCGGGAACTCGAGTCAGCTCAGAAGATGACTCCATGCCACAAGAGATCGTCAACGGCCTAGCGGGGTGAGCAGCCAAGTGTCGACATGGTTGAAGTTGGCAACTCTGACGCGGTGAGGCCTAGTTCGAAGCGGGTGTCTCAGACGCAACCGACGCTGAGAAATCTCGCCATAAGTCATTTAAAACCGCGCTCCGCACAATCCCGACCCCCAAACGCAAAGAAGGCGGGCCGCCTCTCAGCGCCCCGCCCTTCAATCGCTAGCCGCCCGGCCCCCCGTCCCCTGAAGGCCGCCACGTCAGTCGCCTAAGCGCCCCCTACTCGTCCTTCACCCGCCGCTTGCGGAAGCTCGGGTTCAGGACCTTCTTCCGCAGGCGGATGTTCTTCGGCGTCACCTCGACCAGCTCGTCTTCCTCGATGTAGGCGATGGCCTGTTCGAGGGTCAGGCGGCGCGGCGGGGTCAGGCGGATGGCCTCGTCCTTGCCGCTGGCGCGGACGTTGGTCAGCTGCTTGGCCTTCATCGGGTTGACGTCCAGGTCGTCCGACCGGGCGTTCTCGCCGATGATCATGCCCTCATAGGTCTTCTCGCCGGCGCCGACGAACATGGTGCCGCGCTCTTCCAGGTTCCACAGGGCGTAGGCCGCCGTCTCTCCGTCGGAGTTGGAGATCAGCACGCCCTTGCGCTGCTGGTCGATGGCGCCCTTGTAGGCCTCGTAGTGGCTGAACACGCGGTTCAGCACGCCCGAGCCGCGGGTGTCGGTCAGGAACTCGCCCTGGTAGCCGATGAGGGAGCGCGAAGGCGCCGACAGGCTGATCCGGGTCTTGCCGGCGCCCGACGGACCCATGTCGCGCAGCTCGGCCTTCCGGGCGCTGAGCTTCTCGATGACGATGCCGGTGAACTCCTCGTCGACGTCGATCATGACGTCCTCGATCGGCTCCAGGCGCTCGCCGGTCTCCTCGTCCTTCTTGAAGACGACGCGCGGACGGCTGATCGAGACCTCGAAGCCTTCGCGGCGCATGCCTTCGATCAGCACGCCCAGCTGCAGTTCGCCGCGGCCGGCGACTTCATAGGCGTCGCGCTCGGTGGTCTCGGTCACGCGGATGGCGACGTTCGACTCGGCTTCCTTCAGCAGGCGGTCGCGGATGACCCGGCTCTGGACCTTGTCGCCTTCGCGGCCGGCCAGCGGGCTGTCGTTGACCGAGACGGTCATCGAGATGGTCGGCGGATCGATCGGCTGGGCGGGGAGGGCGTCCATGACCTCCAGGGCGCAGAGGGTGTCGGCCACGGTGGCCTTGGACATGCCGGCGATGGCGACGATGTCGCCGGCCTCGGCGCCCTCGTCGACCGGCTGGCGCTTCAGGCCGCGGAAGGCCAGCACCTTGGTGATGCGGCCCTGTTCGATGGTCTTGCCGTCACGGTCCAGCGCCTTGATCGGCATGCCGGGGACGGCCTTGCCGCTCTCGATGCGGCCGGTCAGCAGGCGGCCCAGGAAGGGGTCGCTTTCGATCAGCACGTTCAGGATCTGGAACGGCTTGTCCTTGTTGGCCTCGACCTTCGGCGCCGGCACATGGTCGACGATCAGGTCGAACAGGGGGCCCAGGTTGTCGTTCGGCTGGTTCAGGTCCATCGTCGCCCAGCCGTTGCGGCCCGAGGCGTAGATGTGCGGGAAGTCGAGTTGCTCGGGCGTGGCGCCGATGGCCTCGAACAGCTCGAGAGTTTCCAGGTGCACCCGGTCGGGGTCTGCGTGGGCGCGGTCGACCTTGTTGATGCAGAGGATGGGGCGCAGGCCCATCTTCAGCGCCTTGGTCAGCACGAACTTGGTCTGGGGCATGACGCCCTCTTCTGCGTCCACCAGGATGACGCAGCCGTCCACCATGCCGAGGATGCGCTCGACCTCGCCGCCGAAGTCGGCGTGGCCGGGGGTGTCGATGATGTTGATGCGGGTCTCGCCGGCCTTGCCGTTCCAGAGCACCGAGGTGCACTTGGCGAGGATGGTGATGCCGCGTTCCTTCTCCTGGTCGTTGGAGTCCATGGCGCGTTCGACCGTCGCCTCATTGGCGCGGAAGACGCCGGACTGGGCGAGCAGCTGGTCCACGAGGGTGGTCTTGCCATGATCGACGTGGGCGATGATGGCGATGTTGCGCAGGGACATTGATACGACTTTGTGGGGAGGGTATAGGGCGCGCGCTTTTACGCGACTGCGAGCCGTTTATCCACCCCGGCCGCGTGACGCGGTTTTGAGCGCCCCCAAACGGCTGTTTTTATTCACCAATGTGTGAAAACGAGCAGCCCCTGCTCGCCGATTGTGCATTGCAACATGAGCGTGGCGGGCAACGAATGACCTTGCGGAACAGGGATTCTCGCAGGGCTTTCGAGAAAATCTCTGCCGGAGGGCACATTTTCCCCTTGCCTGTTTGTGCGCCGCACACTAGAAAGACCCTGTGAGGCGGCGCTGCCGCCTCTGCCCTTCCTGGGCGTTTCCTCCCTAATGAACTGCGGCGCCGTATGGCGCCGCTTTTTTTTGGCCTGAGCCCCAGCCTGGCGCTCCGGGGGGCCTCAGGCGGGCGCGAGGCGCGGCCAGTCGGCCGCCAGGATCCTCGCCAGCCGGCCGACATCCGCCGTCAGCTTCGCCAGGCCCGCGGTCGGCTCGAGGGTCGCCTCATCCAGATAGAGCGCGCGGTTGATCTCGATCTGCAGCGCGTGGGTCTTCTGCTGCGGCTTGCCGTAGTGCTCGGTGGTGTAGCCGCCGGCGTAGGGGGCGTTGCGCGCCACTCTATAGCCCATGCCCTCCAGCTCGCGCTCGACGAGGTCGGTCAGCTTGCGGGTGCAGGAGGCGCCGAAGCGGTCGCCCAGGACCATGTCGCAGCCCTTGCCGTGGCGGGGCGTCACCGCGGTGCGGGCGGCCGCCTCCGGCATCGAATGCCAGTCGATCAGCACCGCCATGCCGTGCGTGGCGCGGGCCCGGGCCAGCAGGCGGTCGAGGGCGTCGTGATAGGGGCGATGGGTGCCGTCCACCCGAGCCTGGGCCTCGGCGAAGGTCAGTTTGCGGGCGTAGATCTCGCGCCCCTCGCCGGCGACGCGGGCGATCGCGCCCAGGCCGGCCGCGACCCGGGCCGTCCGCCCCCGGGCGAAGTCCGGCAGCTCATCGGAGAACATCGTGGGGTCCAGCTCCCACGGCTCGCGGTTCAGGTCCATCCAGGCCCGGCCGTAGCGGGCCAGGATCACCGCCGCGCCCAGTTCGGCGGCGGGGGTCACCATCGCGTCGACGAAGGCGTCCTCCGAACGGCGCAGGACCTCCGGCAGCACGGCCGAGGCTTCCAGCATCGCCGGCGGGTAGAGCCGGCCGGAGTGCGGCGAGGCGAAGACCAGCGGCGTGGGCGGCGGATCGGCGGCGATCACCTCGAACGCCGGCGTTTCCGCCGTCGTCGCTCCGGATTCGGGGAGGGGCTGCCAAGCGTTCATCGGGGGCATGATGGCGGCGACGCGGGGCGCGGGTCAAAGCCTTTCCATCCCCGATTCCGGGCGGCTTATCCCCAGCCGACATTCGCGCGAGAGGCGCGGTTCATCGCGCCTTTACGCCTGGGCGGCTATGGTCCGCGCCCTAGATTGCGTCCGAGAGACCGAAACCGACCATGCCGCGCATCCTCCTGGCCGAAGACGATGATTCCCTGCGCAACTTCCTGGCGCGGGCTCTGGAGCGGGCCGGCTACGAAGTGACCGCCTGCGCCGACGGCGAACAGGCGGCGGCGGTGCTCGACGAGGACTGGGACCTTCTGCTGACCGACATCGTCATGCCCGGCATGGACGGCATCGAGGTCGCGCGCCATGCGGCCGCGCGCCATCCCGGCCTGCGCATCATGTTCATCACCGGCTTCGCCGCCGTCGCCCTGACCGCGGGCGAGCGGGCGCCGGCCGGCGCCAAGGTGCTGTCCAAGCCCGTCCACCTGCGCGAGATCGTGCAGGAGGTCGAGCGAATGATGGCGGCGGCCTGAAACTTCTTTCCGGGGGCTGTTGCAAGCGCGGAAAAGCGCCGCTATACCCCCGGCCTCCCCGGTAAGGACGCGTAGCTCAGCGGGAGAGCACTACGTTGACATCGTAGGGGTCGCTGGTTCAATCCCAGCCGCGTCCACCATCCTTTCCCCGTCGGAACAGCACCGGAATCGCCGCCATCAGGCGTCACGGCTGCGCGGGTCGAAGCCGCGCAACAGCGCGTCCAGTCCATAGTCGAACAACAGATCGAAATCCGCCATTAGCCCGGTCTCCACCACGGCTCGAAGGCGCGGCAGATCCTGGGCGGACGCATCACCCAGACCCCGGGCGATGCGACGGTCCGTCTGAAGTCCGGTAGACGCCTTGGCTTCGTGGGCTTCCTGCGACTGCACCTGCCGGAGCACGTGGTTCACCATCGTCGCGTAGATCAGCCAGGCGTCCCGCGGCGCAAGGCCGCCGGCCTGCAGCACGCCCAACGCACGGTCGATGATCGCGTACTGGCGTCCGGCGGTCGGGCCCGCGACCACCATGTAGTCCGCCGCCCCAGGGTGGGCGAGCAGGCTCTTCCGGGCGCGATGCGCGAACTCGCGCAACCAGTCGCGCCAGTCGCCGCCGCTGTCCGGCGGCGAGAAGTCGCCGGTGATCCGATCGACCAGGGCGGCCAGCAGCTGATCACGGCCGCCGAAATGGTAGTGGATCGAGGCGTCCGAGACCCGCATCCGCGCGGCCAGGCCCCGCACCGACAGGCTCCGAAGATCGCATTCGGCCGCGTAGTCGAGAATCAGGTCTCGGGAGATCGAGGCGGGACGCCCGCGGCGGCCGCGCGTTGCTGATTTTTCAAGCATGCTCAAGAATAATTGACCAGGGCCCAGCCCGCAACCAACGTCCCGCCGAACTCACGGCGGAGAGGGCGGATGAAGGTCTGGATGTTCCTGGGCGGGGTGGTCGTTCTGGCTATAGGCGGCGGTCTGGCCTGGGCCTGGTTCGCCCATCGCGCCGATTCCTGCGCCGCGCCGGCCTCGCGCTTCGGCGTCTATTGCCCGGCCACGCCGGCGCCGTACGACGGCTACGTCCGCACCTCGACCTACGTCGACCTGCCGGGCGGGCGCCGGCTGGCGGTGGACGTCCTGCGGCCTACCCGACGGGGGCAGGTGGAGGCCCGACCTCTGCCCGTGCTGTACGAGCACACGATCTACAACCGGGCCATGACGGTCGTCCGCGACGGGACGGTGACCGACGCCGCCATGCTCGGCCTGACACCGGCGTCGCGGACGATGCTCAAGCTCATGAGCCTGACCAGCGGCGGCGAGGTGGTGGTCGACCAGGCGCGCATGCGGCCCTGGGTCGGGCGGCTGCTGCGGCAGGGCTATGTCGTCGTCGCCGCCGACGCCTCCGGGACCGGCGCTTCGTTCGGAACGCCGCCGACGTCGTTCGAGGCGTTCGGCCACGAAGCGGCGCTGATGATCGACTGGATCACCGCCCAACCCTGGTCGGACGGGCGGGTCGGCATGTACGGCCAGTCGTTCACCGCCATGATCGCCGTCGCGGCGTCCGCTCAGGGGCGTCCGGCGCTGAAGGCGGTCTACGGCGCCTCGACCGCGCTCGACGCCTACCGGGCGGTGGGCTACCGCGGCGGGATCCGCGATACGGGCTTCAACACGCCCTATGTCCTGCTGACCAGTCAGCTGGACGGTCTGGCGACGCCTGTCACCGGCGCGGAGGGCGCTTTGGACGCGGCCCGGAAGCAGCGCCGCGGCGAGGGCTTCTCTCAACGCGTCGCCGAGTTGGGCCGGACACGCGCCTTCCTGGACGATCCGCCGACCGCCGATGGCCTGACCTGGCCCGGAATGTCGCTCTATCCCCTGCTGCCGCGGATCAAGGCGGGGCGCACGCCGATCTATCTGGAGGCCGGCTGGAACGACATCTTCACCCGCGACACCCTGCTGCTGTACGCCAACCTGCAGGGGCCGCGGCGGGTGACGGTCCGGCCCTGGCGTCACCGCCTGCTGACCAAGGCCGATGTCGACCTGGATCCTGGCGTCGAGGCCGCGCGCTGGTTCGATCGCTGGGTGCGAGGCCGGGACACCGGGGTCGACCGGGAGCCGGGGGTTCATCTGGCGCTGATGGACTTCGATGGCTTCTGCGCTTGGACGCCCCGGAGCGCATGGGAGGTCGGGGGGGCGCGGCAGGACCTGTTCCTCGCCGCAGGCGGCGAGCTCTCGACAGGCCGCGCCGCCGCGTCCGGCATCGTCCGAAAGGCCGCCGACCTTTCCGCGACGACGGGGCGCGACAGCCGTTGGAACGGCGTGATCGGCGCCGGCGTCTATCCCGATCTGGCCGCCAACGACCGGAAGGGCGTGGTCTTCACCACCGCGCCCCTGGAGATCCCTCTGGAGGTGATCGGCCATCCGACCCTGCGGATCGCCGTCAGCGCCCAGGCGCGCGACGACGCCGAGATCGTCGCGTTGTTGGAGGACGTCGCGCCCGACGGCCGGGTTCGCTACGTCTCCGAGGGCGCGCTGCGGGCGTCTCATCGCGCGCCGGCCGTCGCCCCCTACAACGCCCTGGGGCTGCCGTTCCATGACCATCGCCGAACCGCGCTGCAACCGCTGAGGTCCGGCGAGGCGGTCACGTTGAGTCTCGATCTTCAGCCGATCGCCTATCGTTTCGCCAAGGGGCACCGCGTGCGGCTCGCGCTGCAGACCGCGGACGCCGACAACCTCGCGATCACGGCGCCGCCCTATGTGCTGGGCGTTCACTGGGGCGGCGGCGACCCGGCGCGCCTCTCGCTTCCCATCGGAGCCGCGACACCGGGCGCCTGTTCAGGGCGCCGATAGGAGCCAACCATGCATGACATGACCGCCATCGCCGCCGAGCTCGCCGAACTGCGGTTGGACGCGCCCACGCCGGACGCCATGATGGACTGCATGCGGGTGCTCGAGACGTTCAATCAGTGCGCGCTGGGCGTGATCCGCTTCGCGGGCGTCACGCCCTGGGAACGGCATCCGGACGACGAGTTTCTCTATGTCCTGGAAGGCGCGGTGGAGCTGACGGTTCTCGCCGACGGCCAGCGGCGATGCGAGGCCCTGGCGGCGGGCTGCGCCGGGGTGGTTCCGGCGGGGGCCTGGCACAGGCAGAGCGCGCCGGGCGGCGTGGCCCTGATCTACGTGACCTCCCGCGAAGGCACTGAGCACTCCGACGCCGAGACTCCGTGACGGCGTTTCTCCGTCAGCCTCCAGATCCGCGATACAACGACAGCAGCCACTGCGGCGCGGCGTTGGCGATGGTGAGCGACTGGGCGGCCAGCCGTTGTTGGACCTGCAGCGCCTGCAGTCTGGCGCCTTCCTTGGCGAGGTCGGCGTCGACCAGATTGCCGACGCCGGTCTGGACGACATCGCTCATCCGCCCCGTCTGCGCGCCTGTTCGATTGAAACCGGCCAAACGTTCGCCGAAGTAGGTCGCCGCCTGGATCGCCAGCTTTCCGGCGACATCGATCGTCGCCAGGATCGTCTCCGGCGTATCCCAGTTCAGCGCGTCGAGCCGGAGTCCCGCCGCGGTGAGGTCGCGTGACGATGCCCGCAGGTGCGAGTCGCCGCGCGGGTTCGCCAGGAAGTCGTAGTGGATGAGTCCGAAGCCCGGCTCCTGCCTGCCGCTGGTTCCGGCCGCGGTCGCCGGCAGGGGGGCGTTGGCCGCATTCAGCGAGAGGGAGCTGACCACCCAGGCGCTCTCCGGCGTTCCGCCGCCTTCGTTGAAGCGGAACGACAGGGGCCCGCCGGCCGGATCGTAGTCGAAGCTGATCGTCTGACGGCCCGAGACCGCCGCCGCCGGACCCACCGCCCCTCCGCCGGCGGCATAGGCCTGGCCGGACGCGGCCACTCGCACGCCGCCCTGCCATATCTCGACCCGGTCGGCGTCGCCGAAGGCGTCGAAGGTCATGTCCATGCGCCCGGCCTGGCCGCCGGCGTCCAGGGTATAGGTCGAGCTGGAGCCCTGGGGCCGCACCCCGAGCGCCCGGCCGACCTGTTCCGGGTCCGCCGACGGCAGGGGCGGGTCGAACTCGGCGGAGGTCCCGATGACCGTCGACACCGTGGTCTGGCGCGCCGGCGGCGGATCGGCCGGATCCTGCAGCACGGCGCCGCTGAGCTTCCAGGCCGTGCCGGAAACCGAGACGTTCTCGTTGAAGCGGAACTCGATCGTCTGCCCGTCGGCGGGGTCGTAGTCGAACGACAGCAGGTGCTGGTTCGAAACCGCGGCGCCTGGGCCGACCGCGCCGCCGCCGGGCGCGTAGGCCTGGCCGGTGGCCGCCACCCTGGTCCCGTTCTGCCAGATCTCGACGATGTCCGGAGCGCCGTAGGCGTCCAGCAGCAGGCTGATCCGGCCGCCCGTCGGGCCCGCGTCAACCGCGATGGTCTGGGAGTTGGTTCCGCTGGCGGCGGCGACCGCGGCGGCGAACGACGGCGGGGTCAGCGGCGAGGTCGGCAGACTGTAGCCTTCGCTCGTGGAGGTCGCGTGGGTGGAGCCCTCGGGCAGGGCGCTCATGCGATCGTTGAACACTCGCAGCGGCTGTTTGAGCGTGGTGAGATAGGTGGTCTCGGTCCGGGTGTTGATCGTCGCCCGGCCGGTCAGCAGGTTCACGCCGTCGAAGTCGGTTCCCTTGGCGATCTGGTCGATCTGGCGGGTGATCGCCTCCATCTCGCTCCGGATCGCGGCCTTGGCGACTGTGTCCAGCGTGGCGTCGTTGTAGGCGACCGCGCGTTCCTTCAATCCGACGAGAAGGTCGCTGATGCGTTCGGCGCCGGCGTAGGCGACGTCGAGGATCGACTGCCCCCGGGCCAGCCCCTGGCCGACGACCTGCCAGCCGGAGACTTCCGCGCGCATGCCCTGGGCGATAGAGAAGGTCGCGCCGTCGTCCTTCGGGCCGGCGATCCGTAGTCCTGTGGCGATGCGGGTCTCGCTCGCGCGGAGCTGGTCGGCCGCGGCGTTGAGCGCCCGCAGCGCCTGAAGCGCGGCTCTGTTGGTGTTTATCGACGACAAGGCGGCGCCCGAAATCCTGGACTGTCCTCGTCTAGGAATCCGGGGGCGGGCGGAACAATACGGCGTTTGCCTGATATGCGACCTCTGCCGGTCGGCGCGGTCGGCGGTCAGCGACGACGCGCGCGGGCGCGAAAGGCGTCGATCCCGCCCCAGGCCAGCGCCAGCAGCAGGGCGTAGCTCCACACGGTGTAGGCCGTGATGTAGGCGCGGACGTCGATCCTGAGGTCCACGATGACCGCCACATGGGTGGCCGCGGTCAGCAGCTGGAACGCGGCCACCCACATCAGCCAGGCCTGCCGGAACCAGAGCGCCAGCCCGACGAAGACCACGGCGATCGCGATGTCGAGCGCGAAGACCCAGTACAGCGGGCCGGTGTTCGCCCGATCCTGAAGCGCCGCCGAGCCGATCCAGGCGGCGGCGACGATCAACGCGGTGATCACCTGGGCGCGACCGCGGGAGGCGAGAGCGAGGATGCAGGCCGCCGCCATCGCGGCGGCGCCGATCTGGCCGAACAGGGTCGTAAACAAGGCCGGAGCCTCCAGGAGGAAACTCCGGCCACTTAGAAAGGAAGTTTGGCGGTTCGGTAAAGGTCAGGCCGCGCGAATGTGACGGGCCGCGCCTTGGACCGGCAGCCGGGGGGTGTCTTCGGCGGGTTTGTCGAGGCCTCCGAGGGCCACGGCGCCGAGGCCGATCTGGTGCTGGACGTCTGACAGCTCGCGATGGGTTTCGACGATGCCGCGGCGGGCCTCGGCGAGGGCGGCGATGGTCTGGCTGGTCCGGTCGATCGCGTTCTGACCGATCACGGCGGAGATATGGGCGTCGATCCGGGCGTTGGGCAGCATCGCCGTCAGGGTGGCGACAGCCGCGAGCGCGCCGTCGATGGCCGCTTCGGCGGCGAAGAGCTGGTCGGCCACCTGATGGGCGACGATCTTGCGTTTCATGACAATATCCCTCCGTCCGCGCGGCAGGGCCGCGCGCTATGTCGTTTGAAGTTTGATGATGTGTGCAGGAGGGGCTGAGGCCCCTCTTCTGGTTATTTCCAGCCGCGCATGGATTGCTGGACGGCGTAGGCGAACTGATGGCTCGCCACGACGACCGTGCTCAGCAACAGAGCTGCCAGCGCGGCGGCGCCCACGATGAGCGCCAGTCGTCGCAGCGGCGTCAGGTCATGGAGGAGCCCTCCTCCCGACCGCCCCGGAACGACTCGTCCGCGATCACCCATGCGATGCAGAGGATCTCCTTGAGGACGTGCCCCGAAGGCAGATAGCGCGCCTGTTTCCGGGTCGCGGAAACCAGTGTCTCCACCATGTCCTGCTGGTGCCGGCTCGCCGCCAGGTCCCGCAGCGCGTCCTCCAGCTGGTTCCAGCTCCAGACCGGCATGTCGGCCGCGGGATTCCAGAGCTGTACGCTGGTCGCCGCCGTCAGCGGCATATCGATATCGTCCATCGTCGTCTCCGCGTCTCGATGACGTGGAGGCTGGGGGCGTGTCGGGGATCGAGGCTAGCCCTTCCGATCCACCCCCTAAATCGTTGAGGGGGGTGAGGCCGCTCTCATAGGCGACCAGCAGCAGGGCCGCGTCGCGCCGGGTGGGCACGCCGAGGCGGCGGCGCGCCTCGTTCAGGTGGCCGTCGACGGTGTGTTGCGAGATCCGGAGGCGTCGGCCGATTTCCTTGGAGTGCAGATGATCGGCGACCAAGCGCAGGCATTCACGCTCCCGTGGCGTGAGCTTCTCGATGATCGTTGGATCCTGCGATGCCCCCATGGCGACGAGGTAAATCCCCATTAGTCCTTTCGTCCACAGAATATCACGTCGGCCGGCCGAGCGGGGGCGAAGGAACGCTCAGTCGATCTGCCGGTGGAAGGCGACCATGGAGGCGATCGGCGCGCCGAACAGAGACAGGCGCACGGACTTCATCGCCACGTCCGGGGCGAGCAGGGTGAATCGCGTCACGAACCGGAAACGCGGCCCTTTCGGCTGCACCGGCCTCAGGAACGACAAGACGTAGTCGCAGCCGTCGTAGCGCCCTTCGATGCCTGAGCCGACCAGCGCTTCGGCGGCGGCGTAGCGACCGTCCATGCCGCGTCGCATGGCCCAGCGCCATTCCTCCTGGCCGCCGTCGTCCCAGACGAACAGCTCGTCGAGATGAAGCGCCTGGTAGGCCTCGTCGAGGCGTCCTTCGGTATGGATGCGGCAGCGGCGGACGATCTGCCCGAACGGGCCCTTGGCGACTCCCCAGCCTTCGGTCCGCCCCAAGAAGAAGCTCTCGGGGCGAAAAAGTCTCGCCGGCTCGAAAGAGTCACCGTCCACGTGCGCCCTTTCTCCCCGCCGCCAGATCATCGTGATCCTAGCGGACGGCTCCCGACGCCGTCACCACAGTCGTCCGGCGCGTAATGTCGCGGTGATCCGCAGCGTTCCCGTATGAGGGGTGCGGCATTGTGTCCGCACCCCCTGTCGCGCGAGCTACCCGCCGGACTTCTTGGTCTTGCGGGCGGCTTTCATGGCGGCCACCTCATCGGGCGTCAGCTTGGTCAATTTGGTGACCTTGCACCGCTGGGGCCCCATCGCCGACCGGACCAGCAGGTCGACATCCAGCCCATCGCAGATGCTCGTGCCGCCGCCACGGGTCTCGATCCCGATGCTCAGCGCGCTGTCCAGATCCAGGCAGCGGCTGAACAACTCGGCTTTGTAGACGTCCTTCGCGCCGACGTAGAGATAGGCGGTCTTCTCGTCGCGGTCGGCGCTCCAGCCGTTCACCTGGCTGGCGAAAAAGCAGGATCGCTGCGGCTTGGCGGCGGCCGGAGTCTGGCTCGTCGGCGTCTGGAACGCAAAGGCCGCGCCGGCCGTGAGGGCCAGGGCGCCGACCACGGACGATACGATGATGGTCTTCATGCTTGGGGTCTCCTGAAGCGAGGGCCCCGTCCCGGGCGCACCATAGCGCGAAGGCTTGGTCAGGACGAGGTCTTGCGACGGGCGCGCCGCGCGAAACGGACCGGGTCGATCAGGCTTCCGAGCGGTTCCGGAAGCGGCGAGGGATGGCCCAGGGCCAGCGCGACCAGGTGCTCGGCCAGCAGCGGGGCGAGGCAGAAGCCGCGGGAGCCGAGGCCAGCGAGGACAAAGGCGTTGTCGGCGAGCCGGCCGGCCAGCGGCAGGCGGTCGGCCGTCGCCGCGCGAACCGAGGCGCGCCCTTGCAGGGCGTGAGCGTCGAGGCGACCGGCGAGGTCGGGCAGCAGGGTCGCCAGCTGGGCCAGGTTGCGCTGGTGGTCGGCGGGGTCGAGGGTCTCGTCGTCACGGTCGCGATCGTGCGTTGCGCCGAACAGCAGGCCGTCGCGGGTCGGCGCGGCGTAGCCGCCGAAGCTGATCGCCTGGCCGAGCCGCGCTTCGGTGGTCCAGCTGGCCTGGCCGCGGATGGGCTGCAGCGGCGGCCCATCCAGCAGCGTTGTCGACCTATGGCCGGCGGCGAGACAGACGATGTCGACTTCGGCCAGCAGGGCGTCGTCGGCGCTCCGGAGGCGCCATCCGGCCCCGATGGACTCAAGACGCGCGACGCTCTCCCGCCGGACCGTTCCGGCCCAGGCCGCGAGCAGGGGCGCCGGCTCGATCACCAGGCCGTCCTTGAACAGGACGCCGCCTGGGAGCCCGGGAGCATCCGCCAACGCGGCGGTTTCGGCCTGATCCAGGGGGACGACAGACCCCGGCGCGAACAGATCGCTGTCGGCCACGGTTCGGAAGCGCGCGCCGTCCCGATCGGTCCGCTCGAGCAGCAGCGTGTGTTCGGAGATCACGACGTCGGGCGTCGCGCGATACAGATCGGCGGAGCGGGCCTGCGCCTGGGCGTAGAGGGCGGCGACGGGGCCGAGGCTGGCGTCGACCCGCGGCGAGACCAGGGCCGCCGGATTGCCCGACGCGCCGCCGCCCGCGCCGCGCGGGTCGAAGACCTCGACGGCGGCTCCGGCCAGCCGGAAGGCGCGCGCCAGGCTGGCGCCGGCGATGCCTGCGCCGATCACGGCGACGCGGCGGCGAGGCGGAACCGGCGCCGGGCCGCCGGGCATCGAGGCCTCCAGCCGCTCCCGCTTGCGGCCGAAGCCGGGGCGTTTCTCCACGGCGAAGCCGGCGGCCTGCAGGCCTCGCCGCACCGCGCCCGCGACGGTGAAGGTGGCGACGCGGGCGCCGGGCGCGCTGCGGGCGGCGACGAGGTCGAGAACCTCCTGCCGCCACATCGCCGGATTGGAGGCCGGCGCGAAGCCGTCCAGGAACCAGGCGTCGGCGCGACCTTGCCACTGCGTCAGCGCCTCGGCCGCGTCCATGACTGCCAGGTCGATCACCGCGTCCAGGTTCGGCAGGTCCAGGCGGTGAAAGCCCCGCGCGCGGCGCGGCCAGGCGGCGAGCAGCGGGGCGGCGACCGGCTCAAGCTCCGGCCAGCGGGCCAGCGCGCGGGCGGCGTCATCGACCGCCAGCGGGTGCCGCTCCACGCTGAAGACATGCAGCCGGCCGCCCGGCGGCCGTTCCCGGCGCCAGAGGTCCAGCAGCGCCGCGATGTTCAGGCCCGTGCCGAAGCCCAGCTCCCCGATCACGAACCGCTCGCGATCCCGCCAGGCGTGGGGCAGGTCGGCGCCCGCGAGGAACACCGCCCGGGTCTCGGCCAGGCCGTCGTCGGACGAGAAGTAGACGTCGCCGTACAGACCCGACCGGGGCAGGCCGTCTTCGCCCCAGGTGAGGGCCGGATCGATCGGAGGGGCAGCGGTCATCGTCTAGGGAAGAGGGGGCTACGCAACAGAAAAGGGCCGCTCTTTCGAGCGGCCCTTCCCATAACGCTTTGCGCGTCGAAGCGCTTACTTCTTCTCGGGCTCGGCGGCCGGAGCAGCCGGGGCGGCCGGAGCCGAAGCAGCGGCGGCGGCGTCAGCCGGAGCAGCGGCGGCGGCGTCGGCGGCGGCGCCGGCGGCCGTGGTGGCGGCGGCGGCGGCGTCGGTCGCGGCGGTCGCAGCCGTGTCGGCGGCGGCGGTGGCGTCGGTCGCGGCGGCGGCGGCCGTGTCGGCGGCGTCAGCGGCCTTTTCGGCCGGCTTGCCGCAGGCGGCGACGGACAGAGCGGCGACGGCGGCGCCGGCGACGAGCAGCTTGCGGAGCATATCGGAGGTCATGGCAAAGTCCCCTGTGAGGAATTTTGGAGCGCCCCACGGGGGAGCGCAGTAAGGGACTATGCAGCGATATGACGCGCGCGCAAGCGCAGACTTCACGCCGGTGTGATCACATTTTTCGCTCGACGAACGTCGGTCAG
The DNA here is from genome assembly GCF_002749615.1 of Caulobacter mirabilis. Lineage (GTDB taxonomy): Bacteria > Pseudomonadota > Alphaproteobacteria > Caulobacterales > Caulobacteraceae > Caulobacter > Caulobacter mirabilis. Next base: position 501,168 of record NZ_CP024201.1, read on the forward strand.
GCTTCGTTCGGTATGTTGGCAAGGGCTTCTTCGAGTTCGAGGAAGCTGGGCTGTGAGCCGGACGGGACGCTGCCGCGGCCGATCTCGACCGAAATCTGCGCCGCGTTGCCGTGCAGGTGGGCGACCAGCACCGACTGGATGATTCGGTAGAAGGCGCCTTCCTCGTCGACGACCGCCTTGAGGCGCGCCGCCAGCGGGCCGACCAGGCCATAGGCCAGGAACACGCCCAGGAAGGTGCCGACGAGAGCGCCGCCGATCATGCCGCCGAGCACTTCCGGCGGTTCGGTGATCGAGCCCATGGTCTTGATGACCCCGAGCACGGCGGCGACGATGCCGAGGGCGGGCAGGGCGTCGGCGAGGTTCTGCAGGGCGTGGGCCGGCTCCTGCGCCTCGTGGTGGTGCTTCTCGAGCTGCTTCTCCATCGCATCCTCGACCTGGTGGGGATCCTCCAGATTCATGGTCATCATCCGCAGCGTGTCGCAGATGAAGTCGACGGCGAAGTGGTCCTTCGTGATCTTCGGGAAGCGCGAGAAGATGCTGCTCTCGGCCGGTTTTTCGATGTGGCTTTCCAGGGCGATGACGCCCTTGGACTTCATGGTCTTGGTCAGCAGGAACAGCAGCGACAGCAGGTCGCGGTAGTCCGAGGCCTTCCACTTCGGCCCCTTGAAGGCCTTGCCCAGGCCGCTGAGCGTGCCCTTGATCACCGGCAGGGAGTTGGAGATCAGGAAGGCGGCGACGCCGGCGCCGCCGATGGCCATCATCTCATGGGGCAGGGCATGGGTGATCACCCCCATCTTCCCGCCGGAGATGATGTAGCTGCCGAACACCAGCGCGAAGAGCAGCACGATGCCGATAATCTGGAACATGAGTGGGTCGCCGCCCCGCGAATTCGATCGGGCCCAACATGGCCGTTAATGCTTAATGCGGCGTGTGCGCTGTCGCTGTGTGATCATTGATCGCCGAAGCCCGTTGCGCTCGGGAATCAGCGCGCCTAACAGTGCTTAGATGATGAAGGATGGAGACGCCGCCTCGAAGCCTGCCCTGGCCCCGCGGTCGTTCGCGATCCTGTTCGCGGTTTCGGTGGTGGTGGCGATCGGCAACACCGGGCTGATGTCCATCCTGCCGGCCATCGGCCGGAGCATCAGTGTTCCGGACGCCTTCATGGCGGCCATCTTTTCCCTCTCCGCGCTGTTGTGGGCGATCATGTCGCCGATCTGGGCGCGGGAATCCGACAAGCGCGGCCGCAAGCCGCTGATCATGCTGGGCCTTGGCGGCTTCGCGGTCTCGATGCTGTGCTGCGGCCTGGTGGTCAGCGCCGGCCTGAACCATCTGGCGCCCTGGTACGTGATCTTCCTGGTCTTCCTGCTGGCGCGGGCGCTGTTCGGCCTGATCGGCTCTTCGTCCAACCCGGCGACCCAGGCCTACGTCGCCGAACGCACCAGCCGCGCCGAACGCACCCAGCAGATGGCCGCCCTGGCCGGCGCCTTCGGTCTGGGCACGGTGATCGGACCCTTCGTGGCGCCGCTGTTCAACCTGCCGATCGTCAGCCTGGCCGGGCCGCTCTACGCCTTCTCGCTCCTGGCGGTCGGCATGCTGATCGTGGTCTGGAAGGGCCTGCCGGAAGAGCCGGTCGCGCGCGAGACCCGACGTATCGCCAGCGCGGGGCTGTGGAAGGATCCGCGGCTGCTGCCGTTCCTGATCTACGGCTTCCTGGTCGCCACCTGCCAGACGGCCCAGGGCTACACCCTGGGCTTCATGATCATCGACAAGCTCAAGGTCAGCCCGATCGAGGCCCTGGGCTACATCTCGGTCGCCATGGCGGCGGGCGCGATGGCCGGGCTGCTGGCCCAGTGGGGCCTGATCCGCATGTTCAACATGGGGCCGAAGGTGCTGCTGCGTTGGGGCGTGGCCCTGGCCTGCCTGGGCAACCTGATGACCGCCTTCGCGCCGGACTACTGGACCGTCGTGGCCGGCTTCGCGATCGCCGCCCTGGGCTACGGCTTCGCCCGGCCAGGCTTCACCGCCGGCGCGTCGCTGACGGTCAACATGCACGAGCAGGCCCAGGCCGCCGCGGCCATCGCGGCGGTGAACGGGCTGAACGTGATCATCGCGCCGCTGTTCGTGGCTCTCTACGAGGCGGTGTCCTGGGCGCCGTTCCTGCTCAACGCGACGATCCTCGCCGGGCTGATGGTCTACGCTTTCAAGAACCGGGTCCTGCGCGAGGCCGGCGAGAAGGTGTCCGACAGCGAAGCCGAGGACGAGTCGACCTTGGCCCTGCTCGAGCGCCGGGACGAAGGCGGAGGCTAGAGCCCCGCCTCGGCGCGCAGGCGACGAACGATATCCGGCGACAGGTAGCCGTCGGCAGGCAGGCCGCGCGTCTGCTGCCAGGCCCGTAGCGCCACCCGCGTGTTCACCCCGATGACCCCGTCCGGCTCGCCCGGATTGAAGCCGAGCTGGGCGAGAGCGGTCTGCGCCGCCTTGCGGTCGGCCAGCGACAGCGGCGTCTCCTGGGGCCAGGGGCGGGTCAGTTGGCCGCCCCCCGAGAAGGCTTCGGCCAGGGTTCCGACGCCGAGGGCATAGGCCGTGGAATTGTTGTAGCGGCGGATCGCCATGTGGTTCGGGAAGATCAGGAACAGCGGACCGCCCGCGCCGGCCGGGGCGATCAGGCTGGCCTGGGCGGCGCGGTCGGCCGCGCTCCAGGGGCGGTTGTCCGCCCGGCTGACGCCGAGGGCGGCCCATTCGTCCGGCGTCTTCTTCGGCCCCTCGACCACCGAATAGTCGAAGTCGCCGACGACCATGACCTCCTGGTGCCAGCTTTCGCCGCGCCGCCAGTTGGCCTTGGCCATGTAGTTCCCGGTCGAGAACAGGGCGTCGGCGGTCGACCCCCAGATGTCGCGCTGGCCGTCCCCGTCGCCGTCGACGGCCGTCGACAGGAACACGGTCGGCAGAAACTGGGTCTGGCCCATGGCGCCGGCCCAGCTGCCTTTCAGGCGGCTGCGCGGGGCTTCGTTCGAGCCGATGATCTTCAGGGCGGCGATCAGTTCGCCCTCCGCCCAGGCGCGGCGACGGCCGTGGGCCGCCAGGGTGGCCAGCGATCGGACCACATCCATGTCGCCCTGGATCTTCCCGAACGCCGATTCCAGCGCCCAGATGGCCAGGACGATGTCGCGCGGGGTCCCATAGCGCTGCTCGATCGTCGACAGATAAGGCAGGCTGTCCCGGAACCGGCGTCCTTGGGCGATGCGGTCGGCGCTGGTCACGCCCTTCACATAGTCGCCGATCGGCTTGGAGAACTCGGGCTGGCGGGAGTCGGACGCCTCGGCGCGCGGGTCGGGCGTCAGGCCGGCCAGTTCGCGGTCCAGTACTGACGACGGCACGCCGGCGTCGCGGGCGCGGCCGTAGAAGCCGCTGAGCCAGGCGTCGAAGTTCGGGTCGCCGGAGCCGGCGTTCGAGGCAGGTTGCAGCGTGGCTTGTGGCGCGGGTGACGGCCCGCCCGCCAGGCGCGGTTCGAGCTGGGGGTCCGCGCAGCCGGCGACGGTGAGGACGAGAAACGAACGACGATCCATGCGCAGACCCTAGTCGGAGGCCGGGGTGCGCCTCAATCACAAGCCCGCGAAAAGGCTTAACGCTGAAAGAGGCCTCAAGAGGGCCGCCGAAGAAGGCCGCAACCGTTGACTCTCAGGGCCCGGGCCCGTATAGCCGCCCGCTCTGGAAACAACCGGGTTCCCAGGGGCGCACCTGTACGCGCCCGGGCCGCCCGATAAACGGTAGACTAGGGTCATGAAGGTCAGAAGCTCGCTGAAGTCGCTGAAGAGCCGCCACCGCGACTGCAAGCTCGTGCGTCGCAAGGGCCGCATCTACGTGATCAACAAGACCGACCCGCGCTTCAAGGCCAAGCAAGGCTAAGCAGCGTGCGCGCGCCCAGGGCTGTTCTCTGGGACGTCGGCAACGTGATCGTGGACTGGAGTCCGCGGCGCCTCTTTACGAAGATCTTCCAGGAACCGGCCGCTTGCGACCGGTTCCTTTCGTCTGTCTGCACCATGGACTGGCACGCGGAGACGGACCGCGGCGTTTCTCCCGAGGAGAACACCGTCCGGCTGGCGGCCCAGCATCCCGAATTCGAAGCTGAGATCCGCGCGTGGTGGGACCGCTGGGACGAGATGTTCGACGGCGCGATTCCCGAGACCGAAGCGGTCATGGAGGCGCTGGCCGAGCGCGGCGTGCCGCAGTTCGCCCTGACCAACATGTCCCACCGCGCCTGGCCCGGCGTGCGGGCCATGTCGCCGGTCTTCCGTCACCTGCGCGATTCGATCGTCTCGGCCGAGGAGGGGCTGATCAAGCCGGACCCGGCGATCTACGAGGTCGTCCTGCGTCGAGCGGGTCTGGAGTCGCAGGACTTTCTGTTCATCGACGACTCGGCCCCTAACATCGAGGCCGCCAGGGCGATGGGGTTCCATGTCCACCGGTTCGAGGAACCGGCGAGACTATGGCCCGCCCTGACGGCCTTCGGGCTCCTGGCGGCCTAGGCCGCGTCGCGCCGGTAGACCTGCAGTCCGGCCTGTTCCCGGGCGCCGGGGACGTCGTAGGCGATCTCAAGGGCCAACTGATAGACCGCGTTGCGTCCGTTCGCCGCGTCGGGGTGGCGAACCACCTCTCCGCCGGGAAGGCGGACGCCCGGCCCGGCCAGGGCGGCGAGGGCCTGCGCCGCCCAGAGCAGGCCTTCCTCCTCCAGAACCGCAATTTCGCAGGCGTCCCGGTGCTCGTTGCGGGTCTGGACGAAGCTCGCGAAATGATGAGGTTCGAGGCGAAGAGAGACCTGCGGCTTTTCCTGTTCCATGAGCCAGAAGCCGGCCGCCGTGAGGCTTCCGCGCACGGCGGCGGACGGGGCTGAGGCGAAGACCTGCTCATAGCCTCCGTGCTGAGGGGTGTTTTCGAGGGCTTTGTAGATGGCCTCGGAGGCGAGGATCTTGGGGGCCAGGAAGCGCCGCTGGAACGCCGGGGCGATGAAGTGCCCGAACAGACGCGACAACTTCAGATCGGCGTCACGCTGGTGGCCGGCGCGGGATTTGATGGGCTGAAAGATGTCTTCCGAGAAGACTGCGCCAAGAATGGCGTCGGGATTGTTCGCACGATCGGCCGGAACTGCGACCGTGGCGCGATGACTTTGGACCGCGCTCAGGATGCGGTCGTAGTCATCTCCCATGAGGCCTCCGGCGGCCTTGGCCTTGTCCGCGAGGGGGACGGCCCACTCCGCTGGGGGAGTCCGGAGTTCGATCTCGGGGGTTTGGGTTTCAGGGGACTGGGTCTCGACGCTGGTAAAGTGATCTCGGCCCATGGGGCCCTCCCGTATTGTGTCCTGTTAGCAGTGGGGGCTGAAGCCGACCTGGAGCAGCTTGGGTTCCGGCCGGGGGGTTTCTAGGACGTGGTTGATCTGGGTCACGATCGGGTGGCGGGTGTGTCGGGGCATGTCGGGGCTCCTTCCAGTTGTAGGCAGCATTCAAACTCGTCTTCACAATTCGTCAATAGTGAACGTTCTTGGCGATGTGACGGTCACTGATTTGTGAAATCCGTCGAATTTTAACGAATTCGGGTTTCGCTGTACCCAGAACGGGGATAAGGCTCCCCGGCACATTGCGCGGGCGCGCGCAGGAAACAGGAGCGCCAGATGTCCAGTAAGGGAGCCTTGAGGCTCATCACCCGGCACCAGGATAACGAAGATGAGCGGTCGCCCGACGCGACCGAGGGCGAGGTGATCGCCTACAGCACCACGACGTCGTTCACCGTGAGGGGCCGCGGCGAGCGCTATCGCGCTGGCGGCGTGGTCTATCACGCGCCCGACCCTCTCGATGAGGGCGGACGGGTCCGCTACGGCCAGGGGCTGTATCGACAGTTCGCCTCGCATCTGAAGTACGCGAGCGAGAAGGCCGACCTGCTCGATCCGCAGGAGTTCCACGCGCTCTTCTGGATGGGCGGGCGGATGCTCCAGAACCTCGATGAGATCGCACGCGAGCAACGGGTCAGCATGGCTACCGTGAATCGGTGGATGAACGGCCTGATCACTCCGCCCGCGCACCGTCGCCGCGGTTGCCTGGCCTCCATGGTGGCGGCCATCGAGCAGGAGATGCACGGCGAAACCCCGCCGCCGCCGCTGCGCGAGTACACCCGTCGCGGCGCAGCGCCGAAGCGTCCGAAGCGGCTGGGATAGCTGTCGGTGGCCTGTGGATAGAAATATCCCAGGCCATGACACTCCAGGCCTGGGTTACTATGTTGCGCGCCATCTGAAACTTGAGATTGCCCGAACCCATGGCCGACGACGCCCACTCGATCGAAGTCCTCAACACCACCGCCCAGGGCCAGCTGAAGGCCATCCTGGAGCGGATCGAACGCCTGGAAGAGGACAAGGCCGCGGTCATGGCGGACCTCAAGGAGGTCTACGCCGAGGCCAAGGGCAACGGCTTCGACACCAAGATCATCCGCAAGGTCGTGCGCATCCGTAAGACCGACCGGGCCAAGCGGCAGGAAGAAGAGGCGCTGATCGACCTCTACATGTCCGCCATCGGGGAAGTTTGAAGCGCGCCGCGCCAGACCTGAAGGCGCAGGCCAAGCGGGCCGCGCTCAATGCGTTGAGGCGCGCCCGCCGGACGGCCGACAAGGCCGGTATCGAACTGTCCGAATGGGAAGGCGAGTTCCTCGGCTCGGTCGAGGATCGCCTCAAGACCTACGGCCGCGCCTTCGGCGATCCCGAGAAGGGCGCGGCCGGCCAGGCCCTCTCGATGCTGCAGGCGGTGAAGCTCAAGGAGATCGCCGCCAAGGCCAAGGGCGAGAAGAAGCCGATGGGGCGCAAGCCCATGCGGCGGCGGCCGGCGGAGTAGTTCTCAGAGTCCTCGCCAATCCTCACATTCCTCTCCCACCGGGAGAGGGGGACCGCCCGGAGGGTGGTGGAGAGGGCCCTCGGCGGAAACTCCAGGCGTCGGCGTGCAGACAGCCGCCTTAGACCCCCTCCACCACCCTTCGGGTGGTCCCCCTCCCCCTGCGGGGGAGGAGCGGGTAGGCTCCTTCGATGCGAAGCCTTTCTGTCCTCCTCGCCGCTCTCCTGTTCGCCGGCTGCGCCCAGCCGGCTTCACCGGCGGCGGAGGTCGCCGCCTGCCGCCTGCCCGAGCAAGTCGCCCCCGCGCCGTCGTACAGGCCCCGCGCCGAGGAGATCGTCCGGGACGTCCCGACGGCGCTCTACATGCTGGCCCTGACCTGGGCGCCGGAGATCTGCCGCACCCGGGGCGAGGACCCGGACAACGCCGTCCAGTGCAAGACCAACGACTTCGGCTTCGTGCTGCACGGCCTGTGGCCCAACGGCGCTGAGCGCCGGCATCCGCGCTACTGCGGTCCGGCGCCGAAGTTGTCGGCGGAGACGGTCCGCGAGCACCTGTGCATGACGCCCTCGGCCGAGATGCTGCAGCACGAATGGGCCGCGCACGGCACCTGCGGCTGGGACAGTCCCGACGCCTATTTCGACCAGGCGGCCAAGCTCTGGGACGGCCTGAAGCGTCCGGCGCTGACCGGCCAGACGATGACCGCCGGCGAGATCCGCGACGCCTTCAAGGCGGCCAATCCATGGGTCGCGAGGGACGGGATCTACATCAAGGCGGCCAGCGGCAACTGGCTGGAGGACGTGCGGCTCTGCTATGACCTGCAGTACCGGCCGATGGCCTGCCGCGGCGTCGGGGCGCCGGACCACGTGGTCCTGAGGCTGGCCCCGCGCCGAACCCCCTAACCCTTTCCTAACGCCTCGCGCCGCAGTGTAGCGGCGGGACAAAACGTCCCGCGGTCGCAAAACGCGGCCGGACCTGGAAACACGGGCTCTGTCGTCGATGCCGATGAACAGCATCAACACGAACGTCGGCGCGATGATAGCGCTGCAGAGCCTCAATGCGATCAACGCCGAGCTGTTCACCGTGCAGCGGCGGATCAGCACCGGCTTCAAGGTCGGCAGCGCCAAGGACAACGGAGCCATCTGGGCCATCGCCCAGAACCAGCGCGCCGAGTCGCGCTCCCTGAACGCCGTGAAATCCTCCCTGCAGCGCGGACAGTCCATCGTCGACGTGGCGATCTCGGGCGCCGAGAGCGTCTCCGACCTGCTGACGCAGATGAAGGAAAAGGCGCTCGCCGCCTCCGACACCACGCTGGACACGGCCGCCCGCGCGGCGCTGAGCGAGGACTACGTCGCCCTGCGCCGGCAGATCGACAAGGTCGCGGCCAACGCGGAGTTCAGCGGCGTCAGCCTGATCTCGGCGGGCGGCGCGGGCAACGTCAAAGCTCTGGCCAACAGCAGCGCCACCTCGACCATCGACGTCGACCATATCGACCTGTCGACGACGGGCGCGGCGATCTCCGGCACGGTCGCGGACCTGACCGGCACGATCGGGACGGCCGAGCTGACGGCGATCGACAACGCCATGAAGGCGGTCAACGCCGCGGCCGGGCGGCTCGGGACGGGCGCCAAGGCGCTCGATACGCACCTGACCTTCGTCGGCAAGCAGCAGGACACGATCGACGCCGGCGTCGGCCGCCTGGTCGACGCGGACCTGGCCAAGGAGAGCGCCCGCCTGCAGGCGCTGCAGGTGCAGCAGCAGCTGGCGATCATCGCCCTGGGCATCGCCAACCGCGCGCCGTCGCTGCTGCTGCAGCTGTTCCAGCAGCGGTGAGTTTCATCCGGTCATCCCGGCGAAGGCCGGGACCCTGTCGGGGTCTCAGAGGTCGGATAGGATTCTGGGAGCTCGGGCTGAAGCTGGGCCCCAGCCTTCGCCGGGGAGGCGGGCTTCCTAAGGGACGATGATCGTCTTCCCCAACCCCTTGCCGGTCAGGGCGAACTCCAGCGCCTCGGCGTAGTCCGACAACGCGAAGGTCCGGCCCACGGGCGGGATCAGCCTGCCCTCCGCCACCCAGGCCAACAGCTCGGTCAGATGCGCCGCCGCGCGGGCGGGCTCGAACAGCATGAACTGGCGCACGTCGACCCCCGTCAGCGCCGCCCCCTTCATCAGCGTCAGGTTGGCGGGCAGGGCGGGGATCGGGCCGCCGACGAAGCCGACCACGAGATGCCGTCCCCGCCAGTTCAGCGACCGGAAGGCGGCCTCGAACAGCGGGCCGCACACCGGGTCGAAGACCACGTCGGGCCCCTTGCCATCGCACAGGGCCTTCAGCCGGTCGCGCCAGCCCTCGACCGCGGTGTCGATGGCCGCGTCGGCGCCCTGGGCCAGGGCGAAGGCGCGCTTCTCCTCGCTGGACCCGGCCGCGATCACCTGGGCGCCCATGGCCTTGGCGACCTGGACGGCGGCGATGCCGACGCCGCCCGCGGCGCCCAGCACCAGCACCCGCTCGCCGGGCTGGAGGACCGCGCGATCCTTCAGGCCGTGCAGGGCGGTGATGTAGTTGATCCGGAAGCCGGCGGCCTGGGCGGCGGTCATCGCGTCGGGGATCTTCACCACCCCCAGGGCGCCGGCCAGGGCCTGTTCCTGGAAGCCGCCGGCGGCATGCGCCATGACGCGGTCGCCGACCGCCACGTTGGTCACGCCTTCGCCGACCGCCGCGACCACGCCGCCGACCTCCTGGCCGGGCGTATGAGGCAACGGCGGCTTCACCTGGTAGCGGCCCAGAGACACCAGGGCGTCGACATAGCCCACGCCGCAGGCCTCGACCGTCACCAGCACCTGGCCGGGACCGGGCGACGGCGGATCGACCTCGATCAGGCGGTAGTCGGCGATCGAGTCGAGGCTGTCCGCCTGAACGCGCTTCATCACTGTCTCCTTCGGCGGCGGCGGGGAGCCCTAGCGGGCGTTCTGGCTGTTGTACTCGCGGATCTTCTGCTTCCCGAGCTGGTTCATATGCACCTCGTCCGGGCCGTCGGCGATGCGCAGGAAGCGGTTCAGCGTGAAGAAGCCGGCCACCGGGGTGTCGTCGCTGACCCCCATGCCGCCGTGCACCTGGATGGCGCGGTCGGCGACGGTCTGGGCCATCTGCGGGGCGATCACCTTGATGGCGGCGATCAGGTCCTTGGCGACCTTGTTGCCGTGGCGGTCCATCTGGTCGGCGGCCTTCAGGGTCAGCAGGCGGGCCATCTCGATCTCGCAGAAGCTCTTGGCCACGTCCTGGCGGATGCTGCCCTGCTCGCTGAGCTTCCGGCCGAAGGCGACGCGGCTCTCGGCGCGGCGGGCCATGATCTCCAGCGCGCGCTGGGCCTGGCCGATGGAGCGCATGCAGTGGTGGATGCGGCCCGGCCCGAGCCGGCCCTGGGCGATCTCGAAACCGCGGCCTTCGCCGAGGATCAGGTTCGACTTCGGCACGCGGACATTCTCGAAGCGCAGCTCGGATTCGCCGCCCGGGCTGTTCATCGAACCGAACACCGTCTGATGACGGACGATGGTCACGCCCGGCGTGTCGCGCGGGACGATGATGGTCGAGTGCTGCTGGTGGCGCGGGTTGTCGAGCAGCGTCTTGCCCATCACCAGCATCAGGTCGCACTTCGGGTGGCGCACGCCGCTGATCCACCATTTGCGGCCGTTGAGGACGTAGTCGTCGCCGTCCGGCAGGATGGTCAGCTCCAGGTTCGTGGCGTCGGAGCTGGCGACCTGCGGCTCGGTCATGACGTAGGCCGAGCGGATCTCGCCGTTCAGCAGCGGCGTCAGCCAGCGGGCCTGCTGCTCGGGGCTGCCGTACTTGGCCAGCACCTCCATGTTGCCGGTGTCGGGGGCCGAGCAGTTGAACACCTGCGACGACCAGGGCACGCGGCCCATGATCTCGGCCAGCGGCGCGTATTCGAGGTTGGTCAGGCCGGGCGAGAACGCGCCGTACTCGTGCGGCAGGAACAGGTTCCACAGGCCCTGCGCCCTCGCCTCGGCCTTCAGGGCGTCCATCTTCGGCCACTCCCGCCAAAGGTTGGCCGGGTCGTGGACGAAGTCGTGGAAGTCGGCCTCGTTCGGATAGATGTGCTCGTCCATGAAGGCTTCGAGCCGGGCGATGAGGGCCTTCACCTTGTCGGTATGGTCGAAGATCATGACGCGTATCCCAGGATGTGAACGTGGCTAGCCGATCCGGCGCAGGGCGCGCTGGAACAGGCCGATGGTCTTGGCGTGAAGCAGGTCCCCGGTGGCCTTCGGCGCGCGGCCGGCGCAGGCGCGGGCGTGGGTGCCCTCCAGGATGATGCCCAGCTTGTAGCAGGCCAGCACCGCGTACCAGTCGACGGCCGACAGGTCGCGGGTCGTGCGGGCGCGGTAGTGCTCGACCAGTTCGTCGGCGGACGGGAAGCCCTTCCAGGGGCGCACGGCCACGTCCTCGACGGCGGGGTCGTCGGTCTCGGGCCAGGTCGCGACCAGCCAACCCAGGTCGATCAGCGGATCGCCGATCGTGCTCAGCTCCCAGTCGACGATCGCCGCCAGTTCGGGACTGTCATGGCGGAACATGACGTTGCCCAGGTGGTAGTCGCCGTGGAGGATCCCGGGCTGGAAGCGGGCGGGGCAGTGGGCGTCGAGCCAGGCCGCGACCCGGTCCACGCCGGGGATCTCGCCCGGTCCGGTCCAGCCGTCGAACTCGGCGTAGGAGTCCAGCTGGCCCTTCCAGCGGGCGACCTGTCGGCTCAGGAAGTTGTCCGGCTTGCCGAAGCCCTCGAGGCCGACCGCGCGGTAGTCCAGCGCGCCCAGGGCGGCGATGGCCTCGACCATCGACAGGCCCATGCGCCGGCGGGCGGCCTCCGAACTCGCGTGCAGCGGCGGCAGGCCGGACGCGGCGTTGAAGCCGTCGACAGGCGCCATCAGGTAGAAAGCCGCGCCCAACACGGTCTCGTCCGGGCAGGCCGCGATCAGGCCGGGGTGCGGGACGTCGGTTCCGGCCAGCGCCGCCAGGACGCGCGCCTCGCGGCGCATGGTCTCGTTGCTGTTGGCGCGCAGATGCGGCGGCGGCCTGCGCAAGACGTAGGTCCGTCCGGCCCGCGAGAACTTCAGCAGGATGTTCTGGGTGCCGCCCGCCAGCAGGACGGCGTCCTCGATCGCGCCGGAACCCTGTCCGACGCTGTCCATCCAGGCCGCCAGGGCGGCGAGGTCCACGGCCGTTTCCACCTTACGCACCTTGTGATCGCGCGATTTAAGACAATTGGATAATTTGATTGACCGCACGGAAGGCAATGCGCTTTCTGAAGCCATGGTCCGCCCCGACTCAAAGCCCGGAACGGAGGCCTCGCGCCGGCTCAAGCAGGTCGCCTGCCGGCTGTTCGCCGAGCGGGGCGTCGACGGCGTCACCGTGCGCGACATCGCCGAGGCGGCCGGGCAGAAGAACCACGCGGCCGTCGGCTATCACTTCGGCTCAAAGGCGGCGCTGATCCGTGAGCTGGTCGTCGATGGAGCCGCCCATATCGACGAGAACCGCAACGCCGCGCTCGACCGGCTGGAGGCCGCGGGCGGACCGGGCGCGGTCCTGGATGTGGTCGAGGTCCTGATCGCCACCTCCGTGGACCTCGATGGCACGGGGCTGGAGGACAGCTACAACCGCTTCGTGGTGCTGCTGGGCATGAGCCATCCGCGCACCTTCATGGCGGCGCTCGATGGGCGCTGGAACTCCGGCTACCTGCGCTGCCTGGAGCATCTGCGCCGGTTGATGCCGGACATGCCGCCGGCCCTGAAGAACGAGCGGCTGGTGTTCATGGGCGCCTATCTGGGCGGCGTCCTGGCCGGCCGCGAGGCGGCGTTGGCCGACCGCACGCGCGAGCACCCGACCTGGGGCTCGGACCAGACCCTGGCGCACTTCGCCACGACGATGGCGGCGCTGCTGGAGGCGTAGCGGGGCTGGATCCTTCCCTCTGGGGGAGGTGGCTCGCCGCAGGCGAGACGGAGGGGGTTTGCCGGACCGACTCTTGACCCCCTCAGTCGTCGCTTCGCGCCGACAGCTCCCCCGGAGGGGAGCATCCTGACAGCGTAGACCTAGGACGCCTGTTCCATGCCCTCGTCGCCGACGTCGATGCCCTGTTCCCGCACCTTGCGGTACAGGGTCGAGCGGCCGATGCCGAGACGGCGGGCCACCTCACTCATGTGGCCGGCGTAGATCTCGATGGCCAGCTGGATCAGGTCCCGCTCGATCTCCTCCAGCGGGCGGACGTGGCCGCGGGCGTCGAGGATACGGACCGGCGCGTCCTTGCTGATCTCGGCGATCAGCTGCTGGGCGGTCGGGGCGCTGACCTCGCCGGACAGGGCCTCGGGCGCGATCTTCACGCCCGAGATGGCCGGGAAGTCGTGCGGCTGCAGATAGGGCGCATCGGCCAGGATGATGGCGCGGTAGACCGCGTTCTCCAGTTGCCGGACATTCCCGGGCCAGTCGAAGCCGCTGAGGATGGCCATGGTCTCGGCGCTGGCGCCGGCGACCCGCTTGCCTTCCTCGACGTTGAACCGGGCGATGAAGTGCTCGACCAGGGCCGGGATATCCTCGCGCCGCTCGCGCAGGGACGGGGCCTCGATCGGATAGACGTTCAAGCGATAGAACAGGTCTTCGCGGAAGCGGCCTTCGGCCACGGCGTTGCTCAGGTCGCGGTTGGTCGCCGAGACGATCCGGACGTCGACCTTCACCGAGCGCTTCGCGCCGATCGGGTCGATCTCGCTCTCCTGCAGCGCGCGCAGCAGCTTGACCTGCATGTCGAGCGGCAGCTCGCCGACCTCATCCAGGAACAGGGTGCCGCCGTCCGCCTCGCGGAACTTGCCCAGGTGCTTCTCCGATGCGCCGGTGAAGCTGCCCTTCTCGTGGCCGAACAGGATCGACTCGACCAGGTTCTCCGGGATCGCGCCGCAGTTCACGGCCACGAACGGCTTGCCGGCGCGATCGGACGAGCCGTGCACCGCCCGGGCGATGACCTCCTTGCCGACGCCGCTTTCGCCGGTGATCAGGATCGGGATCGACGACTTCGCCGCCCGCTCGCCCAGCCGCTTGACCATGTTCATGGCCGGGCTGTCGCCGATGAGATCCTTGAAGGTGCTGCGGCCGCTGACCTGCTTCTTCAGCCGGTCGACCTCGGTGCGCATCTCGCCCATCGACAGCATGTTGCGGATCGAGACGATGATCCGCTCCGGGCTGGCCGGCTTGACGAAGAAGTCGCCGGCGCCCGCCTGCATGGCCTTGACCACCGTGTCGACGCCGCCGCCGGCGGTGAGCACGACGACCGGCTGGGCGAAGCCGCGCGCGCGCATCTCCTTCAGCGTGTCCTGGCCGTTGAGGCCCGGCATCTGCATGTCGAGCAGCACCACGTCCGCGGCCTGGCCCGTGGTGAGATGCTTCAGCGCCGCATCGCCGTCCTCGGCCTGCGCGACGGCGAAGCCTTCGCGCTCGAGAACCGCCTGGATGAGGCGACGTTGTGTCGGGTCGTCGTCGACGACCAGGACCGTTTTGGTCATGTGAAGAACACCCACCGAAAAACCGGCCGCACCCATCATGGGGTAGGGCTCTTGTTGACCCGGATTGAAACACGGTCCGGTAAAGGCGGGGTTTCGGAGACCTGAGTCCGGGGTTAACGGGTCCAAGCGCTGTAAGGGTTTGGGTGACTCTGATGGCTTGTAATTTACCGTCCAGACGGTATGTAGGCCGTATGAGCACCCCCCGTATCCGATGCCCGGAAGCCACCCGCGCCCAGATCATCGAGGCCGCGATCCGCACCGCCCATGAGGAGGGCGCGGCCGGCTTCACCCTCGACGCCGTCGTGGCTCGCCTGCCTTTCAGCAAGGGCGCGCTGCTGCATCATTTCCCCAACAAGCTGGCGCTGCTGGAGGGCGTGGTCGACCATCTCGGCCAGGACTTCGTGAACCAGATCCGCGAGCGGGTGGCGAAGGATCCGAATCCCTACGTGCCGCATGCCCGCGCCTATCTGCAGGCGACCATCGACGAAGTGGACGCGCCGGACTACGCCAGCGTGAGCCGGGCGGTGCTGGTCGCCTGCCTGCTGGAGCCCTCGATCGGCTCGCGATGGCAGGCGCATATCGCGCGCATTCGCGCCGACGACCCGACGGAGCCGGCCGCCGCCGACGACGCCTTGATCCTGCGGCTGGTGGCGGATGGTCTCTGGCTGAACGACATCATGGGCGGCCATCCGATCTCGCCCGACCAGCGCCGTGCTCTGACCCAGATCCTCAGCCCGAATCTTCCTGTGACGGGAGCCAAGCGATGAGCCCCGTCACCTGGGCGGCCATGCTGGGCGCCATCCTGTTCGAAGTCGTCGGAACCACCCTGCTGCAGCAATCCCAGCAGTTCACGCGGACCGGACCGACGCTCGGCATGGCGGCCTGCTATGGGATGGCCTTCTACCTGCTGAGCATCGCGCTGAAGGAGATGCCGGTCAGCATCGCCTATGCGGTGTGGAGCGGCCTGGGCATCACTCTGATCGCGCTGATCGGCTGGGTCGTACTGAAGCAGAAGCTCGATGCGCCGGCCTTGATCGGCATCGCCATGATCGTCGGCGGCGTGGTGGTGATGAACCTGTTCTCGAAGTCCATCAGCCACTAGGCGGCGACGGGCGCCGCGCTCCTCGCGCCCAGCACGCGGTTCATCTCCCCGACCAGTTCGGGGATCTGGATCGGCTTGGCGACATGGCCGCAGAAGCCCTGGGCCATATAGTCGTCCCGTCCGCCGGTGAGGACGTCGGCCGTGACCGCGATGGTCGGGGTCGACCGGTTCGGCCCGTCCAGGATGCGAAGCGCCTTCAGGGTGTCGACGCCGTTCATGCCCGGCATCTGGATATCCATGAGGATCAGGTCGTAGAGCTGCGCGGCGCCGTGTTCGACCGCCGCCGGACCGTTGGAGGCCTGGGTCACCTCGTGGCCGAGGGCGTGGAGAATCTGCTCCAGGACCGCCAGGTTCACCCGGTTGTCGTCGACGATCAGGATCGACAGCGGCGCGTCGTCGGCGATCGAGGCGACGGGCTCCGTGGACGCCGCCGCCGGGCTCTCGGCGACCGTGACCGGAAGGCTCAGATGGAAGGCGGCGCCCTGGCCTTGCGCGCCTTCGGCCCAGAGCTCGCCGTCCATCAACTGCGCCAGCTGGCGGGAGATGGCCAGGCCCAGGCCGGCGCCGCCGAAGCGCCGCGAGGTCGACTGATCCGCCTGGGAGAAGCGCTCGAACAGCGTCGACAGCTTTTCCGGATCCAGGCCGATGCCGGTGTCGCGCACCGTGACGTGCAGGCGGACCCGGGTCCGGTCGACCGGGCGGGCCTCGACGGTGACCGCGACGCCGCCCTCGCTGGTGAACTTCAGGGCGTTGCCGATCAGGTTGAACAGAATCTGCCGCAGGCGCCGGGCGTCCAGCTCCAGGAACGCCGGCACATCGTCGGCGATGTGGATCGTCAGATACAGCCCCTTCTCCGCGGCGGCGGGGGCCCAGAGCTGGATCAGGCCGTCGAGCAGGCAGCGCGGGTCCTCGGGCGTCGTCGCGATCTCGAGCTTGCCGGCGTCGATCTTCGAGATGTCGAGGATGTCGTTGAGGATCGACAGCAGGAACTCGCCGCTGTGGATCAGGGTGTCGATGCGGCGCCTCTGGTCGTCGTCGTGAGCGGTCTTCTGCAGCAGCTGCGCCATGCCCAGCACGCCATTCATCGGCGTCCGGATCTCGTGGCTCATGGTGGCCAGGAAGTTGGCCTTGGCCTGACCGGCATGGCGGGCGTCCTCGCGGGCGCGTTCCGCTTCCTCCCGCTCGGCGGTCAGGCGTTCGATCAGGCGATTGTTCCGGTCCCGAAGCGTGTCCCAGTCGCCGAGGAGGCGGATGCTGGCGCCGGCGACCACGTTCAGGAACAAGGTTGTCAGGACCAGTGTCGCCATCAGCGGCGCGGCCGTCCGGAGCGGGAAGGCTGCGATGATGATGGCGGCCAAGCCGACGATCACCGGTCCGGCCGAAGCCCAGAACAGGGACCGTGAAAGCTGCCCCTGTCCGACGGCGACGCAGAGCAGCAGGCAGGCGGCGATGCCCGCGAGCAACAGCTCGGCCGGGCCTGGGCGGGCCAGGACGATGGCGACGGGACCGATCATGGCGACCGTGGCCCGCGCCGACAGGTAGCGGATCAGGGCTCCCAGGACCTTTTCGGGCGCCAGGTCGGCCATCGCGTTCAGGCGCCGATAGCGATGCTGGATGAAGGCGTCGGCGGCGATGCTCAAGGCGCCCGTGACCGTGGCGATGATCGGATGGCCGATCGCGGCCATCGGGATCATGAACAGCACCGTGGCGATCCATAGGGCGACCGGCGGCACGATGAGCGCGTTGAGCGTGATCCACGGCACGCTGATCGACGGCAGGGCGCCGTCGTTCTCGTCCGTCATGTCCTCGAACGTCCAAAGGGCGCGCGGGGCGTTGTCCTGCCGGTCCATGCCTGGCCCTTGGTCTCCGTGGGCCGGGCGACCCTAGTGGGTCAGCGTTAAGGCCCTCTAACCACGTCCGGCGGCGACCGGGGTCGGTTCATGACGGACTTGAGGCGGCGCGGTTCGAAGCGGCGCCAGACGCGCGCTGTCCTCCCACAGTCTCGCGGCCAGCGCGTCGTCGTGGGCGACGGCCGACGGCCGGGTCTCGATCAGCGCCTCGCCGCGCACCGCCATGTAGCGTCCGCGGAGACCGGCGTAGCGCTCGTCCGTGGCCAGCGCCGCCAGCAGCCGCCCCGAATTCTCGGGCGTGCTGACCCGAGCCGTGCGGCGCACCAGCCGGGGCAGGATGAAGCGGAAGATGAGGCCGGCCGGGCCGGGATAGTCGCGCGCCAACCCCGTGCCGGGCGTGAAGCCCGGGTCCAGGGCGACGGTCGTCAGGTCGGGCCGGCGCTGGCCGAGTTCGCGGGCGGTCATGACGTTCGCCAGCTTGGAGGCGGTGTAGGCCCTTCGGCCACGGGTCATGCGCCGTGGGTCGAGGTCCGGATCCTGCTTCGGCCAGGCCAGCTTGGCGGCGTCGATATGCCGGGGCGGCGGCAGGCCGGTGTCCTCGTCCGGGTCATGCGTCCCGCTGGCGGTCAGGACGATGCGGCCGTTGCGGGCGAGGTGCGGGAGCAGGGCGCGGATCAGCAGGTGATGGGCCAGATGGTTGACCGCGAAGCTGAGCTCGAATCCGTCGGCGCTGGTCGCGTCCGAGACGTTCTGGATACCGGCGTTGAGGATCAGGACGTCAATCTCGGGGTCGTCCGCGAAGGTTGCGGCGAAGGCTTCGACGCTGGCCAGCGACGCCAGGTCGAGCGATCGCGCCTCGAGCCTTCCGGCAAGGTCCGCAGGGAGGCGATCCGGAGCGCGCGCTCCGACGATGAGGGAAACCTTCGGTTCCGCCAGGAGGCGCTTGGCCGCCGCCAGGCCGATTCCCCCTGTGGCGCCTGTCATGACGATCCGCATCCTGGTTCCCCACAAATTGGGTTGGTTGACCAACCAAATGTAGAATGAGGCATGGCCGAAGACAAGCCGTCCGTCAGGCGATCCAGGCGCGAACGGCCTTCTCAATGTCATCGGCGGCGGCGTCGATCGGGAAGGCCGGGTCGGCGAGCCAGCTCAGCATGATCCCGTCGATCGCCGCCTTCAGCAGGCGGCCGATCTCGACGTCCCGTGGGGTTGGGTCCGTTTCGCCCCGCGCGGCGGCCAGGGTCAGGGCCGTCTCGCGAGCCGAGGCGTCGTTCAGGTCGCGCAGGACCTCGGCCAGCGACGGATTGGTCAGGGCCGCAGCGGCGAAGGCGAGGCGGACCTTGAAGAAGTCCCGTTCGGCCTCCAGCGAGGCGCGGGATGTCTTGAAATAGTCCGCCAGTTGGCGCTCCGGCGGCGAGGCTTCGCGGCGACGGGCGGACGCCTCGAGATAGTTGGCCAGCGCCTCGCGCAGCACGGCCTCCAGCAAGGCGGCCTTGCCAGGGAAATGGTAGTGCAGCAGTCCCGGCGTGATGTCGGCTTCCGCGGCGATGACCTTGACGCTCGCCGCTTCCAGGCCGTCGCGGGCGACGACGCGGAAGGCGGCGGCGATCAGGCGTTCGCGAGTGGTTGTCGGCTGGGCGAAGTAGGCGGGCGCGACCATGGCTGTCCGATATGATGTCGAGGTTCGACCATAGAGGGCGGGCGCCGGCGGCGATACGGGGGTTCCCGTCGGCCGCCGCCGGGTCCATATGCGCCCCATGAACGCACCCGTGAAGACGCCCGCCGCCGCCGGTCTGCCCGAGTGGAGCCTCGCCGACCTCTATGCCGGACGGGACGACCCCCGGATCGAGCTGGACCTGGCCGAGGCGAAGAGGGCCAACGACGCCCTGGTCGAACTGGAGGGCGCGTTCGTCGCCAATCGCGACCAGCCGGCCACGCTGGCGGCGCTGATCGAAGAAGGGCTGGCGCTCTATGAGGCGGCCACCAACGGTCTCTGGGCCGTTGGCGCCTATGCGGCGCTGGCCGCTTCGACCGCCCGCGACGATTCCGCCTGGGCCAAGTTCGAGGCCGATCTGCGCGCCCGGTCGTCGCAGATCGCCGCCGAGAGCCTGTTCTTCACGCTCGAACTGAATGCTCTGGAGGACGAGGAGCTCGAGGCCGCCTTCGCCGCCCATGAGCCCCTGGCGCGCTGGCGGCCGTGGATCCGCCGCCTGCGCCTGAGCCGACCGCACGAGCTGTCGCCCGATCTGGAGCGGCTGCTGGTCGACCGCGCGCCAGCCGTGGCCAACTGGACCCGCCTCTATGACGAGACCCTGGCCAAGCTGACGGCGAAGGTCGGTCGCGAATACCTGACCCTGCCCGAGGCTCTGAACCGGCTGTCCGATCCGTCCGCGGCCAAGCGCAAGGCCGCGGCCGAAGGGCTGGCCGAGGCGCTGCACGACCGCGGTCCGACCCAGGCGCTGGTGATGAACACCCTGGCCTTCGAGAAGCAGGTCGAGGACCGCTGGCGGCAGTACGCCTATCCGGCCCAGTCGCGGCACATCGCCAACGAGGTCGACGCCGAGGCGGTCGAGGCCATGGCCGAGGCCGTGGTCGAGGGCTACGCCGCCACCAGCCATCGCTACTACGCCGCCAAGGCCCGGGCGATGGGCCGCAAGCAACTCGACTACTGGGACCGCAACGCCCCGCTCGACGCCGCGGCGCCCAAGACCTACGACTGGGACGAAGCGCGCGGCGTCGTCCTGGAGAGCTTCAGCGCCCTGGCCCCGAAGTTCGCGACCGTGGCCGGGACCTTCTTCGACAAACCCTGGATCGACGCCCGCCCGCGCCCGGGCAAGCAGTCCGGCGCTTACAGCCATCCGGTCACGGCGACCCGCCACCCCTACGTCTTCATGAACTACATGGGCGAGCGGCGGGATGTTCTGACCCTGGCGCACGAGCTGGGCCATGCGGTTCACCAGACCCTCTGCTCGCCGCTGGGCACGCTGCTGGCCGACACGCCGCTGACCCTGGCCGAGACCGCCTCGATCTTCGGCGAGGGGCTGGTGTTCGAGCGGCTGCTGGCCGAAGCCTCGCCCGCCGACCGCAAGGCGCTGCTGGCCGGCAAGATCGAGGACGGGCTCAACACCGTCGTCCGCCAGATCGCCTTCCACCGCTTCGAGACCCGTTTCCACGACCTGCGCGTCGACGGCGAGCTGTCGCCGGACCAGATCGGCGAACTGTGGCTGGAGGCCATGGGCGAGAGTCTGGGGCCGGCGATCAAGCTGAACGAGGGCTACGAGCACTACTGGGCCTACGTCAGCCACTTCGTGCACGCGCCCTTCTACGTCTACGCCTATGCGTTCGGGGACCTGCTGGTCCGCGCGCTCATGAACAAGCGCCGGGAGAACCCGGAGGCCTTCGCGCCGCTCTACGAGGAGCTGCTCGCGGCCGGCGGGACCAAGACCTACGTCGAGGCGCTGGCGCCGTTCGGCCTGGATCCGCGCGAGAAGGCGTTCTGGGCCGCCGGCGTCGCCGAGATCGCCAAGCTGGTCGAGGAGTTCGAGGCCCTGGTCTGAGTCCTCCAGGGACATGCTCCCGCAGGGTGCGTGTCCCCGGCCGCACCCAATGCCGGTCATCCCGGCGAAGGCCGGGACCCAGCTGCAGCCTCGGCGGGCGTCAACCCATCGAAGCTCAGCCCCTTTACCTGGTCCCCGGCCTTCGCCGGGGTGACCGGATGGAGGGGCGCCCAAAGCCCGCTTCCCCCTCGTTCAAACGGTCGTTAGACTTCGAGGCATGTCCGACGATCTCACAGACGCCCAGGCGGGGCAGATACCGGCCGGCTACAAGCCGTTGAACTGGACGCGGGGCTTCGGCCGGCAGATCGGCCCGCTGTACGAGCGCTACCAGGGCGATGTCTGCTCGCTCGGTTTCCGCGTCGAGGAGCACCACACCAACGGTCTCGCCAACTGCCATGGCGGCATGCTGATGACGGTGGCCGACGTCGCCTGGGGGCGGGCCATCTCGGTGGCGCGCTCGCACTTCTGGGTCACCGTCCGGCTGACCTGCGACTTCCTCTCCGGCGCCAAGCTCGGCGAATGGGTCGAGGGCGATTCCGAAATCCTGGCCGAGGAAGACGACGTCTACACCGTGCGCGGCACGCTGCGCGCCGGCGACCGGGTGCTGATGACCGGCACCGCCGTCTACAAGGTGATCGGCCCCCGCGAGCCGCGTCCCGGCGAGAAGGCCTATGTGGAGGCGGCCCGTGGCTGACGGTCAGGAACTGCCGTCGGAGATCGCCGCGCCGCTGGCCCGCTTCAAGGGCGAGAAGCCGGATGCGCCCGCCTGGTTCGACCACGCATTGGCGCAGCCGCCGGAACGCACGACCTTCGCCTTCGAAGGCGCGGACATCGAGCAGCTGACCTGGGGCGACCGGGGCAAGCCCGGCCTGCTCCTGCTCCACGGCAACGGCGCCAGCGCCGACTGGTGGACCTTCATCGCGCCCTTCTTCGCGCAGGACTGGCGGGTGGCGGCCTTCAGCTGGAGCGGCATGGGCCGGTCCGATTGGCGCGACGGCTACAACGCCGACCAGTTCGCCCGCGAAGCCTTCGCCGCCGCAGAGGCCGCTGGCCTCTACGACAACGGCCGGCCGGTCTTCGTCGCCCACTCGTTCGGGGGCTTCCCGACCATGCTGGCGGCCCAGAAGTACGGCGACCGGATGCGGGCGGCGGTGCTTGTCGACTCGGTGGTGCGGCCGCCGGAACGCGAGTGGCGCGGGCCGCCGCGGCGCGCCAACGCCAATCGCGTCTACCCGACCCTGGTCGAGGCGCTCGCCCGCTTCCGGCTGGCGCCGCCGCAGGGGTGCGAGAACCTCTACATCGCCGACTGGATCGCCCGGAACGCGCTGAAGGAGGTCGAGGGCGGCTGGACCTGGCGGTTCGACCCCTTCATGTGGACCTCGTTCCAGATGGAGGATCGCGGCCCGCTGCTCAGCGGCGCGACCTGCCCCGTGGCGATGGTCTGGGGCGACCGGTCGGGGCTCGTGGACGAGGAGATCCTCGACTACATGCGCGGCCTGCTGCCGCCGGGGTCGCCACAGCTGGCCATTCCCGACGCCGATCATCACGTCATGATCGACCAGCCGCTGGCCTTCGTCGCCGCCCTGCGCGGTTTGCTCGCAGGCTGGTCGCTTGAGCCCTGAGGCGTGGCGTTGTAAACGCCCCGCGCAACGAGATTTCACGGACTGGACAATGGCTTCCGATTATCACCGCGGCGAAATGGACATCTCCGAGCAGGTCGCCACCTACGACGGCTTCATGCTCATGACCAAGTGGGGCTCGCTGGCCATCGCCGTGGCCGTGCTGATGCCGACGCTGTGGTTCTGCACCAACGCCGGCTTCTTCGGCGGTTTGGCGGGCGGCGTCGTCACGGCGGTCGTCGGCATCCTGCTTCTGCGCGACAAGAAGCCCGCGGAACACTAGCCTTCCGCTAGGGATGCTGCATCGCGGGAATAATCTTCCGCGACGCAGCATCGATGGGCTCGACAAGGGGCAAGATCATCCCCTAAACAAGCTCCCAAGGACGCGACAGGCAAACTGCGTCCAGAGGGGAGCAGCATGGCAGTCGTCGCCGTCACCAGGGAACGCCGGGCCGGTGAAACGCGGGTCGCCGCGACGCCCGAGACGGTGAAGAAGCTGATCGGTCAGGGCTTCGCCGTGACCGTCGAGTCGGGAGCCGGCGTGACCGCCGCCATTCCCGACGCCGAATACGCCGCCGCCGGCGCCACCGTCGCCAAGACGCTGAAGGACGCCCTGGCCAAGGCCGACGTCCTGTTCAAGGTCCGCGGCCCCGAGGCCGAGGAGCTGGCGGCGCTGAAGCCGGGCGCCTACGTCCTGGCCACGCTCAATCCCTACAATGAACGCGCCACGCTCGAGGGCCTGGCCAAGGCCAAGGCCGGCGCCTTCGCTATGGAGTTCGTGCCGCGGATCACCCGCGCGCAGGTCATGGACGTGCTGTCGTCCCAGGCCAACCTGGCCGGCTACCGCGCCGTGATCGAGGCCTCGGAGGCCTATGGCAAGGCCCTGCCGATGATGATGACCGCCGCCGGCACCGTCGCCGCGGCCAAGGTCTTCATCATGGGCGTCGGGGTCGCCGGCCTGCAGGCCATCGCCACCGCCCGCCGGCTGGGCGCGGTCGTGACCGCCACCGACGTCCGCCCGGCCACCAAGGAACAGGTCGAGTCCCTGGGCGCCAAGTTCCTCGCCGTCGAGGATGAGGAGTTCAAGAACGCCCAGACGGCCGGCGGCTACGCCAAGGAGATGTCGGCGGAGTACCAGGCCAAGCAGGCCGAGCTGCTCTCCAGCCATATCGCCAAGCAGGACATCGTCATCACCACGGCCCTGATCCCGGGGCGCCCGGCGCCCAAGCTGGTCAGCGCCGAGCAGGTGGCCTCGATGAAGCCGGGCTCGGTGATCGTCGACCTGGCCGTCGAACAGGGCGGCAACGTCGTCGGCGCCAAGCTGGGCGAGGTCGCCGAGACCGCGAACGGCGTGAAGATTCTCGGCCGGCCGAACCTGCCCGGCCGCATCGCCGCCGATGCTTCGGCCCTCTACGCCCGCAACCTGCTCGCCTTCGCCGGCCTGCTGCTGGACAAGGACGGCAAGCTGGCTCCGGACTTCGAGGACGAGATCCTCAAGGCCGCGCTGGTCACCAAGGACGGCGCGATCGTCCACGAGCAGCTGAAGACCGCCCCGGCCGCGACGCCGAAGGCCGCGCCCGCGGCCAAGGCGGCTCCGGCGGCCAAGCCTGCCGCCGCCAAGAAGCCGGCTGCTCCCAAGGCGCCGGCTGCGAAGACCGCGCCGGCCAAGGCCGCTGCTCCGAAGGCGGCCGCCCAGAAATCCGCTGCTCCGAAACCCGCCGCCAAGGCGCCCGCCAAACCCAAGGCCGCCGCGGCCAAGCCCGCCGCCAAGCCGGCTCCGAAGAAGAAGTAGAGGTCGCAGACATGGACGCCGTCGATCCCACCGTCTTCCGTCTGGCCATCTTCGTGCTGGCGATCTTCGTCGGCTACTACGTGGTCTGGAGCGTTACGCCCGCCCTGCACACCCCGCTGATGGCCGTCACCAACGCCATCTCCTCGGTGATCATCGTGGGCGCCCTGCTGGCCGCAGCCGCGCACGGCGCGGGCGGCGCCGAGCCGACGACCAACGTCTGGATCTCGAAGGGGGCCGGCGCGCTCGCCGCCGCCTTCGCCGCCGTGAACATCTTCGGCGGCTTCCTGGTCACCCAGCGCATGCTGGCCATGTACAAGAAGAAAGAGCCCGCCAAGGGCAAGAGCGGCCACTAGAGCGCGCCTGGGGGAACTGAAGCCATGAACGCCAACATCGCCGCGCTCGCCTACATCGTCTCCGGCATCCTGTTCATCCTGGCGCTGCGCGGGCTGTCCAGCCCGACGACCAGTCAGGCGGGCAACCGCTACGGCATGATCGGCATGGCCATCGCCGTCGGCGTGACCCTGGCCACCCTGTGGGGCCAGGGCGTGCTGGACGCCGTGACCCTGGCCCTGATCGCCGGCGGCGTCGCCATCGGCGGCATCGTCGGGGCGGTCATCGCCCGCCGGGTCGCCATGACCTCGATGCCGCAGCTGGTCGCCGCCTTCCACAGCCTGGTCGGCATGGCCGCCTGTCTCGTGGCGGTGGCCGCCATCTACACGCCCGAGGCCTACGGCATCGCCGAGCCGAACGGGCACGTCCACCTGCAGTCGCTCATCGAGCTGGCCATCGGCCTGGCCATCGGCGCGGTGACCTTCACCGGTTCGGTGATCGCCTTCGCCAAGCTGAACGGCAACATGTCGGGCGCGCCGATCCTGCTGCCCGCCCGCCACCTGCTGAACATCCTGATCGCCGCCGCCATCGTGGCCCTGGTGGTCGTGCTGGTGGTCAGCGGCGGCGAGGCCAAGTGGGCCTTCTGGGGCATCTTCGCCCTGAGCCTGCTGATCGGGGTCACCCTGATCATCCCGATCGGCGGGGCGGACATGCCGGTCGTGGTGTCGATGCTCAACAGCTACTCCGGCTGGGCGGCAGCGGCGCTGGGCTTCACCCTGCAGAACGTCACCCTGATCATCACCGGCGCGCTGGTCGGCTCGTCGGGCGCCATCCTCAGCTACATCATGTGCAAGGGGATGAACCGCAGCTTCATCTCGGTGATCCTGGGCGGCTTCGGCGCCGACGACGCGGCCGCGGCCGGCGGCGGCAAGGTCGAGACCCGTCCCGTGAAGCAGGGCAGCGCCGACGACGCGGCCTTCATCATGAAGAACGCCAGCAAGGTGATCATCGTCCCGGGCTACGGCATGGCCGTCTCCCAGGCCCAGCACGCCCTGCGCGAGATGGCCGACAAGCTGAAGGAGGAGGGCGTCGAGGTGAAGTACGCCATCCACCCCGTCGCCGGCCGGATGCCGGGCCACATGAACGTGCTGCTGGCCGAAGCGAACGTCCCCTACGACGAAGTCTTCGAGCTGGAGGACATCAACAGCGAGTTCTCGACCGCCGACGTGGCCTTCGTGATCGGCGCCAACGACGTCACCAACCCGGCGGCCAAGACCGACCCGACCAGCGCCATCTTCGGCATGCCGATCCTGGACGTCGAGAAGGCCCGCACCGTCCTGTTCGTGAAGCGCGGCATGGCCAGCGGCTACGCCGGCGTCGAGAACGAGCTCTTCTTCCGCGACAACACCATGATGCTGTTCGCCGACGCCAAGAAGATGGTCGAAGGGATCGTGAAGGGGCTCTAGACCCAGGTCTGCGTCAGCGCTTGAATGCCTCCGAGACGGTCTTCTCGGAGGCGACCATGCGAGCACAGGCGTTTGGACGATATGGGCTGTTTGCGCTGGCCGCCCTTTCGGTTCTCGCTCTGACGGCTTGCGCGGCCCAGCCGCCCGGGACGCCGGGGACGCCCGCCTTCTGGGCCGGCCTGGGACATGGTCTGATCGCCCCGATCGCCTTCGTCGTGAGTCTGTTCAACGACGATGTGCGGATGTACGCCTTTCCGAACGCTGGGCGGTGGTACGATTTCGGCTTCCTGATCGGCTTGTCGTTCTGGGGAGGCGGCGGCGCCGCCGCCGCAAAACGCTGACAGGAAAGCGCCATGGCCTCCGAACCCAAGACCAAGCCCACCGACGCCTCCGTCGCGGACTTCCTCGAGGCTGTGCCCCACCCCGGCCGGCGCGAGGACGGCAAGGTCATCGCGGCGATGCTGACCGAGGTCACCGGCGAACAGCCGGTCATGTGGGGGCCGAGCATCGTCGGCTACGGCCGCTATCGCGGCGCCACCGGCGACTGGCCGCGCATCGGCTTCTCGCCGCGCAAGGGCAACATGGTATTGTACGTGCTGACCGGCGTCGCCGAGGAGGCAGACCTGCTCGACCGGCTGGGGCCGCACAAGACCGGCAAGGCCTGCCTCTACATCAACCGCCTGGCGGACGTGGATGTCGGCGTCCTCCGCCGGATGGCCGAGCTGTGCCTGTCGATCATGAAGGACAGATATCCCGCCTGAGCTCTCGGCGTCGCGGAACGGGAATCTCAAAGGATAGGCTTCCGCGCGCCCAGTTCTGCAGAATCCTCGGGGTTGAATCTCAGGGCCTGACGGAATACATGGCGGCCTCTCCTGGACATATTGTGGCCAGGAAGGGCCAGCATATCGAGGCCCCAGTTCACCCGATGAACGTCGAAGCTGGTGCGTCAGACCTCGTCGCGCCGTGCGTAAAGCTCGACAAAACAGTACGAGGCCGGCCGTTGCTCAACCAGTTGCTTACCCGCGAGAGTCGTTTGCCGCCCCTGTTGGGGACCGGACTCGCGGCCGTCCTCATGGGCGGCGTGGCGTTCGCCACCGCCCAGGCCAGCCTGCCCTCGCAACGGGAGCGTATGGCGGCGCCGATGGTTCCCGCCGTCGCCCCGCCGCTGCCGGAAGCCCGGGGGCATATCGCCCAGGCCCAGCCGGAGTTCGTCTTCGCCTCGCCCCTGTCCGGCTTCGCGGTCAATTCGCCGTTCGGCATGCGCAAGATGCCCTGGGAAGAAGGCGGCCGCCTGCATGAGGGCGTGGACATCGCCGCGCCGTCCGGAACGCCGGTGCGTGTGACCCTGCCGGGCACGGTGCTGCGTGTCGGCGTCGACGGCGGCTACGGAAAGTTCATCGAGGTCGCCCACGCTGGCGGCCTCACCTCGCTCTACGGTCATCTCGGCCGCCACGCCAAGCTGAAGGCCGGCGCCGCCGTGCCGGCGGGGACGGTGGTCGGCTACGTCGGCTCCTCGGGTCGGTCGACCGGCTCACATCTGCATTTCGAGATCCGCGACGGCGATCGCCCGCTGAATCCGACCCTGTTCATGGGGCGGGCCTTCATGACCGAGGCCGACCTGCCGCTGTCGGCGGCGGCGAGGGTCTCGGGCCGCGTCCGGGTCGCCCAGGTCGCCAACTGGCCGGCCCGTGCGACGCGCCGCGAACAGGTCTCCGACACCGCCAATACGCGGGGATCGGCGCAGCTGCTCACGCGCGTCAGCGCCGACGGCCGCGTTCACGCCGTCATCCGCCCGCCCGCAGACTACGCCAGGCCCGCCGCGGCCGAGGCCTCGGTCAATGCGGCCGCGCCGGCGCCGATCCTGATCAAGCCCGCCGCGCCGGCCCCGGCGCCGAAGCCTCAGCCGAAGCCTCAGCCCGCCGGCGACGACGCCATCTCGACCGCCTCGGCCGGTTAGGCCGTCTTCGCGCCGAAGAGCCGATCGGCCAGCCAGGCCCCGCCGAGCACAACCACGATCGCGGCGGCGACGAACCAGGCCGGATGCGGGATCATGACCAGGGTCGCGGCCGACGCCGCGGCCACGACCGCCGCGGCGATCCCGCCGGCCAGACGCCGCCGCCGCGAGACCAGCAAGGCCGCGGCCGAGGCGGTGAAGGTTCCCAGTCCCCAGGCGACCAGAACCGCGACAAGGGCGCCGATCGGCAGGGTCGGGATCAGGGCCTTGACCGCTTCCCGGTCGGACGGGTCCAGGCCCGGGGGCGGCGGAAAGATCTGATGGCCGATCAATTCGGCGACCATCACGACGGCGAAGCCGGCGACGACGCCGACGATCACGCCCAGAACCAGACGAAGCATCGCTTGGGCCTCCGCATGCTCTTTTCGTTCGCCCAAGGTTCACTAGATTGGCGGGATGCTCAAGTTCGCCCAACGGGGGGCGGCGGGCTTCGCCCTGGCCGTACTCGTCCTGATCGCCCTCGGAGGCCTCATGTCCGCCGCAAGCCAGCCCTCGCTCCGGGGGCGCATGATCGATATCGGCGGCCGTTCGCTGCACATGGTCTGCGCGGGTCCCCAGGATGGGCGGCCCGTGGTCGTCATGGAGGCGGGCGCGTTCGGCCTGTCGGCCGACTGGGGGGCGGTCCAGAAGCAGCTGGCCGAGCAGGGGGTCCGTTCCTGCGCCTACGATCGGGCCGGCCTGGGCCGGTCGGCGCCGGGACCCGCGCCGCGGGACGGTCTGGCGATCGCCGGCGACTTCGAGAAGATGCTGGCCGCTTCGGGGGAGCCCGGCCCCTACATCTACGTCGGTCATTCGATGGCGGGCCTCTACGCGCGTCTCTTCGCGGCGCGCAACCCGGACAAGGTCGCCGGTCTGGTCCTGGTTGACGCGGCTACGCCGGAGGCGGCCGACATTCCGCAGGCGCGGACCTGGATCGGCCATTTCGTGAATGTCTCGCGCATGGCCGGATGGGGCGCGTCCGCCGGTCTGTTCAAGATCGTCTCGCCCTGGATGGGCGACCGCATCGGCCTGCCGGACGAGGCGGCCGGCGAGAAGAAGCGCGCCTTCGCCTCCGGGGTCCACAATCGCTGGTCGGGCCGCGAGGTGGCCGAATGGATGCAGACCTCGAAACAGGCGGCGGACGCGGGAAACTACGACCCCCGGACGCCGATCGCCGTGGTCACCGCCGGTCCGGAGAAGGGGCGCGAGGCCTGGAAGGCCGTCCAGACCGCGCCGGCGCGCGCCTCGGAGCACGGCTACATCCGCCACGTCGACGGAGCCGGCCACGCGACCCTGCTGGGAACGGCCTACGCCGAGGAGATCGTCAAGGCGGTGCTGTTCGTTCGCGACGCGGCGGCGGGTGAGGTCGAGCCGGCCTCGCAGCCGGTCGCGGCGTCGCCTGCCGGCTGAGCGGGCGGTAAGACTAAGGGACCGGCTGATTCGAGGGGGCGATGGACGCGGCGTTGACACTGGAGGGGGTGACGAAGCGCTACGGCGACTTCACCGCCGTGAACGACCTGTCCTTCTCCGCTCGGCGCGGCCGGATCCTCGGCTTCCTCGGACCGAACGGCGCCGGCAAGACCACCAGCATCCGCATGGTGCTGGGCCTGGTCGAGCCGACCAGCGGGCGCATCGGCGTGCTGGGCGCGCCGGACGCCCGCGGCGTCCGCGAGCGGGTCGGCTTCCTGCCCGAAGAGCGCGGGCTCTACCGGCGGATGACGCCGATCGAGGCGATCGTCTTCTTCGGCGGCCTCAAGGGCGTCCCCTCGGCCGTGGCGCGCAAGCGGGCGATCGCGATGCTGGAGGCCCAGGGGCTGGGCCACGCCGCGCGCCGCCAGATTCGGCACCTGTCCAAGGGCATGGCCCAGAAGGTCCAGCTGATCAGCGCGATCGTTCACCAGCCGGAGCTGGTCATCCTCGATGAGCCGTTCAGCGGGCTCGACCCGGTGAATCAGCTGGCGCTCGAACAGGTCATCCGCGACCTCGCCGCGGGCGGCGCCACCGTCGTCTTCTCCACCCATGTGATGCAGCATGCCGAACGGCTATGCGATCACGTCGTGCTGCTGGCCAAGGGACGCAAGGTCTTCGACGGCGGCGTGGCGGAGGCGCGCAGCCATGCGCCGCGGGCCCTGGTGCTGGAAGGGGCGTTCGACGAGAGCGCCGTCGCCGCCTTGCCAGGCGTCGCCGCCGTGACCGCCGAGGAGGCCGAGGACGGCCATCGCCGCTTCACCGCCGCCCTGGCCAAGGGCGCCGCCGGCCAGGACGCGCTCAAGGCGGCCTTCGCCCGCGGCCTTGACGTCAATCGCTTCGAGCTGCGGGAGCCGACCCTGCACGACGCCTTCATCACCCTGACCGGCGGGGAGGGCGCGCAATGAGCGTTCTGCTGCGCATCGCCGCCCGTGAGTATGTGGCCTACGTCCGGACGGTCGGGTTCTGGCTCTCCATGCTGCTGCTGCCCGTGGTCGCGGCGCTGGGCGGGGCCGTGCCGACGCTGATGGAGAGCCGATCCCCCGTCTCCGTAGTCGCCGTCATCGACCGGACGGGCGAAGGGGTGGGGACGGCCGTCCTGGCGCGCGCGCAGGCCGAATCCGACGGCCGGGCCCGTCCCGGTCTCGGCAAGCCGCCGCGGCTGCTGCTCGGGCCGCTCGACGCCGACGCGGAGGACGCCAAGGCCTGGCTCAACGGCGTTCGGCCCTATCCGGGGGGCGTCGAGCTGTCCGCCGTGGCGATCCTGTCCCGCGGCGCCGACGGCGGCGTCGCCCTCGACTACTGGAGCAATCACCTGTCGGACCCCGGGCCTCGCCAGGTGGTGCGGGCGGCGGTGACGGAGGTCATGCGCGAGCGCTATCTGACCCAGCGCGGCCTGGCCGCGGCCGATCTCGCCGCGCTGGACGAGCTGGGCCCCAAGGTCTCGGATTTCTCACCCAAGGCCGCCTCGGGCGAGGTGTCGCTCCGGGATCGCCTGCCCGGCCTGGTGGGCTTCGGCGCGGCGATGCTGCTGTGGTCGATGGTCCTGACGGGGGCCGGAATCCTGCTGAACAGCGTCGTCGAGGAGAAGTCCAGCCGTGTGCTCGAGGTCCTGCTGGCTTCGGCGTCGGTGTCCGAGATCATGTTCGGCAAGATCCTGGGCGTTCTGGGCGTGACCCTGACGGTGCTGGGCGTCTGGGGCGTGGTCGGCGCCGGGGCCATGACCCTGCTCGCGCCGACCATCGCCGCCGATGTCGCCTCGGTGCTCTTCGGCAAGGGGCTGGCGTTCTACTTCGGCTTCTACCTGATCGGCGGCTATCTGCTGTACGCGGCGATCTTCACCGCCGTCGGAGCCTTCTGCGAGACCACGCGCGAGGCCCAGACCCTGCTGGGGCCGGTGATGGCGGTCTTGGTCGTGCCGGTGCTGTTCATGACCCAGGCCATCCGGCGGCCCGACTCGCCGCTGCTCGAGGCGCTGTCGTGGGTTCCACCCTTCACGCCCTTCCTGATGACCGCCCGCGCGGCCGGCGAGCCGCCGCTCTGGCAGGTGCTGGGCACGGGCGCGTTGATGATCGCGACGGTCTTCGTCGTGGTCTGGCTGTCGGGGCGCGCCTTCCGGGCCGGGGCCCTGTCGACGGGCAAGGTCGACCTGAAGGGCCTGCTCGCGGCGGTGCGCAAGGGCGGGTGAGGAGAAGGGGACATGCTCCCGCAGGGTGCGTGTCCCCGTTCATCCACTGGGAAGCAGCAGGGGACACGCACCCTGCGGGAGCATGTCCCCGTGAAAGCAAAAGGGCCGCCCGACGGATCGGGCGGCCCTTTCGAATCTCGTGAGGAAGTCTCGCCTTAACGCGAGGGCTTCTTCGGCGCGGCGATCAGGCCTTCGCGCTGGGCGCGCTTGCGGGCCAGCTTGCGGGCGCGACGGACGGCTTCCGCCTTTTGGCGGGCGCGCTTTTCCGAGGGCTTCTCATAGGCGACGTGGCGCTTCATCTCGCGGAACGAGCCTTCGCGCTGCATCTTCTTCTTCAGGGCCTTAAGCGCCTGGTCGACGTTGTTGTCGCGGACGAAAATCTGAACCAGGGGACTCTCTCCTTCGGCTGCCCGCCGCTAGCCGTGCGGCGTGGCGGTCGAAATCATGAATTGTACGGCCCCGGGAGACGGCTCCCGTGGCGAGGGGCGCGAAATAGCAGAGCCAGGCGGGCTTGTCCACCGGCGACGGGTGGCGTCGCGCCGTATAGAATGCGCCCATGACCGCATCAGACGACTGGGCCGTGCGAACCGAGCAACAGGTGCTGGACGAGGCGCTGAAGCTGGCGCCGCGCCAGGGCTGGAGCCGCCCCATGGCGCTCGCCGCCGCCAAGACCGCGGGATTGACCGCGCCCGAGGCCGATCTGCTGTTGCCCGGCGGGCCGCGCGACCTGGCCGCCCTGCTGTCGCGGCGGCACGACGTCGCGACCCTGGCGGCCCTGCCCGACCCGGCGGGGCTGAAGATTCGCGAGCGTATCCGCACGGCGGTGGTCGCCCGGCTCGACGCCGCCGCACCGGACCAGGCGGCCCTGCACCGCTGGTTGGGCTTCCTGGCGCTGCCGATGAACCTGCCGTTGGCGCTGCGCCTGGTCTGGGAGAGCGCCGACCATCTGTGGCGCTGGGCCGGGGATACGGCCACGGACGAGAACCACTACAGCAAGCGGGCGATTCTCTCGGGCATCCTGATCGGGACCCTGGTCCAGGACCTGACCGCCGGCCGCGCCGCCGCGCTGGAGACGCTGGACGCCCGCATCCAGAACGTCATGGACTTCGAGAAGTGGAAGGCGGGCCTGAAGCCCTCCGACTTCGCCAAGGATGTCGCCGGCGCGCTGGCGCGGATTCGCTACGGCTAGGAGTCCGCCGGGGGACACGCTCCGAAGGTGCGTGTCCCCGTTCGTGGCGGTTTTGGGGACACGCACCTTCGGAGCATGTCCCCGATCGAGGCCTCACCCCTCCAGGGGCCGCACCCGGTTCACATGGCCCATCTTGCGGCCGGGACGCGGCGCGCCCTTGCCGTAGAGATGCAGGCGGGCGTTGGGCTCGCCGGCGATGGCCAGCCAGTCGTTCGCCTCGTCGCCGAGCAGGTTGGTCATTTCCACGCCGACCTTGGGCCGGGTGTCGCCCAGCGGCCAGCCGGCCACCGCGCGGATGTGCAGCTCGAACTGGTCGACCTCGCAGCCGTCCTGGGTCCAGTGGCCGGTGTTGTGGACGCGCGGCGCGATCTCATTGACCAGCAGGCGGCCGTCCTCGATCTCGAACAGCTCGATGCCCATGACGCCGACATAGTCCAGCCGGGTCAGGATCTCGCGGGAGATGCGCTCGGCCTCGGCCTGGAGGGCGGGCGTGACCCTGGCGGGCGCGATCGTCGTGCGCAGCACGCCGTTCTCGTGGATGTTCTCCGACACCGGATAGGTCGCCAGCTCGCCGTCGCGGCCGCGGGCGGCGATCACCGACAGCTCCCGCGTGAAAGCGGCCCTGGCCTCCAGGATCGACGGCGCCTCGCCGACGGAAGCGAAGGCGGCCGCGCCGTCGCCGGCCTGGCGGACCCAGGTCTGGCCCTTGCCGTCGTAGCCCTCGCGGCGGGTCTTCAGCAGCGCCGGGGCGCCGAGCGCGGCCAGGGCGGTCTCGACGTCGGCGGCCTGGTCGATGGGGGCGAAGGCCACGGTCGGGGCGCTGGCGGCGTTGAGGAAGGTCTTCTCCTCGACCCGATCCTGGGCGACGCGCAGGGCTTCGCCGCCGGGGGCGACGTGGGCGCCGAGATCCTTCAGCGTCGCCACCACCGCGGCGGGGACATTCTCGAACTCGTAGGTGATGACGTCGCTGGCCTCGGCCAGAGCCTTCAGCGCCGCGGGATCGGCGTAGTCCGCCACGATCGTGCGCTTGACCACGCGCGAGGCGGGCGAGCCTTCGTCCGGCGTCAGCACCACGACGTCCAGGCCCAGACGGGCCGCGGCCAGGGCCAGCATCCGGCCCAGCTGGCCGCCGCCGAGGATGCCGACGGTCGAACCCGGCGGCAGAGGGAAGGCGACGCTCATCAGTCCTCGACCGTCTCGGCGACCGAGCCGGTCTGCTCGGCGACATAGGTTTCGAGGCGCTGGGCCAGGGCCGGGTCGCCCAGGGCCAGGATGCGGGCGGCCAGCAGGCCGGCGTTCTTGGCCCCGGCCACGCCCACCGCCAGGGTGGCGACCGGAATGCCGCCGGGCATCTGGACGATGGAGAGCAGCGAATCGAGGCCGTTCTGCAGCTTCGATTCGACCGGCACGCCGAGCACCGGCAGTTCGGTCAGCGAAGCGGTCATGCCGGGCAGATGCGCGGCGCCGCCGGCGCCGGCGATGATCACCTTGAAGCCCGCGGCCTTGGCCCCCTTGGCGAAGGCGTACATGCGGTCGGGCGTGCGGTGCGCCGAGACCACCTTGGCCTCGTAGGCGACGCCCAGGGCGTCGAGGTAGTCGGCGGCGTGCTTCATGGTGGGCCAGTCGGAGCGGCTGCCCATGATGATGGCGACCGGCGGGCTTGCGCTCATGACGTAGTCATCCCCTGTCCGGAGTCTGGAGGAGGGAGGGCTCCGGAGCCATTCCGCATAGCGGGATCGCCTCCCTCTTTCCAGAAGTGTGAGCACGATGGCCGCCGAAACCGGCTTCCACTTTCGCCTTTCGTGCTCCGGAAAGGCGCGGAGTATAGGCGCCGCTTGTCGCGCCGCAACCGATGCGTCAGATTCCGTTGCGTCGGGTGGTTGGACTTTGATTCTCGCATGAAGATCGGCGGCGCACGGGCGGAAGCCTTCTCTGCGATGCGGAAGCGGGCGCTGGCGCGCGCCGGCGCGGAGGCGACGGCGCATCAGGCCGCGCCGGCCGACAAGACCGCCTTCCTCGGCCTGGACGAAACGGACCTGACCCCGCCCGTCCAGAGCGCCATCAAGACCCTGCTGACCGAGATCGACGATCTGCGCGGCGAGGTCGGCCGGCTGAAGGGCCGCCTGGCCGAGGTCGAGGCCCTGGCCGACCGCGACGTCCTGACCCCGCTGCTGAACCGGCGCGCCTTCGTGCGCGAGCTGCACCGCGTCGCCGCCTTCGCCGCCCGCTACGGCTCGCCTGCGTCGGTGGTCTATTTCGATCTCGACGGCTTCAAGAGCGTCAACGACCGCTTCGGCCACGCCGCCGGCGACATGGCGTTGCGGGCGGTGGCCGATCGGCTGCTGGCCAACACGCGCGAGACCGACATCGTCGGCCGCCTGGGCG
Source organism: Caulobacter mirabilis (assembly GCF_002749615.1). Classification (GTDB taxonomy): domain Bacteria; phylum Pseudomonadota; class Alphaproteobacteria; order Caulobacterales; family Caulobacteraceae; genus Caulobacter; species Caulobacter mirabilis. Next base: position 536,523 of record NZ_CP024201.1, read on the forward strand.
GGGACGAGTTCGCCGTCATCCTGGTGCAGACCGACCTTGAGACCGCCAACGCCAAGGCCGAGCGGCTGAAGCAGGTGATCCAGTCGACGCCGGTCGACCTGGGCGACTGGTCCGCGCCCCTGCGGGTCAGCTACGGCGTGCGTCCGGTCGAGGGCGGCGCCGACCCCGAAACCGTCCTCGCCGAAGCCGACGCCCGGATGTTTGTGCGCAAGCGCGCCGGCGTTTGATCCTCTTCCAAACAATCGTTCGTCCAGGCTAGGCTGCCTCCTCAAGGGGAGGAAAGAGACCATGCAGAGTCTTGCCGAACGTCGCATCCAGGTGGTGCGCGACCATATGGCGCTGGAGTGCGTCTGCGACTGGGACGCGGTCATCGCGACCTTCGAGCATCCGCGCTACGAGATGGCCACGGGCGCGGTCTTCGACGGCGAGGCGGCGGTGCGCGGCTACTTCGCCGCCTCGCGGACGCCTTTCCCGGACCAGGGCAACGAGATCATCGCCATCGCCCATGACGGCGACACCGTGCTGGTCGAGTTCTGGCTGACCGGCACGCACCTGGGCCCGCTGAAGTTCGGCGGCAAGGTCGTCGAGCCGACGGGCCGCGCCTTCCGCGTGCGGATGACCGCGACCTTCGAGTTCGCGCCGAACGGCGACGGCATCGTCTGCGAGCGCCCGTTCTTCGACCCCGGCGCCGTCGGCCGGGCGCTGGGGCTGGCTTAGGACTTCTTGGCCCTTTTCAGCCTGTCGTCCCGGCGAAGGCCGGGATGACCGGTGTGGGGCGGGCGGCCCTAGTAGCTCGCCCCGTCGACCTTGTTCAGGGTCAGGGCGTCCAGGTCGATGGAGGGGACGGTGCGCAGGTTGATGGCCCGGATGGCCGCGCCGTCGGGGGTTTCGCCCTCGGCGAACGGCTGGACCCCGCAGGCGCTGCAGAAGCGGTGGCGGATCTTGTGCCGGTTGAAGAGGTGCTCGGTCAGCGCCTCCTCGCCGCTGGTCAGGGTGAAGGCGGCGGCCGGCACGAAGGTCAGCAGCAGGCCCTTCCGGCGACAGTGCGAGCAGTTGCAGCTGACGGCGTCGGCCGGCGGCTCCGCCGTCACGGTGAAGGTCACCGCGCCGCAATGGCAGCTTCCCTGGTAGCTCATCGTCGCCTCCGGAGTTCTTGGTATGTTCCGAAAGCGATAACATCGATCAACGAGGGTCGACAAGGCCGGAGCCGCCCCCCGAGAGGCGCGGCTCCGGCCGAGGCTGTCCCTAGAAGGTCAGTGCGCGGGCTTCCTTCACGTGCGGCAGGGCCTGGATCTGGGCCAGCACCGTGTCCGCCGGCGCCTGGTCGACGCCGACCAGGGCGATGGCGTCCTCTTCAGCGGCCACGCGGCCAAGGTTGAAGGTGGCGATGTTCACCCCGGCCTCGGCCAGGATGGTGCCCAGGGCGCCGATGAAGCCCGGCTTGTCGAGGTTGTTGACGTAGAGCATGGCCGGGGCGAAGGCCGCGTCCAGCTCCATGCCCTTGACCTCGACGATGCGCGGCGCGCCGCCGATCACGGTGCCGGCGAAGGCGCGGACGCCCTTTTCGGTGGTGATCGTGACCCGCATCAGGCTGTCGTAGATCGGGCTGTCGTCCTGGCGGCTTTCCGAGACGACGATGCCGCGATCCTTCGCCACTGCGGGGGCCGAGACCATGTTGATCTCCGCCAGCATCGGCCGCAGCACGCCGGCGAGGGCGGCGCTGGTCATCGGCTTGACGTTCAGCTGGGCGACCTGGCCCTCGTAGGCGATGTCGATGCTGTTGATGCCGAAGTCGACCATCTGGCCCGCGAAAGCGCCGATCTTCTCGGCCAGGGCCACGAAGGGCTTCAGTTTCGGCGCTTCCTCGGCGGTGATCGAGGGGCTGTTCAGGGCGTTGGTGACGGCGCCGGTCAGCAGGAAGTCGCTGACCTGCTCGGCGACCTGCAGGGCCACGTTCTCCTGGGCTTCGTTGGTGCTGGCGCCCAGGTGCGGCGTGGCCACGACCTTGTCGCTGCCGAACAGCGGGTTCTCCTTGGCGGGCTCGGTGACGAAGACGTCGAAGCCGGCCCCGGCGACGTGGCCGTTGTCGAGCAGTTCTCGCAGAGCCGTCTCGTCGACCAGGCCGCCGCGGGCGCAGTTGACGATCAGCACGCCCTTCTTGGTCTTGGCCAGGTTCTCGGCCGACAGGATGTTGCGGGTCTTGTCGGTCAGCGGGGTGTGCAGGGTGATGACGTCGGCGCGAGCCAGGAGGTCTTCCAGCTCGACCTTCTCGACGCCCATCTCGATGGCGCGTTCGGGCGACAGGAACGGGTCGTAGGCGATGACCTTCATCTTCAGGCCGTTGGCGCGGTCCGCGACGATGCCGCCGATGTTGCCGGCGCCGATCAGGCCGAGGGTCTTGGCGTAGAGCTCCACGCCCATGAAGCGGTTCTTCTCCCACTTGCCTTGCTGCGTGCTGGCGTCCGCCGCCGGGATCTGGCGGGCCAGGGCGAACATCATGGCGATGGCGTGCTCGGCGGTGGTGATCGAGTTGCCGAAGGGGGTGTTCATGACCACCACGCCCTTGGCGGTGGCGGCGGGGATGTCGACGTTGTCGACGCCGATGCCGGCCCGGGCGATGACCTTCAAGTTCGTGGCGGCGGCGATGACGTCCTTGTCGAGCTTGGCGCCCGAGCGGATGGCGATGCCGTCGTAGTCGCCGATGACGGCGATCAGCTCGTCCTTGGCCAGGCCGGTCTTGATGTCGAAGTCGACGCCGCGGTTCTTGAAGATGTCGACGGCGGCGGGGCTCAGTTTGTCGGCGATGAGGACGCGGGGCATGGAGGGACTCCTTGCTGGATGTCTGAATGGGGCCCCCTCCGTCCCGCCTTCGGCGGTCCACCTTCCCCAGAGGGGAGGATCTCCGGCGCGGATGCTCCCCTCTGGGGGAGCTGTCGCCGCGGAGCGGTGACTGAGGGGGTTCTAGGGAAGCTTAGGCGGTCGCCAGTTCGGTGGAGATGGACGCGAAGGCCCAGTCGAGCCAGGGCGTCAGGGCGACCACGTCGGCCGTGTCGACCGTCGCGCCGCACCAGATGCGCAGGCCCGGAGGCGCCTTGGCGTAGCCGCCGATGTCGTAGGCGGCCTTTTCCTTCTCCAGCACCGAGGCCAGCTTCTTGGCGAAGTCGGCCTGAGCATCGGCGGGCAGGGCGGTGACGCGCGGATCCACGACCTTCAGGCAGACGGAGGTATTGCTCCGGATCGCCTTGTCCTGCGCCAGGAAGTCGACCCAGTCGGTCTTGGCCACCCAGGCCTCGAGCGCGGCCAGGTTGGCTTCCGAACGGGTTTTCATGCCGGCGGCGCCGCCGACGGTTTCGGCCCAGTTCAGGGCGTCCAGAGCGTCCTCGACGCAGAGCAGCGAGGGCGTGTTGATCGTGGCGCCTTCGAAGATCGCGGCGTTGAACTTGCCGTTGTCGACCATGCGGAACAGCTTCGGCATCGGCCAGGCGGGGGTGTAGCTCTCCAGCCGGGCGACCGCGCGGGGCGACAGGATCAGCACGCCGTGGGCGGCCTCGCCGCCGAGCGCCTTCTGCCAGGAGAAGGTCACCGCATCGAGCTTGGCCCAGTCCAGGTCCTGGGCGAAGGCGGCGCTGGTGGCGTCGCAGATCACGATGCCGGTGCGATCGGCCGAGATGAAGTCGGCGTTCGGCACGCGCACGCCGCTGGTGGTGCCGTTCCAGGTGAAGACCAGATCGGCGTCCGGGCGGACCTTCGAGGTGTCCGGCAGCTGGCCGTAGGGCGCGTCGAGCACCTCGACGCCCGGCAGCTTGAGTTGTTTCGTGACGTCCGTGACCCAGTCCTTGCCGAAGGACTCGAAGGCCAGCAGCTGGACCGGCTTCGGGCCCAGCATCGACCACATGGCCATCTCGACGGCGCCGGTGTCGGAGCCGGGAACGATGCCGACCAGGAAGTCGGCCGGAACGCCCAGCACCTCGCGGGTGCGGTCGATGGCCAGCTTCAGCTTGGCCTTGCCCGGCTTGCCGCGGTGCGAGCGGCCCAGGACGGCGTCGTTGAGTTTTTCGGGGGTCCATCCGGGGCGCTTGGCGCACGGGCCGGAAGAGAACTCGGGGCGCGCCGGACGGTATTCCGGCTTTTGCGGAGTCGTAGTCACTGCGATGTCTCCCATCCTTGCAGATGAGCAGCGCCCCGTTGGGAGGGCGTGGCCCGCCGCCGAAGAACCTCATTTTGCGGCGCCGCACAAGCGGAGATTTTCTGGAGGGCGGTCGAGGGAGCTTCCGGGCGGCCTTCCCGGCGTTGCGAGATCGGCGTTCTCCGACTACCGTCCCGTCGGGGCGAGGAGGGGCATGATGAAGCTCTGGATTGTGGGCCTGGCGCTGGTGCTGGCGGGCTGCGGCACGCTGCCGGCGCGCGAGGCGGGCGCCTTCCGGACGCTGGCCGCCGCCGACCGGGACGCCTTCGTGGCGCTGGCCGCCAAGGAGTCCGAGACGGTGAACGCCATCGCGCTCGCGCGGCCCGGGGGCAGCCTGGAGCGGGACAATTGCGACATCGGCGGCTCGGGCGCCTGCGAGCTGCTGGTGGCGTTCCCGGACGGCGCGTCGTTTCGGCTTGCGCCGACGGCATCGGAGACCCGGGCGCTGATCACGGCGTTGGCGGCCTATGGCGACGCTATGGCCGAACTGGCCGAGGCGCAGGACGTCGCCGCCGCCCAGGCCGCCGCCGGACGGGCGGGCGCCGCGGTGAAGGGGCTCGTAGCGGTGATCCCGGGCGCCCCGACGCTCGCCGGCCCGATCGTCGACGGCGTCGTCTGGGCCTCGAACCAGGGCCTGGTCGAGAAGCGGCGGGCGGCCCTTCGCCAGGCGGCGGAGCGAGCGGACCCCGCCGTCCGGTTGGCCGCCGAGCGAATGGGACGCGTATCGGACCGGCTGAAGTCGAACCTGGAGCGGGCGGCGGTGATGAAGCTCGATGCGGCCTGGGAGGCTTGGCAGCGCGCGCCCGACGACGCGACGCGGCAGGCGCAGTTCGCTCTGGCGGCGACGGCGGCGGTCGACGTCAACGCCGCCCGGCAGGTGCGGACGGACTACCGCCCCCTGGCCGACGGGCATGCGACGCTGGTCCAGGCTCTGAGGGGCGGCGGGGATCCCGCCGCGGCGCTGGGCGAGCTGCAGACCTTCGTGGGCATCCTGACGGCGGCGAAGAGCGCGATGGCGGAAACGGAGACGCCGGCATGACAGACGAAGACTTGAAGGCGCTGATCGCCCGTCTGGAAACAGGCCGGACGGCGACCCTCGACCGCGACGACCTCAGCCACGCGGAGTTCGAGCAGCTGGCCACCGCGGCCATGGCCGCCGCCAACGATCTGGCCAACGCCCTGCGCCGTAAGCATGACGCCGCGATCCGGGCGGGCGGGGCCGCTCAGCGCGCCGGCGACACGGCGGGGGCGACCGAAGCCTTCGCCAGGGCCGATGCGATCAAGCCCTGCCGAGACCAGGCCCAGATGCTAGGCTTTCAGCTCGATCGCGCGATCATCGCCTGGCTGGACGGCGCGCCCGACGTCGCGGCGGCCAAGGCTGCGGTGAAGGGGGCGACCGCCGACCTGAAGAAGACCAAGGACGATTTCGCCAAGACCGCGGATAGCCTGTCCGCGCTCGCCGGCGTGCTGGGGGCCGTCACCGGCGTCGTGAAGAGCGTGCAAACGCTGCTCGCGTCGCCGGCCGCCGCCTGACGCGACGCGACAAGCCGCCCTAGCCCGCGTACGCAAGCGGTATGGGCGTTTCGAATCGCAATCTGGACTGGGTGGTTCTGGGACTGCTCGTCGTGGCCTGGGGCTCGGCCTTCGCCCTCCTGAAGGTCGCGGTGACGGATATCCCGCCGGTCTGGACGTCGGTCGGCCGGCTGTGGGTGGCGACGGCGGTGCTGTGGCTGATCTGTGCGGCGCGGGGCGAGCGGACGCCGCCGCTGTCCGTGGCGCGAGTGTCGCCCTGGCCCTGGTATCTGGTGCTCGGCCTTGTCGGCCTGGCGGCGCCGTTCATGCTGTTCGCCACCGCCGCGGCCAGCCTGCCCAGTGCGGTCAACGCCATCTGCAACGGCGCCTCGCCGGTGTTCACCGTCGCGCTGGCCCATTTCGTCCTCGCCGACGAGCGGTTGACCTTCCGACGAGCGCTGGGGGTGGCCATGGGGTTCGTCGGGCTGGTGGTTCTGGTGGGGCCCAGGCTGCAGGGCGGGGTGACGGTCGAGGCGGCCGCGCTGGGCCTGTCGATCACCGCCGCAGCGCTCTATGCGGCGTCCAATGTGATCACCCGCAAGGCGCCGACGGTCAGCCCGACAGCGGGCGCGCTGATGATGTGCGGGTCGGGGGCCGTCCTGGCGACGATCGGGGCGCTGGTCATCGCCGGACCGCCGCCCCTGCCGCCGATCGGGGCGGCGGCGGCGGTCGTTACGTTGGGCGTCTTCTCCACGGGTCTTGGGACGGTCGGCTATGTCTGGCTGATCCAGCGACGCGGACCCGTCTTCACCAGCATGGCCATCTACCTTGTGCCGCTCTGGGCGACGGCCGTCGGCGTGGGCCTGATGGGCGAGCGTCCGGGATGGACGGCCTTCGCGGCCCTGGCCCTGGTGCTCGGCGGCGTGGCGCTGACCACGGCGCGGCGAAGGGCCTGAGCGCTCAGCCCCTGGCCGCGCGACTCGCTCGTCGCCAGGCGAAGACCGTACCGACCAGGATGCAGAGGATGATGGCCAGGGTGACGACGTTCGTAACCGCGACGAACAGCCAGTCTCGCTCCCGCTCCATGACGATGTAGAAGGCGTGCAGGCTGAACTGGAGGCCTTGCAGGATCATCGCCACGCCCAGCCACAGGCTGGCGTAGCGGATGGCCAGGACCAGAAAGCCCAGCGCCAGCAGGCCCTCGCCGATCAGGATGGGCACGGTCCGGGAATGCAGCGGAAGCGTCAGCTCGATGGCGAGCGCGAGCACGGTGCCCGCCAATAGGAAAACCGCTCCCAAGCGTTCGGGAGCGGTCCCTTTGAACCAAGCGAACAGGCAGGTCGCTAAGAGGACGAGCCAGCCGATTATGGGTTCGAGCGACGTGTACATCCCTTCAGTCTCTAACGAGGTTAGAGATGCTGGGAAGTTAAACTATCGCAATTAAATCGGTCTTAGCCGACCTCGCGAAGGTCCACGGTTTCGGTCGCTTGAGCGGCCGGCTTGTCGAGGAAGCCCAGGCCCTTCGTGCGGACGCCGATGCGACGACGCACTTCGTCCAGGTCGGCGTGAGCCGCGACCACGGCGGTGCGCGCTTCGCCGAGGGCGGCGATCGCTTCGACGATCTTGGCCTGCGCCTGGTCGCCCACGACGGCGGAGAGCCCAAGCTCGGCGCGCGCCTTCACCATTTCACCAATCAGTTCAGCCGCTTCAGTCATCGCCGCGTCGAGCGCGGCTTCGGTCGCGTACAGCTTGGTTGCGACCTTTTTGGCGACAAACACCTTTTCCACTTTGCTCTCCATTAGCCGTCAGGCGAGCAGATAGTAAACGAAATCTTAAGATGAAGGAAGGTAAACAAATCATAAACCGGTCACGGAAGCGAAGCGTTAGGGAGATTGCGCCATAAGGCCCTGGAAAAGGGCCTGATCGGGCAGATGAACCAGCAGCGAAGCAGCAGAGCCGCGGACAGCCACGCGCCTTTCCAGGCGCGCATCGCCAGTGTGGCCCTGATCACGACCGTGGCGGTCCTGCTGGCCGCCTGCGCGACCTTCATGATCCAGCAGTGGGCGGTCTCCCGGCAGGAGACCCAGGCCACCAACGCCGCGCTGAATGTCGTCGTGGCCCGGATCGGCGGTCCGGCGCTGGCCTCCGGCGACGCCGACGCCGCCCACAGAGTGGTCGGGGCGGTGATCGACGCTCCCGGCGTCCGCTCGGCCAGCCTGATCGACAACGACGGACGCATCCTGTCCACCCAGAGCGACCCGGCCAGCGCCACCCGCGAGGAGCATACGGTCCGCACGCCCGTCGTCCTGGACGGCCGCCAGGTCGGCGTGCTGGTCACCACCGTCGAGAGCCCGACGCTGGCGTCGCTGGCGCCGCGCTACGCCGCCCTGACCTTCGCGCTGTTCTTCGGCGCGGCCGGCATCGCCATGTTCGTCGCCACGACCCTCGCGCGGCGCGTGATCCAGCCGGTCAACCGCCTGTCCGAGGCGATGGAGGAGGTCGCCGAGAGCGGTCAGTTCACGCCGGTCGCTGAAGACGCCGACGACGGCCTGTTCCGCAGCCTGGCCCAGAGCTTCAACCAGCTGCTGACCAAGCTGGACGCCAATGACCGTGATCTGCGCCGGACCTTGAGCGAACTGGTCGAGGCGCGCGACCAGGCCAACGCCGCCAATGTGCTGAAGTCGCAGTTCCTGGCCAACATGAGCCACGAGATCCGCACGCCGCTGAACGGGGTCCTGGCGATGGCCGACGTCATGGCCCGCGACGATCTCGGCCCGCGCCAGCGGGAGCGGCTCGGCGTGATCCGCGAGTCCGGCGAGCTGCTTCTGGCGGTGATCAACGACGTGCTCGACCTGTCGAAGATCGAGGCGGGGCGGCTGGACCTGTCTGAACAGGACTTCTCGTTGTCGGATATGGCCGAGGGCGTCTCCAGCGTCTTCTCGGTGCTGGCCGGCGACAAGGGTCTGCGGTTCGCCCTGACGGTCGACGCCGACGCCGCCGGCTGGTGGCGGGGCGATCCCGACCGCCTCCGCCAGATCCTGTCGAACCTGCTGTCGAACGCGGTGAAGTTCACCGTCGAGGGGGCCGTCACCGCACGCTTCTCGCTGTCGGCCACGGGGCTTCGGCTCACGGTCTCCGACACCGGCATCGGCATCGCCCACGACAAGCTGCCGACGCTGTTCGAGAAGTTCATCCAGGCCGACAACTCCACGACCCGGCGCTTCGGCGGCACGGGGCTGGGCCTGGCCATCTGCCGGGAGCTCGCTCAGCTGATGGGCGGGGCTATCACCGCCCGCAGCATCGAGGGCGAGGGCTCGACCTTCGTCGTGGACCTGCCGCTGCCGCGCGCCGCGCCGCCGGCGATCGAGGTCGCGGAAGGGCCGGCGGCGGACGACGCCGAGCAGCGCCAGATGCGCATCCTGGCCGCCGAGGACAACCTGACCAACCAGAAGGTGCTTCAGGCGGTCATGGAGCCCCTGCAGGTCGACCTGCACATCGTTCCGGACGGCCGCGAGGCCGTGGCCGCCTGGCGGTCGGGCGGCTTCGACCTGATCCTGATGGATATCCAGATGCCGATCATGGACGGCGTCGAGGCGGCGCGGGCGATTCGCTCCGCCGAGGCGTCGGAGGGGCTGCCGAAGACGCCGATCCTGGCCCTGACCGCCAACGCCCTGGTGCACCAGGTCGAAGCCTATCTGGCGGCCGGCATGGACGGCCACGTGTCGAAGCCGATCGAGCTGCGACGGCTTTACGACGCCATCGAGCGGGCCGTCGCGGACGCCGCCGCCGCCCGTTCCGAAGCCGCCTGAGCCGACTGGCCAGCCTGAACAGAACATAACGAGCGGCTCAGAACCGTTTCAGGTTCGGGGGTGTCTTCTCTCGTTCAACGTCGTCCTCCCGACGGCGTCCGAGCGAAGAGGAAACCGAACGATGAAGAAGATCCTGATCCCCGTTCTGGCGGTCTCGGCTCTGGCCGCCGCCGCGCCCGCCATGGCCGCCCCCTGGCAGGACATCAACCAGCGCCAGGCCAACCTGGACCGCCGCATCGACGTGGGCGTCCGCAACGGCCAGATCACCCGCAACGAAGCCCAGCGTCTGCGCGCCGAGTTCCGCCAGATCGCCAACCTCGAGTACCGCTATCGTCGCACCGAGGGCGGGCTGAGCGCCTGGGAGCGCCGCGATCTGGACCGTCGCTTCGACACCCTGAGCGCCAAGATCCGGTATGAGCGGAATGACCGCGACCACTACGGCCGCCCTGGCCATCCGGGCCACCCGGACCGCTACGACCGCGACGGCGATGGCCGTGCTGACCGCGTCGACCGCTTCCCGAACGACCCGCGTCGCTGGTAACCCCCCGCACAGCGATGCGGCCGACGCCTCCCGTTGTCTCCCCAACGGGAGGCGTCTCCGCGTCTAGAGACGCAGGACGCTCTCGACCGTCGTCACGGCCTCGCCGCGGAGCAGGACACGGTCGCCGCGATGCTCGCATTCCAGGTCGCCGCCCCGTCCCGGATAGGCCTGGTGGAATCGCAGCGCCGACCGTTTCAACCGGGCCGACCAAAGCGGCGATAGAATGCAGTGGGCCGATCCGGTGGTCGGATCCTCCGGAATGCCCGAGCCGGGCGCGAAGAAGCGGCTGACCACGTCGTAGGGGGCGTCGGCCGGCGCCAGAGCCGCGGCCGAAAGGTTGCCTCGCCCGCCGGTAGCCGCGCCGGAAATCCTCTCGAGCGCGGCCAGGTCCGGTCTCAGCGCCCGGATCGCCGCCTCATCCTCGAAGATCGCCACCAGGTAGTTCGCCGCCCAGACCTCGGAGGGCGCTGCGCCCAGGGCCTCGGCCAGGCCGGCGGGAATGTCGGTCTGTTTCGGCGGCTGGGCCGGGAAGTCCATCTCGTAGCCAGCGCCGATGCGCTTCACGGTGAGCGGGCCTGACAGGGTGTCGAAGGTGACGCCGTCGGCGTCGAGGCCCAGCTCGGCGAACAGGACATGGGCGGCGGCCAGGGTGGCGTGGCCGCACAGCGGCGCCTCGAGCGCCGGCGTGAACCAGCGCAGGCCGAAGCGCGCCGGATCGTCGCTTCTCAGCAGGAAGGCCGTCTCGGCCTGATTGTTCTCCTGCGCCAGGGCCTGCATCCAGGCGTCGTCCGGCCAGGCCGTGAAAGGCTCGACGACACAGGCCGGATTGCCCTTGAATGGCGCGGAGGCGAAGGCGTCTACGGTCCACTGGCGCACGGGAGAGGCTCCGATGACATACGAACGGGAGATCGGCAGCTACACCATCAGCGACGACCCCGCGAGGTTCGATCTGCCGCGCGCCCACCGGTGGATCGCCGAGGAGTCGTACTGGGCCAAGGGCATCCCCTACACGACCTTCGCGGCGGCCGTGCGCAACAGCCTGACCTTCGGGGCCTTCGACAAGGCGGGCGAGATGGCGGCGATGGCGCGGGTGGTCACCGATCGCGCCACTTTCGGCTGGCTTTGCGACGTGTTCGTGGACGAGGCCTATCGCGGCTCCGGCCTGGGCAAGGCGCTGATGGCCTACTTCAAGGACCATCCCGATCTGCAGGGCTTCCGCCGGATGCACCTGGCCACGGCCGACGCCCACGGCCTCTACCGGCAGTTCGGCTTCGGCGACCTGACGGGCGCCGACCGCTGGATGGAGATCCGCGACCCGGATGTCTACCTGCGGGGGCGCTAGGAGCGGCGCCGAACGAGGTGGAGCTTCAGCATGCGCCGCCACCCGATCGCCCCGGCGAAGGCCGGGGTCCAGATCGCAGCGCCATGCCTTGGCGCGAAGTCACCCTTCCGCGAGGGCTGGACCTGAGTCCCGGCCTTCGCCGGGATGATCGGTGCTGATTTGCGGGCGTCAGATCGTTCGCTTTGACGAAGCATCCGGCGAGAGTCAGCCTCGTCGCATGAGCCCCGATGTCCTTTCCGTGATGCGCGGCTATCCGCGCATCTACTTCGCCTGCCATGTCGAGCATCGCACCCGGGACCGCTCGGTCCGGGGGCTGACCGGGCGCGAGGCGGGCCTGCTGGCCCATGTCACCGATCCGGCTGGAACGGGCGCGGGCGACCTGGCGCGGCATCTGGGGCTGGCGGCGTCGACGCTGTCGGCCGCGCTGGGGCGGCTCGAAGGTCTCGGCCTGATCCGCCTGGAGGCTGACGAGGGCGACGCCCGCCGGCGCATCGTGCGGCTGACGGACGAAGGACGCGCGGCGGTCGTCGAAGACTCGGTGCTGGACGCGGGGCGGGTCGAGCGGCTGCTGGCGACGCTGGACGAGGAGGAGCGCGGTCGGGCGGTGAGCGGGCTCGCGTTGCTGGCCGAAGCCGCCGACCGGCTGAGGCGCGCGGAGGGCGGGGCATGATCGTGAAGATTCTCATCGGCGCGGCGCTGCTGCTCGCCCTCGTCGCGGGCGGAGTGGCCCTCCTGGGGCTGACCGCGCCGCGGGACCATGTGGCGACGGGCGAGGCCGTGATCGGCAAGCCGCCGGCCGCGGTCGCGGGGCTGATCCGCGATCCGAGCGGCTATTCCGTCTGGCGCAAAGGCGTGGCGGTGTCGGATATCCGGCGCGAGGGCGGCGCGGTGTTCTGGCGTGAGACCAGCCATGGCGACGCGGTGGATTACCGGCTGGAGGAGGAGATCGCCGACGCGGGCTTCCGCAGCACGATCCTCACCAAGGGCCCCTGGGGCGGTTACTGGATCATCACCCTGACGCCGGAGGGGGCGGGGACGCGCGTGCGGATCACCGAGCGCGGCTTCGTCGACAATCTTATTTTTCGCGGCCTGGGCCGCTTCGCCTACCGCTACGACGCCAGCCTGAAGGCCTATCTCGCGGCCCTGGCGAGCGCCTAGTCCCGGTCGAACACCGTGATCTCGGGCCAGCGCTCGCGCGCCGAGCGGATCACCTTGTCCCAGCCCTTGGCCCGGGGGCGGTTGGGGTTGGGCCGGATGGTCATGGCGAACAGATCATCCAGGCCGAACGGCGCCTCGATGGTCAGTCTGTCGTCCGCCTCCAGCCGGACGCCGACGCCGAAGCAAGGGGCGACGAACCGGCCCAGGGCCTCGGCGCTGCTGTGCAGCGGTTCGTAGGGTTCGCCGAAGTGATCCTCGAACCACAGGTGCACGCGCGCCTGGTTCCGCACCTCGACCTGCTGGTCATAGGGCGGCGGGAAGTAGGCCTCGGCGCGCTTGATATGCACGTCCTCGCCTTCGTAGGTGGTGTCCGAGGCGTCGTGATAGGCGAGGTCGTAGTCCTTGATCCCATGGTCCGGATCGCGGCCCGTCTGGTGGTTCCAGACCTTCTGGTACACCGCGCCGGACACGACCAGCCAGTCAGGCAGGTCCAGCTCGCGGGCCAGCCGCAGCACCGTCATCAGCGAATCCGAGCCGCGGACGATCGTCTCCAGGCGCTGTTCCAAAGTCTCGGTCATCGCAGCGTCCAGCCGTGATCGAGGGGGCCGTGTCCGGCGCCGAACCCGGGCGCGCGCAGCATGGCCTCGTGTACATAGTTCCAAGCCCGGGCGACGGCCTCGGCCAGAGGCAGGCCCTGGGCCAGGCCCGCGGCGCAGGCGGAGGCCAGGGTGCAGCCCGTGCCGTGGGTGTGGCGGGTTTCGATCCGCTCGCCCTCGAACAGCGTCTCGCCTGCGGACGTGATCAAGACATCGACGACCCGGTCGCCGGGCACATGGCCGCCCTTCATCAGGACCGCCTTGGCGCCCAGGGCCAGCAGGACCTCGCCGGCGCGGCGCTGGTCGTCCAGCGAGGCGACGGCCAGGCCGGTCAGGGCCTCCGCCTCCGGCGCGTTGGGCGTCAGCAGGGCGGCGCGGGGGATCAGCAGGGTCTTCACCGCCGCGACAGCCTCGGCCGCCAGCAGCGAAGCCCCGCCCTTGGCGATCATGACCGGATCGATGACGGCCGGGGCGTCCGGAGCGGAGTCGATCAGCCGAGCCACGACCTCGACGGTCGCGGCGTCGCCCAACATGCCGGTCTTGATGGCGTCGGCGCCGATGTCGTCCAGCACGGCGCGGCCCTGCGCCTCGATGATGCCCAGCGGCACGGCGTGGACGCCGGTCACCCCGAGGGTGTTCTGAACCGTGATGGCGGTGATCGCGGTGGCGGCGTAGCCGCCGAGGGCGGTGACGGTCTTGATGTCGGCCTGGACGCCGGCCCCGCCGCCGCTGTCCGAGCCGGCGATGATCAGGACGCGGCCCTTGTGGGATTCGGGAGCGCTCATGACGCGGTTGTAGCGGCGGTGTCGCCCCGTGTCCTCACCCCGCGTGGAAAGCGCGCGTGATGGGCGGCCGGCGCCTGGCTCGCATGACGGCGTCATGCGAAAGGCGCGGCATGACTACTGATGACAAGACCCTATCCAAGACCCTGTCCTACTGGCTCCGGCACCGGCCGGACGCCGGAGGGTTGACCCTGGACGCCCAAGGCTGGGCGTCCACGGATGCCCTGCTGTCCGCGCTGGGGCGCGAGCACGGCGCCGATTTCGACCGTCTGCTGACGGTGGTCGAGACCAACGACAAGCAGCGGTTCGAGTTCAGTCCCGACCTGGAGCATATCCGGGCGCGCCAGGGGCATTCGATTGACGTCGAGCTGGCGCTCGAACCGACCGCGCCGCCGGCGCAACTGTTCCACGGTACGGTGGACCGCTTCCTCGACGCCATCCGAGAGGGCGGCCTCAAGAAGATGCGGCGGCATCATGTGCATCTCTCGCCCGACGTCGCGACGGCCGAGCGCGTGGGCGCCCGCCGCGGCAAGCCCGTGATCCTGGTCGTCGACGCCGCGCGGATGGCGGCGGACGGCCATCTGTTCTTCGTCGCCGGCAACGGGGTCTGGCTGACCGACGCGGTTCCGCCGGACTACATCGCGCCCGCATAATATATGCGTTGACAGTTATATAACTGTATGGGCATGTGTCGGCCATGGACATCGTCTTCGAAACCCTGGCCGAGCCCAATCGCCGCCGTATCCTTGACCTCCTGCGGGAGGGGGAGCGGCCGGCGGGGGATCTCATCGGCGCTCTCGGCATCAGCCAGCCGAACGTCTCCAAGCATCTGCGAGTGCTGCGCGAGGCGGACCTGGTGGCTGTGCGGCCCGAAGGGCGGCAACGGCTGTACAGCGTCAACGCCGCCCGGCTGGCGGCGATCGACGCCTGGCTGGCCCCGTACCGACGGTTCTGGTCTTCGAAGCTCGACGCCCTGGAGGAGCACCTGGACCGGGAGAACCCGCAATGACCCACGCCACCCTGACCGTCCCGACCCCGCTGCCGCCCGACGCCGGTTCCTGGCGCGAGGTGGAAGGCGGCTACGAGCTGCGCTTCGAGCGCCGCCTGCGCCATGCGCCTGATAAGGTCTGGCGCGCCATCGCCACGCCGGAAGGCATCGCCTGCTGGTTCGCCAAGCCGGACATGGAGATGAAGGCCGGCGGCCGCTACGATCTGCGCTTCGACCACCCCTGCACCGACACCTGGACCGAAGAGGACCAGGCTCGGGTGCGGCCCAACTCCATCCTGGTCTACGATCCGCCCCGGGTCTTCGAACACACCTTCGACGGGGACCACGTCGTGCGCTGGGAGTTGAACGCAGACGGCGACGGGACCTGGCTGGTGATGACCCACCACGTGCCGTCGAAGGACGTCGGCTCGATGACCAGCTACCTCGGCGGCTGGACCCAGCACCTGCGGGGCCTGGAAGCCGCGATCCTGGGCCAGGCGACTTCGTGGAACTGGGACGACTGGCGCGCGCTAAAGGCGACGTACGACGAACAGCTGAAAGTCTGATCGATGGCTGACGACGCCAAGAGGCCGGTCGCCGAGGCGGCCATGCTGATCCGCCGTCCGGTCGCGGAGGTCTTCGAGGCCTTCGTCGACCCGGCGATCACGTCCCGCTTCTGGTTCACGCGGGGAAGCGGGCGGCTTGAGCCGGGCGCCCGCATCCGCTGGGACTGGGACATGTACGGCGTCGGCGACGAGGTGGTGGTGAAGGCGGTCGAACCGCCTCGCCGCCTCCTGATCGACTGGAACTACAACGGGACCCTGACGCCGGTGGAGTGGACCTTCGAACCGCGCGGCGACGGCGCGACCAAGGTCACGGTGGTCAACAGCGGCTTTGGCGGCGACTTCGCGGCCTGCGCACAGGACGCGCTCGACTCCACCGGCGGCTTCGCCCTGGTCCTGGCCGGCGCCAAGGCCTGGCTGGAGCACGGCCTCGAGCTGGGCCTGATCGAAGGGCGGCATTCGGACAGCCTGGTCGAGGGCTGGTCCCGCTAGCTTCGAACTCCTAGGTTGCGGGGATGTGCGACTTCATCAGCCTTGTTGTCGATGGCGGCGACGCGTCGATCATCGACGCCGCCATGAGAGCGGCTGGGCGCAAGGCGCATCCAGCCGACAAGCCCTTCCTTGAAGCTTCGTTGAAGCCCGGCGAGCGGGCTTTCTGGACGACGACGAAGATGTGCGACTGCGGCACGGTGCTCGGCCATCCCGGTATAGATGACGTCGACGAAAGGGCGAGAGAAGCCCGGGAGCGAGTGCGTATGCGCCGCAAGGGCTGGAGTGAAGCCCGGATCGAAAGAGCGTTCGCCGATCGGGCGAGGGCGGACGCCTTGGCGACGCGAAAACATGCGGTTGATAGTTTCGACCAGTGGAGCGCCGCCTTGACCGGCGTGCTTGCCACGCCCGGCGTCCGGGCCGCTGGGCTTTTGCTGTGCAGCTATGACAGCAATGGAAGCGACGTGCGCCGCGACTGGCCGGTCCATGCTCCGATCATCGAGGGGCTCCGATCCCTGCGGAAGGGCGAGCTGCTGATGTTCCCCGCCCAGGTGGCGCGCTAGCGCTCGCCCTTCGACGCCGCGATCTTGGCGCTCTCGCGCTTCAGCGGCTTGGACACGGGGCAGACCTCCTGGACGAAGTCGTTCAGGGCGTTGACCATGTTGTCCGGGGTCAGACGGTAGTGGACGAACTGGCCGCGCTTCTCGCTCTCCACCAGCCCGGCGGCCTCCAGGATCGACAGGTGCTGCGACACCGCCGGCTTGGACATCTCGAACCGCGACGCGATCTCGCCCGCCGTCAGCTCGCTGTGGGCGAGGTAGGCGAGGATCTTCCGGCGGACCGTCGAGGAGAGGGCTTCGAACACGCGCTGCATGCTCCGAATTTAAGGGATTAGCTAATCCCTTGCAATTTCTCGCGCGTAGGTATTTAAGGAAAAAACTAATTACCAACTCGATGAGAGGGGCTTGGAGGTGTCGGTGCGGGGTGAAGCGGGCCGGGGCGGCTGGGGTCAACGCGCACGGCGCAACATCACACCGGCTCAGGCCGTCATCGCGATGGCCGTCGGCGCGGGCTGGGGCGCAGGGCTGATCCACGGCGGACTGATTGTGGTGGTCTTGTTTCTGATGGTCAGCGACCCGGTCCTGGGGATCATCAACCTCCTGCTTGTCACAGCCTCCATCCCGCTCAGCTTGGCGGTTTGGGGCGTCGGACTGGTCTTGGCGACGCCCGGCTGGTTCCTGCTGCATCGGCTCGGCGTGAGGAGCCGTTTCGTGGCGGCCGTCTACGGAGCGACGCTGGCGTTCGCCGCTGTCCTCGGCGTCCTCACAGGCGGCTTTGACCTGATCCCGCCGGAACCGGGGTCAAGCTACTCGGCCTCCGCCTACGGCATTCCGACGGTGATCGACGATCGTCTGACGCCCTACGGCTGGTTCGACGCGGCGCGAACCTCGAGCGTCATCGCGCTGGTCGCCGCGATCGTCGGATGGGTGGTGGCGCACGTCGCCTATTCGCCGCCGAAGGAGCCGGCGGCGTGATGACGGGTCATGATCACGACGACGATCCCTACGCCGTCCACTCCGTGATCGAGGGCTCGGACGACGACGCCGTCGCCGGCCGGGTGGTCTGGGACCCGGCCCACTCGCTCTGGAACGGCGGCATGCTCCTGGGGACCGTCGTGCTGGCGCCGCTGTTCTTCAGCTGGAGCGCTGTGGCGGTGTTCCTGCTGACGACCGGCTTCACCCTGCTGGTCGGCCATTCGGTCGGCTTTCACCGGCGGCTGATCCACGGCAGCTTCAAGGCGCCGCGCTGGCTGGACTACGCGATGATGTGGGTCGGGACGCTGGTCGGAATGAGCGGCCCGCTCTGGATGATCGCCGCCCACGACCTTCGCGACTGGGGCCAGCGCCAGCCAGGTTGCCATCCCTACCTGTCGAATCGGGCGGGCTTCTGGACCGACTACGGGTGGAACCTGCATGGCCGGCTGGAGCTCGCCAACCCGCCGCGGGTGGAGTTGCCGCGGGCCATCGCCGACGACCGGTTCTACCGTTTCCTCGAGCGCACCTGGATGCTGCACCAGCTGCCGGTCGCTGGCGGCCTCTACCTGCTGGGCGGCTGGTCTTGGGTGGTGTGGGGCGTCTGCGTGCGGGTCTGCGTGTCCGTGACGGGGCACTGGCTGGTCGGCCGGTTCGCGCACCGGACGGGACCGCAGAGCTGGCTGGTGACGACCTCCGGCGTCCAGGCCCACGACGTCCCCTGGGCCGCCGTCCCGACCATGGGCGAGGCCTGGCACAACAACCACCACGCCTTCCCCGGTTCGGCGAAGCTGGGACTCTATCCGGGACAGGCCGACTGGGGGTTCGCCTTCATCCGCCTGCTGGAGCGGTGCGGCTTGGCCTGGGACGTCCGCACCCCCGAGACTCTGCCGCCGCGCGAGGAACTGGCGCGGGCCTAGCCCTCGACCGCCGCCTGAACCTTCAGCGCCTGGACCATCTCGCGGACGTCGTGGACGCGGACCGCCGCGGCGCCGGCCCGAGCGCCGTGCAGATGGACAGCGATCGAACCGCCCAGGCGGTCGGTCGCTTCCGTCGCCGTCGGGTCGATTCCGGCGATGAACCGCTTGCGGCTGGCGCCCAGCAGCAGCGGATAGCCGTGTCCGCACAGCCGGGGCAGGGCGGCGAGCAGGGCGAGGTTGTGCGCGACCGTCTTGCCGAAGCCGATGCCGGGATCGAGCCAGATCTTCGCCCGCGCCACCCCCGCCGCCTCGGCGACGGCGGCGCGGTCGAGCAGAAAGGCCTCCACCTCGCCCACGACGTCGTCGTAGCGGGGGGCGTCCTGCATGGTGCGCGGCTCGCCCAGCATGTGCATCAGGATGACCTCGCAGCCGAGTTCGGCCGCGACCGCCGGCGCGTCCGGCGAGAAGCGCAGGGCCGCGACGTCGTTCCAGATCGTGGCGCCGGCGGTCGCGGCCGCCCGGGCCACGGCCGGTTTCATGGTGTCGATCGAGATCGGGATGTCGCTCTCGGCCCGGATCGCTGTGATCAGAGGGGCGGTGCGCGCGATCTCTTCCGTCTCGTCGACCGGGGCGGCGCCCGGCCGTGTCGACTCGCCGCCGATGTCGAGAAGGTCGGCGCCCTCGGCGATGAGCCGCCGAGCATGGGTCAGGGCCTCGCCGTGGCCGATGAAACGCCCGCCGTCCGAGAAGCTGTCCGGCGTGACGTTGACGATCCCCATGACCCGGGTTCGCAGGACGGCCGTGGCCGATCTCGTCATCCTACCAGTCGATGTACTTGGTGAAGTCGTCGATCATGCCGGTCCAGACGCCGAAATCGTCGTCCAGCCCCGAGATCGTGCGGCCCGCGTTCACGTTCACGTCGTACTCGACGTAGGGATCCATCTCCTTGTCGAGATAGCCCTTCAGGTAGCGGTGCTCGCGGTTCCAGGCGTTGATCTTCTCGAGCGTGAAGCCGTCCTTCAGGTCGAATCCCGCCGAGAACTGGATCGCTTTGCAGCGCGAGGCCGCGCAGTCGTAGAAATGGATGGCGAAGTTGACGCCGCCGGCGGCGCTGTTGATCTTCGGGTCGCCCTGGGAGTCCTTGGTCAGTTCAGCCTTGTAGCCGCTCTTGTGCAGCCAGCTGACGACCTCCTGGGCGGTCATGCCGTCCTTGTGGATGGTCTGGGCGGCGGCGGCGCTTGAGATCGCGGCCAGCGCGACGCCGGCGGCGAGAATGACAGCCTTCATCGGAACCCCTCGTCAGATCCTGAGGCCCGAGGTCTAACGCCGGCCGGAGACAGCGCCAAGGTCTCTCCGGCCGGCGGCTGTGGTCCTAGTCCTGGTTGCGGGCCGTCACGCCGGTGGGGCGCGGCGACAGCGGCACCGCGGCGCTGGGGCCGCTCGGACGCTTGTCGGTCGGCTCGTCGCGGCTGGGCATCACGCCCTTGAGCACGCCGTTGATCTCCTCGCCGGAGAGCGTCTCGAACTCGAGCAGGGCGCGAGCCAGGGCTTCGAGGTCTTCGCGCTTCTCGGTCAGGATGCGGGTCGCCTCGTCCAGGCCTTCCTGGACCAGGCGCTTCACCTCGCTGTCGATCAGGCGGGCGGTCTCTTCCGAGACGTTCTGGGTGCGGGCGACGGAGTGGCCCAGGAACACCTCTTCCTGGTTGTCGCCGTAGGCCACGGTGCCGAGCTTGTCGGAGTAGCCCCACTGGGTGACCATGCTGCGCGCCAGGCCGGTGGCGGCCTTGATGTCGCTGCTGGCGCCGGAGGTGATGTTCTCCTTGCCGAAGATCAGCTCTTCCGCGACCCGGCCGCCCATCATGATGGCCAGGCGGCTGGTCATCTGCTGGTACTTCATCGAGTAGCGGTCGCCTTCCGGCAGCTGCATGACCATGCCCAGGGCGCGGCCGCGCGGGACGATGGTCGCCTTGTGGACCGGGTCGGCCAGCGGCACGTTCAGCGCCACGATGGCGTGGCCGCCCTCGTGGTAGGCGGTCAGCTTCTTCTCTTCCTCGTTCATGGCCATCGACCGGCGCTCGGCGCCCATCATGACCTTGTCCTTGGCCTGTTCGAAGTCGATGTGGGTGACCATGCGGCGGTTCTTCCGCGCGGCCATAAGGGCGGCTTCGTTGACGAGGTTGGCCAGGTCGGCGCCCGAGAAGCCCGGCGTGCCGCGCGCCAGGGTGCGCACGTCGACATCGGCGGCCAGCGGCACGTTGCGCATGTGGACGCGCAGGATCTTCTCGCGACCCGAGACGTCCGGGTTCGGCACCACGACCTGGCGGTCGAACCGGCCGGGACGCAGCAGCGCCGGGTCCAGGACGTCCGGACGGTTGGTGGCGGCGATCAGGATGATGCCTTCGTTCGACTCGAAGCCGTCCATCTCGACCAGCAGCTGGTTGAGGGTCTGCTCGCGTTCGTCGTTGCCGCCGCCCAGGCCGGCGCCGCGGTGACGGCCGACGGCGTCGATTTCATCGATGAAGATGATGCAGGGCGCGTTCTTCTTGGCCTGCTCGAACATGTCGCGGACGCGGCTGGCGCCGACGCCGACGAACATCTCGACGAAGTCCGACCCCGAGATGGTGAAGAAGGGCACGCCCGCTTCGCCCGCGACGGCGCGCGCGATCAGGGTCTTACCGGTGCCCGGAGGGCCGACCAGCAGGGCGCCCTTGGGGATCTTGCCGCCCAGGCGCTGGAACTTGGCGGGGTCCTTCAGGAAGTCGACGATTTCCGACAGCTCTTCCTTGGCCTCGTCCACGCCGGCGACGTCCTCGAAGGTCTTTCGGCCCTTCTGCTCGGTGAGCATCTTGGCCTTGGACTTGCCGAAGCCCATGGCGCCGCGGGCGCCGCCCTGCATCTGGCGCATGAAGAAGATCCAGACGCCGATCAGCAGCAGGATCGGCAGGGCGTTCAGCAGGATGCTGACCAGCGGCGCGCGGTCCGTCGGACGAATCATCACGTTGACGCCGGCGGCTTCCATCCGCTTCAGCAGGTCTTCGGCGTTGCTCGGCGCGATGACCTGATAGGTCTTGTCGTCCTTGCCCTGGATCTCGACCGTGTTGCCGCGAAACACCGCGGACTTCACGTCGCCGGAGCCCACGCGCTGCAGCAGCGTGCTGTAGCTGATCTCGGCGGCCGGACCGGACGCGGCGCCGCCGCCCCGATTCATCATGCTCCAGACGCCGGCCGCCACGACGACGATAACGGCCCAGATGGCCAGATTACGCAGGTTCATCCGCTCAAAGTTCCTGTGTTGCCGTCCAAAGATAGGACGGCGGCGTCCATTTCGCCACGCGCGCGATTCGTCACACGGCAGGTTCTATGTCAACGGCGCCCGTCGCCGCCTCGAAACGAGGCGATACGAGAGCGTGGACGCGAACCGGCGGGAGCGCTGCAAGGATCGGGCAACTTGGACCCTCGGGGCCGATGATCGCGGGCAAGGCGGGGCGGGCCGCGGCGGGGACGCTCCGCAGGGCTTCCTGTTCCGCCGCGGGCAGGCCTGCGGCGAGGCCGGCGAGGGGGCGGACCGTCAGCGCGGCGGTCGCGGCGGTCAGTTCGAAGCGGCCGTCCCACACGGCCGTTTCTCCCGGAACGAGACGGATCGGCGCCAGACCGCCGCGGGCGGCCTCGCCGGCTTCCCGCGTAAACAGCACCTGATCGTCCAGGGCTTCGACGCGGGCGCCGGCCAGGGTGGCGGTGAAGGCGTCGGTCGACCTCAGGCGCTCGACCAGTCGCGCCAGGCGGTCGCCGCGGGGCGGTCGCGAGGTTCCGGCGGCGCACAGGCAGGCCGCGGCGACATGGGCCGACGCCGCCGAGCGCTCCAGCCGCAGAGCGCCGCCGGCCAGGGTCGCGTAGACGGGCGGCGCGATCGCCGCTGACGGCGCGGTTGGCGGTGAAGGCGCCTGCAGCCGCGCCCGCGCTCGGGCGTACCGCACGTCCGCGTTGGCCGGATCGTCGATCCAGGTCTCACCCCGCTCCCGCAGCCAGTCGCGCAATTCGGCCCGGCCCTGCGCCAGCAGCGGCCTGAGCAGGAAGACCCCGCGGCCCGCCGGCCAGACGGGCGACGGCGACCATTCGGCGGGATCGCCGACGGTCGAGCCTTCATCCCGCATGGCGGCGGCTTCGCGCAGGTCGTCGGCCGTATGGCCCATCAGCACCACCCGGGCGCCGGCCTCGCGCGCCGCCTCGGCGAGCAGGGCGTGGCGCGCGGCCCGGGCGGCGGCGGGCAGGCCGGTCGCGGGCTTGTCCCTTTCCCAGCGCAGCGCCCGGAAGGCCAGGCCCAGCCGCTCGGCGGTCAGCGCGCAGCGTTCGGTCCAGGCGGTGCTGTCGGGGTTCAGGCCATGGTCGACCGTCAGGACCAGCAGACGCCGGCCGTGGGCGTCCGCCCAGGCGCGGGCGGCGAGCAGCAGGGCCAGGCTGTCGCCGCCGCCGGAGAAGGCGACGGCCAGCGGAGCGGCGCAGGAGCGCCGGAGGCGGCGATCCAGGGCGGGAAGGTCTAGGCCGCGCACTTCGCCTGGGTGCGGGCGGCCTGCGCCCGTCCGGCGACGGCCGGCGGCGCCTTGGGATAGCGCTTGGCCAGTTCGTCGAGCGTCTGGCAGGCGTCCGCCGGCTTCTTCAGCGCGATCAGCGAGCGCGACAGCTCCAGCGTGGCGTCCGGCGCCCAGCTGGTCTTCGGCCAACCCCGGATGGCGCCGATATAGGCGCCGGCGGCCTCGGCGTGAGCGCCGCGCACCGACAGGGTCTTGCCCAGCCAGTAGCGCGCCTCGGGCGTCTTGGCGTGGTCGGGGTAGGCTTTCACATAGGTTTCGAACGCGACCTGGGCGGAGTCGTAGTCGCCGTCGAGCATCAGCTGACGCGCCTTGGCGAAGTCGGCGGCGGGGTCGCCGGCCGCGGCGACGGGGGCGGTCGACTCGATCGGCGGCGCGACGGCGGCCGCAGCAGCGGCTTCAAGCTGGCCCGTGCGGCTCTCCAGCGTAGCCAGCCGGTCGACCAGGGCCTTGTTGGCGGCCTGGGAATCCTTCAGCGCGCGCTGGGTCTGGTCGAGTTCGAGGGTCAGGGTTTCGTTCTGGCCGTTCAGGCGGGTGAGCGAGCCTTCAAGGTCGCCGATGCGGTCGGCCAGGGCTTGCATCTGAGCCTCGGTCTCGGCCGGCTGCACGACCACCGGCTTGCCGCTGTCGCGTCCCTGGAAGACGATCGAGCGCAGCTCGCGCACCACCTTCTCCATCTTCTCCAGCCGCTTCACCGAGCGGTCGTCGAGCGGGTCGGGCATCGGCGTCTGCGCCCAGGCGGCGCCGGCGGCGGCGGCGATGGACAGGACAAGCGTGGAGGCGATGAGGGTCTTGCGCGTCATGGCTGGCAGACTAGGTCCCGCGAGGCGTCGAAATTGCGGCTCAGATAAGCAAGGCGGCCGGCGAATGGCAAAAGGGGATCGCGCGACGGCGACCCCCTCCAAGCCGTTCCCGTGACGGACGGCCCTTAGCGGGCGCCCGAGACGATGACCGTGTGGCCGTTGCGGTTGCGGGCCCAGGCCTCTTCGCCGGTGCCCGGATCGACCGGCCGTTCCTTGCCCCAGGAGATGGTCGCGATCCGCGAGGACGAGACGCCGCGACTGACCAGGTAGTCGCGGACGGCGTTCGCGCGGCGGGCGCCCAGGGCGAGGTTGTACTCGCGGGTGCCGCGTTCGTCGGCGTTGCCTTCGATGCGGACCTGGACATTCGGGTAGCGCTGCAGCCAGCCGGCCTGGGCGTCGAGGATCGGGGCGGCGTCGCCGCGAACCTCGTAGCTGTCCAGGTCGAAGTAGACGAAATCGCCGACGTTGATGACGAAGTCCTGCTGCGAACCGGGCAGAACGCCTTGCTCAACCGGACCAGGGCCCGGCTGCGGCTGCGGCTGGCTCGGACCGACCGGGCCGGTCGGTCCCGGGCCGGGTTCCGGCATGGGCTTGGGCTTCGAGGCGCAGGCGGCCATCGAGGCGGTGGCGGCTAGGATCAGCGCCAGTCTAACAGCGCGCTTGGTGTCGAAGCTCATGAAGCTCCCTCCTTGGTCTCAAATCCCTCCCGGGCCTTATAGGTGAAAGGTCCCGGGTCTCTGTTACGCAGGACTATGACTTTTCCTCACAATGACGTCAGGATGAAGTCATTCGACCTCGATTCACCGGTCAGTTGAGGAGCGGCGACCAAGCCGGGTCCGAACCGGAGCCCTGGTAGGGCGCCGGGCGCAGAATCCGGCCGGTGATGTCCACGGTCCACAAACGCGGAGCCCCGCCCGGCGTTTCCCGGAAGAACATCAGAACCCGCCCGTTCGGCGCCCAGGTCGGGCCCTCGTCGAGATAGCTGGTGGTCAGAATCCGCTCGTCGGAGCCGTCCGGACGCATGACGCCGATGTGGAACTGGCCGCCGGTCTGTTTGGTGAAGGCGATGAAGTCGCCGCGCGGGCTCCACACCGGGGTGGAGTAGCGGCCGCCGCCGCGCGAGATCCGCCGCGTGCCCGAGCCGTCCGAGCCCATGACGTAGATCTGCGAGCTGCCGCCGCGGTCGGAATTGAACACGATCCGCGAACCGTCCGGCGAGAAGCTGGGCGAGGTGTCGATGCCCGGGTCGGTGGTCAGCCGTGTCTGGGCGCGGCTGGTCAGGTTCATCACCCAGATGTCGCTGTTGCCGCCCCGCTCGACCGAGAAGGCGACGCGGCCGCCGTCGGGCGAGAAGCGCGGGGCGAAGACCATCCCCGGGAACTTGCCGATCGTCTCCTGGCGCGCGGTCTCGATGTTGAACAGGTAGATGCTGGAGCCCGTCGGCCGCAGCGCCATGTAGGTGATCTCCTGGCTGGTCGAGGAGAACCGCGGGGTCATGACGATGTAGCTGCCGTCGGTCAGGCTGGAGGGGTTGGCCCCGTCCTGGTCCATGATCATCAGGCGCTTGATCCGCTTGTCGCGCGGGCCGCTCTCGGCGACGAACACGATGCGGGTGTCGAAGTAACCCTTCTCGCCGGTCAGGCGCTCGTAGACCGCGTCGCTGATCTTGTGCGCGACGCGGCGCCAGTTCTCGGGCGTGGAGGTGAACTGCAGGCCGAGCAGCTGCTGGCCGGAGTAGACGTCCCACAGGCGGAAGTCGACGCGCAGCCGGCCGTCGCCCTCGACCACCACGTTGCCGTTGACCAGGGCCTGGGCGTTGATCGTCTTCCAGGCGTCGAACCGGGGCTGGACGTTGACGTCCAGGCCGCGCTCGGGGAAGGCCGCCGGGTCGATCGGGGCGAACAGGCCGGAGCGGTCGAGGTTGGCGCTGATCACCTGGGCGATCTCGGCGCCGCGGCCCGCGCCGGTGAAGGCGGGGACGGCGATCGGCAGCGGCCGGACGTCGCCCTGGTTGACGTCGATCTCGATCTGGGCGTGAGCGGTCTGCGGCGCGGCGACGAAGCCGGCGACGGCGACCAGGGCGCAGAGGGCGGCGAGGACGGGTCTGAGGGTCATCGGGGTCTCCTGGCGGTCGTCACATCGAACAGGCGGTCTGGGCGTTCAGATTGAAATTCAGCTTCTCGCCCGCCAGTTCCGGCGGGAAGTCCTTAAAGGGCTCCGAGGCGCGCGCGGCCATGATCGCGCGGGTCATCGCCGCCTTGGTGATCGGATCGTCCTTGGCGCCGCGGATGATCTTCGGATCGCCGAGCAGGCGGCCGTTGGAGCTGATGATCAGCTGGACGGTGATGTTCACCCGGTCGCCGCCCTCGACCTCACAGTTCGGGTTCCAGCGGCGTCCCAGGTCCTTGCCCAGATTGTTGGCGTAGCCCTTCGCGGCCTGGCTGATCTCGCCCGGACTCGCGCCCGGCGCCGGCGTGGTGTTCGGCTTCGGCGGGCCCTGGCGGCCGCCGGCGGGCTTGGCCGGTTTGGTCGACTGCACGTCGCTGAGCAGCCGGTCCAGGTCGAGCGGCGACCGCGGCGACGGCTTGGCCGGCGTGGGCTTGGCGGGCGTCGGGGTCGGCTTCGGCGTCGGCGTCGGCGTCGGTTTTGGGGGCGTCGGCTGCGGCTGGGGCGGCGTCGGCTTGGGCTGCGGCGGAGGCGGCGCGGGTTCCGGCTCGGGCGGCAGGGGCGCGGGCTCCTCGACCTGCGGCAGCTGCTCCTCCGGCCCCTGCGGCGCCTCGCGCAGGATCGGCGGGCCCTCGGCGACCAGGGTCACGGGCACGCCGCCGCCCATCTCCATCGGCTTCTTGAAGATGCCGCCCAGGAAGATGACCGCCAGCAGGGCGCCGACGTGGACGACGCCCGACACCACGAGGGCCGGCGCCATTCCTGTCCGCTCGCGCGCCATGGGCTATTCCGCCGCCGGCTTCAGCGCCGCCGGAGCCGAGGATGCGCCCGACGACGGGCCGCCGGTGTCGGTGATCAGGTTGATCTTGGTGAAGCCGCCGGTGGACAGCGCCGCCATCACCTGGGCCACGACCTCGTAGGAGGCCTTGCCGTCGGCGCGGACGTAGATCGGCTTGTCGTAGCCGCTGCCGGCCAGTTCATCGAGGCGCGGCTTCAGGGCGGCGAACGGGATTTCCGTATCGCCGATGAACAACTTGCCGTCGGCCCGGACCGACAGGGTGATCGGCTCGTTCTCGTTCTGCATCGCCCCGGCTTCGGTCTTCGGCAGCTCGACCGAGACGCCGCTGGTCAGCAGCGGGGCGGAGATCATGAAGATGATCAGCAACACCAGCATCACGTCGACCAGCGGCGTGACGTTGATCTCGCTGAGCGCGCCGCGTCGCCCGCGGCGTCGCCGGCGGCGACCGCCGCCGCCCGCGGCGAAGGCGTCGTGGGTCGAAAGCGCCATGGCCTAGATCTTCTCCGCCAGGCGGCGCTGGATGGCGGTCGACAGGTCGTCGGCGAAGCCTTCCAGCCGGCCGGAGAACTTGGCCGCGTCGGTCGAGAACTTGTTGTAGGCGATGTAGGCCGGGATGGCGGCGGCCAGGCCGATGGCGGTGGCGAACAGCGCCTCGGCGATCGACGGAGCGACGACGGCCAGCGAGGTGTTCTTCTCGATGGCGATGGCCTGGAAGGCGGTCATGATGCCCCAGACCGTGCCGAACAGGCCGACGAAGGGCGAGGCGGTGGCGACGATGGCCAGGCTGCCCAGACCGTCCTCGGCCTTGGCGCTCTCGCGCGCGATGTGGGTGTCCATGACCCGGTCGATGCGCTGGATCAGCAGGGCGGTCTGGGTGTCGCCCAGCGGCCCCTTGGCGCGGGCGTCCTTCCACTCGCGCAGGGCGGCGTTCAGCAGCTTGGGCAGCGGCTGGTTGGAGTCGCCGGCCTCGGCCGCGATGTCCTCCAGCGAGCGGCCCGAACCGACGCGGTCCTCGAACTTGTCGGCCTGACGCTTCAGCCCGCCGAAGCGGAACAGCTTGTCGAGGATCACCGCCCACGACCACAGCGAGGCCAGGGCCAGACCGACCATGACCAGTTTCACCACCCAGTCCGCGTGCATCCACAGCGAGACGATCGAAAAGCTCTCGGCGGAAAGCTGTGCGTCCATGGCGTAGGGGGTCCCCCGGTCGGTCTAGAAGAATCGCCGCCGATCATCCCGGCGGCTTTGGTGAAACTAAGGCGTGCAGGTTAACGGCCGTTAGCCATCAGCTTCGTGAAAGTACGGCTTGATGGCGTCCACGAGGCCCGGCGGCGGCTTCCTGGGCCGGCCGTCCATGGTGATGCAGGCCGCCGACACCTTGGCCTCGGCGATCAGCTCCTCGCCCCGCGTGATCCGCTGGGTGATGTGCAGCCGAGGGCCCTTGGCGCTGTCGTAGGTGGTCCGCACCTGCAGGGCGTCGTCGATCCGGGCGGGCTTGCGGAAGTCGATGTCGATCTTGGTCACCACGAAGGCGGCCGGATCATGCCGGTCGAGCAGCTCGGTGTGCGACACCCCGGCCAGTCGCAGGAAATCGCTGCGTCCGCGCTCGAAGTAGCGGACGTAGTTGGCGTGATAGACCACGCCGGTGAAGTCGGTGTCCTCGTAATAGACCCGCACCGGGAGGATGTGCTCCCGGCCCTCGAACCGGCCCGCGGTCGGGGTGTCGCTCATACCGTCGTCCTCGGCGCACGCCCCCTGGCGCGCTGATCAGCGACGTCGATAGTGGATCAGGCGATCACGGTCACCGGCCCGGCCGGACACAAGCGCGTCAGTCGCAGACCCCGGCGCGGTACTGCACCAGGTATAGGGTCGCCCAGCGGGTCATCACCTCGACGTTCCGGCGATGCGCCTCGTTCAGGTCGCGCGTTCCGTAGGCGGATTGCTCGGCCTCCGTGACCTTGGCGATGGCCGCGTCGCAGGCGGTGACGACGGCCTGGGCGACGACCGGCGTCTCGTCCGCGCTCTTGGTCAGCCGCCAGGCATAGTGCTGGACGCAGGCCTTGGCGCCGTCGCTGGCGTCCATGGCCTGCTGCCGGGCGTAGCCGTCCTGTCCGGGAGAGATCGGGCGGGCGCCGGCCACGCCGTTCGCGTTGGCCTTGGGGGCCTCGGGCGCCTTGCAGCGACCCTTGCCGTCCCCGCAGGCGGCGAGCGACAGGGCGACGACGGCCAGAACGAGCGTGCGGACGATCATGAAAGGGCTCCCACCGAACAGCTGCGCAAACACGCAGAGGCCGGAAGGGTTCCCTACTCGAACAGCCCGCCCTGCGGGTTCACGGCGGCGGGCGGGGCGGTCAGCCCCAGATGCAGGTAGCCCTTGCCGCAGGCGATGCGGCCGCGCGGGGTGCGCTGAATGAAGCCCTGTTGCATCAGATAGGGCTCGATGACGTCCTCGACGGCGTCGCGGGCCTCGGCGATGGCGTAGGCGATGGTCTCCACCCCGGCCGGACCGCCGCCGTAATTCTCGATCAGCGCCCGCAGGTAGCGGCGGTCCAGGCTGTCGAGGCCGGCCTCGTCGACTTCCAGGCGGGCGAGGGCGCGGGCGGCCTGGCCGCGGTCGATGACCGCCGCGCCGTCGGCGGCCGCGAAGTCGCGCACCCGGCGCAGCAGGCGGCCGGCGATCCGCGGCGTGCCGCGCGAGCGGGCGGCGATCTCCTCGGCCCCGTCGTCGGACAGCGGCGTGCCCATCTTCCGGGCCGCGCCCAGCAGGACGTGCTGCAGTTCGGCGGTGGTGTAGAACTCCAGCCGCAGCGGGATGCCGAAGCGGTCGCGCAGCGGCGTGGCCAGCAGGCCGGCCCGGGTCGTGGCCGCCACCAGGGTGAACGGCGCCAGGTCGATGCGGATCGAACGCGCCGAGGGGCCCTCGCCGATGATCAGGTCGAGGACATGGTCCTCCATCGCCGGATAGAGGATCTCCTCGACGTTGGCCGCCAGGCGATGAATCTCGTCGATGAACAGCACGTCGCGCGGTTCGAGGTTGGTCAGGATCGCCGCCAGGTCGCCGGCCTTGGCCAGCACCGGGCCGGAGGTGGCGCGGAAGTTCACCCCCAGCTCGCGGGCGACGATCTGGGCCAGGGTGGTCTTGCCCAGGCCCGGCGGGCCGAACAGCAGCACATGGTCCAGCGCCTCGCCCCGGTCGCGGGCGGCGTCGATGAAGACCTTGAGGTTGCCCTTGGCCTGTTGCTGGCCGACGAACTCCGACAGGGTCTGCGGGCGCAGCGCCTTGTCCGAGCCCTCGAACGGCGCGGCTTCGCCGGAGACGATGCGGTCGTTCACCGCCCGATCTCCTGCAGGGCCGCCTTGATCAGGGCCGGGACCTCGGCCTCTTCGCCCAGGCGCAGCACGGCCTGTTCGACCGCGCGGCGGGCGGACGGTTCGGCGATGCCCAGGCCCATCAGGCCGGCGACGGCCTCGCCGGCGGCTGAGGGCTTGGCGGGCTCGTGCGCCGGGATGGTCGCGTGGGCGACGAGCACCGGCCCGTCGGTGATGACCTTGTCCTTCAGCTCCGTGACGATCCGCTGGGCGAGTTTGGGGCCGACGCCGTTGGCGCGGCCGATCAGCGCCTTGTCCTCGCGGGCCACGGCGCCCGCCAGTTCGCCGGGCGTGGCGATGTCCAGCACCGCCATGGCGGCCTTGGGGCCGACGCCCTGGATGGCGGTCAGCACGACGAAGGCGCGCCGCTCGTCGCGGCTGGCGAAGCCGTAGAGGCGGGGCCCCTGGGCCTCGCTCCACTGGTGCTCGATGTGCAGCAGGGTCTCGTCGCCGATCGCCGGCTGGCGACCGAGGGTGCGCGAACCGCAGCGGACGACGTAGCCGACGCCGGCCACGTCGATCAGCATCTCCTCCTCGCCGATCTCGGCGACGACGCCTCGGAGCCGGCCGATCATGCGGCGACCCCGGCCGGGCGCGCCCGGCGGGCATGGGCGTGGGCGATGGCGACGGCGAGGGCGTCGGCGGCGTCCTGGGTCGGACCGCCGGCGGCCGGCAGGAGTCGGGCGATCATGAAGGCGACCTGCTTCTTGTCCGCCCAGCCGGTGCCGACCACGGCCTTCTTGACCACCGGCGCGGAGTACTCCGCCACCAGCAGCCCGGCCTGGGCGGGAGCGATCATCGAGGCGGCGCGGGCCTGGCCCAGCTTCAGCGTCGACTGGCCGTTGTTGTTGACGAAGGTCTCCTCGACCGCCGCTTCCTGCGGAGCGTGGGCTTCGATCACCGCCTGGACGCCGTGGAACAGGTGCAGCAGCCGCTCGGACAGCGGCGCGCTCTCCGGCGGGGTGATCACGCCGTGTGCGATCCAGGCCAGACGCGAGCCCTCGATCGACACCACGCCCCAGCCGGTGCGGCGCAGGCCGGGATCGAGGCCCAGGATTCGAATCGGCGCGTTCATCATGTGTTCTACTCAATGCCCGAGTGGTGAACGAACCGCAAAGGTTCAGTGCGTGCGGGGCAGGATCTCGAACTCCACGACCTTGCGGTCGGCGCGCAGCAGGGCCGCCAGGGCGTCGATCTGAGCCAGGCTGGGCGCCCGCACCGTGGCGCCGTGTTCGATGAGCAGGCCCTTCTTGGTCAGGCGGTTGCTGAACGGCGAGGGCTCCAGCTTCAGCGTGCGCAGCTGGTCGCGGACCTGGGCGGCGTCCGGGGCGCCGTCGCGCTTGTAGCGGATGATGACCTCGGCCACCTGCTGCTGGGGCAGCCAGCGGTCGACGATGCGCAGGACGGCGAGGATGAACAGGGTCGCGGCCGTGCCGGTGATGGCCACGCTCCAGAAGCCCATGCCGAACAGCACGCCCAGCGCCGAGGTGGTCCACAGCGAGGTGGCCGTGGTCAGTCCGTGGACGGTGAAGCCCTCGCGGAAGATCACGCCGCCGCACAGGAAGCCGACCCCGGTCAGGATGCCGTGGGCCATGCGGACGGGGTCGATGCGGATCACGGCCAGCGGCGCCTCGCTGGTGATCCAGTCGACCTGGTGGTTGGCGCCGACCATCAGCAGGGCGGAGGCCACCGCCAGCAGGGCGTGGGTGCGGAAGCCGGCGGGCTGGCCGCGATGGCCGCGCTCGATCCCGACCAGGCTGCCGGCGACCATCGCGCCGAGCAGCGGCAGGAAGTAGTCCGGCTTGAAGATGAGGGCGTGGGTCCAGTCCATGGAGATCGTCCCAGAGTTCGACGGGACCGCCTAGGGAACGCCGAAAGCGTTCGGGGGACAAGCGTGCTTGCATGACGCCGGGTTCGGGGTCGAAAGTGGCGCCCTGGTTTCTTTTCTGGGGGCTTTGCGATGAGCGTTTGGCGGCGTAGCGCGGCGGCGGGGATCATGGCGGCGGCGTTGCCGGCGCTGGCAGGGGCGCAGGGCGCTCTCCGGCCGGACCAGACGGCCTTCCGCGAGACCTACAAGGAGCTGGTGGAGATCAACACCACCCTGTCGGCCGGCGACTGCACCGAGGCCTCGAAGGCGATGGCCAAGCGCCTCAGCCTGGCCGGCTTCCCCGACAGCGACCTGCACATCATCGTCGAGCCGTCGCATCCCAAGGAGGGCAACCTGGTCGCCATCCTTCCGGGCAAGAATCTCAAGGCCAAGGCGATCCTGCTGCTGGCCCACATCGATGTGGTCGAGGCCAAGCGTGAGGACTGGGAGCGAGATCCCTTCAAGCTGGTCGAGGAGGACGGCTTCTTCTATGCCCGCGGGGCCAGCGACGACAAAGCCCAGGCGGCGATCTGGGTTGACACCCTGATCCGCTACAAGAAGGAGGGCTACAAGCCGCGCCGGACCATCAAGATGGCCCTGACCTGCGGCGAGGAGAGCGACGACGCCCTGAACGGCGCCGACCTTCTGGTGACCAAGCACCGCGACCTGATCGACGCCGGCCTGGCGCTGAACGAGGGCGCGGGCGGTCTGCTGGACGACGCCGGCAAGCCGGTCTCGTTGTCGATCCAGTCGGGCGAGAAGGTCTACCAGGACTACCATTTCGAGGCGACCAACCCCGGCGGCCACTCCAGCCGGCCGGTGAAGGACAACGCCCTGGCCCGGCTGTCGGCGGCGCTGGTCAAGGTCAACGCCGACGACTTCCCGGTGCAGCTGAACGAGACGACCCGCGCCTATTTCACCGCCATGGCCCCGCTGGTCGACGCCGAGAGCGGCGCGGCGATGAAGGCTCTGGTCGCCGATCCGTCGGACGCCAAGGCGGCGGCGATCGTGTCGCGCAATCCGACCTGGAACAGCATGCTGCGGACCACCTGCGTGCCCACGATGGCCAACGCCGGCCATGCGCCGAACGCCCTGCCGCAGCGCGCGCGGGCGAACGTGAACTGCCGCATCTTCCCCGGCCACACCGCCGAGGAGACGCGTCAGCGCCTGATTCAGGTCATCGGCGACGACAAGGTGACGATCAAGGCCGACGACACCAGCCTGCGCACCCCGCCGCCGCCGCCGCTGACCCCGGCGGTCATGGAGCCGCTGAAGAAGCAGGCCGCCAAGCTGTGGCCGGGCGTGCCGATCGTGCCCTTCCAGACCACCGGCGCCACCGACGGCAAGTACACCAACGCCGCGGGCATCCCGACCTACGGCCTGACGGGGATCTTCGCCGACAACAGCGGCAACGGCGTCCACGGTCTGAACGAGCGGGTGCGGGTGAAGTCGCTCTACGACGCGCGCGACTTCCTCTACGCCCTGGTCAAGGATTACGCGGACCAGAAGTAGTTCCTCTCCTCTAGGAGAGCGGGACCACCCGAAGGGCGGTGGAGGGGCCAAAGGCGTCGGCTTGATCCGCCGATGATCGAGAGAAGTCTACCGCCGTGGGCCCTCTCCACCATGCCTGCGGCATGGTCCCCCTCTCCCGGCGGAAGAGGAAAACGAAAAAGGGCGCGGATCGCCCCGCGCCCTTTCCATTTTCACGGCGAGGGAGGCCTCAGCCCAGCTTCGCCAGGTCCTCGTCGCTGATCTCCTCGTTCGAATAGACGTTCTGGACGTCGTCGTCGTCGTCGAGGGCGTCGAGCAGCTTCATCAGGGTGGCCACGGCGTCGCCGGTCACCGGCGTGGTGGTCTTCGGCTTCCAGATGATCTTGGTCGAGGCGGCCTCGCCGAACGCCTTCTCCAGCGCGCCGGCCACCTCGTTGAGGTCCTCGAAGGCGGTGTAGACGGTGTGGCCGGAGCCTTCCTCGTCCATGTCGCTTTCCACGTCCTGGGCGCCGGCCTCGATGGCCGCCTCCATCATCGCGTCTTCCGACGCGGCCTTGGCCGGGTAGGTGATCTCGCCGACGCGGTCGAAGTTGAACGCCACCGAGCCGGTCGCGCCCATGTTGCCGCCCATCTTCGAGAACAGCGAGCGGACGTTGGCCGCGGCGCGGTTCTTGTTGTCGGTCAGGGCCTCGACGATGATCCCGACGCCACCCGGGCCGACGCCCTCGTAGCGGATTTCGGAATAGTCGGCGGCGTCGCCCATCTGCGACTTCTTGATGGCGCGCTCGATGACGTCCTTGGGCACCGACTCGGCCTTGGCGTTGTTCACCGCCAGGCGCAGGCGCGGATTCATGTTCGGGTCGGGCAGACCCATCTTCGCCGCCACCGTGATTTCACGCGACAGCTTGGAGAACAGCTTGGACCGCTGCGCGTCGGCGCGGCCCTTCTTGTGCATGATGTTCTTGAATTTTGAGTGGCCGGCCATGGGTCGGTTTCAGTCTCGCAAATCTGTGGTTGGGCGCTTCTAGCGTCCGTTGACGGTTGTTTCCAGCGGGGCGCAGTCGATCTGCTCAACTTCGCCGCCGGTCAGTCTGAACACCGCGTCCTGCGGAACCGGCAGCTTGAGCGTCTCGATGCGGCTCAGTCCGGCGTAGAGGCCGCGGATCACCCGGCCAGTGACGCCGTGGCTGACGGCGACCAGCGGCCTGGGCGAAGCGGCGGCCTCGGCCAGCCAGGCGCCGGCGCGGGCGGCCAGCTGTTCGTAGCGTTCGCCGTCGGGCGAGGCGAAGTACCAGTTCCAGCGGTCGGTCCCGTTGCGGGCGCCGGGATAGACGGCTTCGATGTCCTCGTCGGTCATGCCGTCCCAGCGGCCCAGGCTGACCTCCATCAGGCGGTCGTCGAGGCGCGGCTCGGACAGGCCGGCGGCCTCCGCGACGAGGCGGGCGGTGTGCGCGGCGCGGCCGAGCGGGCTGGCGACGAGGTCCGCGCCATCCGGCAGCAGCTGGGCCAGGCGTTGTCCGATCCGGCGTCCCTGTTCGACGCCCAGCGCGGTGAGCGGCGAGTCGAGACGACCCTGATAGCGGCCGGCGCGATTGAACTCGGTCTGGCCGTGGCGGACGAGATAGAGGGTCATGCGGCCAGGGTGACGTCTGACCGGCGTCGCGTCCAGCCGGACTCAGTCCTTCGCCAGATGGGCGGCCAGCGCGTGCGGGTCGCCGTCGAACAGCCGGTCGACCAGATCCGCCACCTCCCCGGCGACATAGGCGTCGCGATCGAGCAGCGCCCGATACAGCTGTCGGCCGTCGACCTTCTCGGAGAGGATGGCCTTCTTGTGGATCAGGCGGCTGAGCAGCGTCTTGATGGTCGCATCGCCCCAGGCCTGCCTGGCCTTTACCGCTTCGATCAGCGAGGCGGCCGACAGGGCGCCGTGGCGCCAGAGCGCGGCCATGACCACGCTCTCCGCCTCGGTGATGTGGATGCGGTCGGTCACGGCGTTCAGGCCTTCAGCACCATGCGGTCGATGCGCGCCTCGACGGCCCAGTTGGCGATGACCGCCACTGAACCGGCCAGTACGCCCAGGCCGAGGATGAACAGCGCTTCGGCGACGCCCGGGGCGATCACCTTCATCGGCACTGGGCCGGCGACGTTCGACAGGCCGATGAAGATCATCAGGCTGGTGTAGGACGCGCCCAGCAGGCCCGCCAGCGGTCCGCCCAACCGCAGCCCGGACAGGAAGGCGGAGCCGCCGGTCAACTTCGGCCCGGACGCCAGCTTCAGCGCGCAGACAACGACCGCCGCGACCGTCGCGGCGGCCAGGGCGAGGATCAGCAGTTTCATCGGCGGCGCGGCGTCGCCGAAGATGGCGAGCGGCGTCAGCGGCGCGGCTTGCGCCACGGCGGGCAGGGCGAGCGCGGCGGCGGCCGCGACGATGGCGATGGACGATCTGGACACAGGTGTCTCCTCTCGAACTACGTTTGTAGTTCGATTAGATTACGCATGTAATCTATCCTGTCAACGGAGCGTTCTAGACGCTCATCAGCACTTCCCAGAGGCGCGAGACGATCCGCCGTTCCCGTCGCACCTCGAACGCATGGCTGGCCCGACCAATCTCCCGGCCGGCGGCGTCGTAGTCGACGACGGCGATCGTCGCCGTCCCCGGCTCGGGCGTCGCGGCGGTGATCGTGGGGTGGCAATAAACCGCCGGCCGATCGGGGCCGCAGGTCCAGCGGCCGCGGGCGACATGCGGACCGCTCCGGATTTCCGCCGTCACGATCGAGCGCGCCAGCGCCGGCGGGGCGTCGGCCTGGCGCACCACCAAGACGAACCGGCTCGGGTCGCTCCGGCGGTAGTGCGTGATGTAGAAGGTCGGGTCGCTCCGGATCGGTTCGTCGTCGGTGTAGAGGCCGAAGCGTCCGGCGTTCTGGCTGATGCTCGTGAAGTCGTCGACGATCCCGATGCCGCCCACGAACACCAGGAGGCCGGTGAACATCAGGACGCCGACGGCCGTCACGCCGCCCAGGAGCCAGGCGACGACGGCGCGGCCCGGTCGACGCCGCTTCCCTTCCGCCGGAAGCGCCGTCACGCCGTGGCCAGCTCCACCACCGGTTCGGTTTGGCTCAGCCGGCCGCCGAGGCGGATCGGCTCGATGCGGCGGGCCAGGCCCGTGCGGTCGTCGGTCTCCACGAACACGCCGCAGATCGTCGCCGGCCCGGAGGCCGGCTGGTAGCGTCCCTGGCTGATCTTGGTGGTGAACCGGCGCAGCGGCTCTTCCTTCTGGTTGCCGATGACGCTGTCGTAGTCGGCGCAGGCGCCGGCGTCGGTCTGGTAGGCGGTGCCGCC
Source organism: Caulobacter mirabilis (assembly GCF_002749615.1). GTDB lineage: Bacteria > Pseudomonadota > Alphaproteobacteria > Caulobacterales > Caulobacteraceae > Caulobacter > Caulobacter mirabilis. The sequence continues at coordinate 573,361 of NZ_CP024201.1, forward strand.
CGGCAGGATCTGGGCGTCGGCCGTGGGCACGTGGGTATGGGTCCCCACCACCAGCGAGGCGCGGCCGTCGCAGTAGTGGCCCATGGCCATCTTCTCCGACGTCGCCTCGCAGTGCATGTCGACCAGCACCGCGTCGGCCACCTGGGCCAGCGGCGCCTTGTCCAGTTCGCGGTCGGCGGCGGCGAACGGGTCGTCCATGGCGTCCATGTGCACCCGGCCGAGCAGGTTGACGACGAAGATGGTCCGCCCGCTCTCGGTCTGGAACAGGTTGCTGCCGCGACCGGGCGCGTCCGACAGGATCGGATAATTGGCCGGTCGGATCAGGCGCGGCTCGCGCACGATGTAGGTCAGCGCCTCCTTCTGATCCCAGCTGTGGTTGCCCAGGGTCAGGCAGTCGGCGCCGGCGTCGAACAGCTCGCGGGCCGTGTTCTCGGTGATCCCGAAGCCGGCGGCCGCGTTCTCGGCGTTGACGATGACGAATTCGAGCCCGAGGCGGCGGCGCAGCCCGGGCAGGTGGTCGGCGAGACCGTCGCGGCCTGATTTGCCCACGACGTCGCCGAAGAAGGCGAAGCGCATTCAGAAGTCCTTTCGGACGCCAATATACCCCGCCTCGGTCAAAATCCCATCGAGGGGCTGATCATGCGGTTCGCGGGGCAGGTCGGCGGCTTCCTGACCGGCGTAGGCCAGGCCGACGAAGGGCGGAGGCGGCCCGGACCCGCGCAGCGCCGCCAGGGTGCGGTCGTAGTGGCCGCCGCCCTGGCCCAGGCGTCCGCCCGCGCGGTCGAAGGCCAGCAGGGGGACGATCACCAGGTCCGGCCGGACGGCCGCGGCCGAGGACGGCGGGGCCTGGATGCCCACGGCGTCGACGACCAGCGGCTCACCGGGCGTCCAGCGGCGGAAGGCCAGCGGCGCCTGCGGATCGACCGAGGCCGGCAGGGCCAGGGTCCAGCCCGCGGCGGCCAGGGCCTCGCCGAGCGGGGCGGGGTCCAGCTCCGCGCCGATCGCGGCGTAGACGGCGACGACGCCGGGCCGGTCGAGGTTCAGGGCGGCCAGCATCGCGGGGGCGCGGGTCGCGGCGGCGGCGCTCGCCTCCGGATGCTCCGCGGCCAGCTGTTTGCGCCGCGCGCGGGCGTTCCGGCGAAGCGCGGTCTTGGCGGCGGCGGGCGGAGTAGCGGTCAAATCGTTGCGCCCTTCGAGACGCGATCCTGGGGGATCGCTCCTCAGGATGACGAAGTCGGATGAAGCGCGCCCACATTCGTCATGGTGGGGAGCGAGCGCAAGCGACCCCGGACTCGATCCGGGGCTCGAACCACGCACGACGGCAATGTGGAAATGTGGAAAAGAAGGTGGCGGCGCCGCGTAGAGCCGTGAAGGACGGTTCAACCCCCTCGACCTGGATGACCAGGTGGGCGCCATGTATCCGCCCCCACGGGGACGGACAGGGACAGCTCCCTTCGAGTGAATTAAGGTCGCTGGGATATTGTTGCCTTCGACGAGAGCCGCAGCAGGACCCGCCGGGAGCCAAGATAGGGCGTCGGCGGGCGCGGCTCAAGCGGCAGGGCGTTCTAGGCCCCGGCCAGCTTCTCGATCCGCTTGGCCGCGTTCTCGAGCGCCGCGACGGCCTTGGTCTCGGTCTTGGCGTGTTCGGTCTGGAGCCGGGCGAGCTCGCCCTGGACATGGGCCAGGCGCAGCTTGAGGTCGGCCATCTCGTCGGCCAGCAGCAGGGCGCCCATCAGGAACAGGCGGGTCTCGCCGAGCTGGCCGACGTCCTGGCTGACCTGGCGGACCTGGCTGTCGAACAGGCGGGCGATCTCGGTCAGGTGGCGTTCCTGTCCGTCCTCGCAGCCGACGCTGTAGGGCTTGCCGTTGATGTGGACGGTCACCTGGGCCATCGATCAGCCCTCCGTTCCGGTCGAGGGGGCGGGCGCGTCGTCGCCGAGCGCGGCGCGAATCTCGGCGATGGCGCGACCCAGCGCTTCCGAGGCCTGGGCGCCGGCTTCCTCGAGCGCCTTCTCGCGGGCGCGCGAAGCGTCCAGTTCGGCGTTCAGGCGGGCGTGATCCTGGTCGAACAGGTCTCCGCCGTCGGCGTCGCTGTCCGCGGTTTTCGCCGTCATCCGGCTTTCGAGCGAAGCCACCGCGCGTTCCAGCCGGCGCACGGCCAGATCGAGGGCGCTTCCCTCGGACTCTCCCGACATTCTCGGCTCCTTGATCCTGGGTCCTACTCTATAGCCCGCACCGAGGCGTGACAGGAAGGCGGGTTGAAACAAACGCGCTCACGTGCGAACGGGCGCCTGCCCACGCAATTCCAGCTTGATAAGGCCAACAATATGTCCGTCAGCCCCGTGAAGATGGCCGACGCCATCCGTGTTCTCTCCATGGATGCCGTCCATCACGCCAAGTCCGGCCACCAGGGCGCCCCGATGGGCCTGGCCGACGTGGCGACGGTGCTGTGGACCAAGTTTCTGAAGTACGACGCCAGCAAGCCGGACTGGGCCGACCGCGACCGCTTCGTGCTGTCCGCCGGCCACGCCTCGATGCTGATCTACAGCCTGCTGCACCTGACCGGCTTCAAGGCCGTCACGATGGACCAGATCCGCAACTTCCGTCAGTGGGGCAGCGCCACGCCGGGCCATCCGGAATACGGCCACACCCCGGGCGTCGAGACCACCACCGGGCCGCTGGGCCAGGGCATCGCCACCGCCGTCGGCATGGCCATGGCCGAGCGCAGCCTGCACGCCCGTTACGGCGATGACCTGGTCGACCACCGCACCTGGGTGGTCGCCGGCGACGGCTGCCTGATGGAGGGCGTCAGCCAGGAGGCGATCAGCCTGGCCGGCCGCCTGAAGCTCAGCAAGCTGACGGTGCTGTTCGACGACAACAACACCACCATCGACGGCGAGGCGACCATCTCCGAGACCGGCGACCAGATGCTGCGCTTCAAGGCCGCGGGCTGGGCCGTGAAGGCCGTCGACGGCCACGACCACGGCAAGATCGCCGCGGCGCTGCGCTGGGCGACCCGCCAGAAGGTCCCCACCATGATCGCCTGCAAGACCAAGATCTCGAAGGGCGCCGGCCCGAAGGAAGGCGACGTCCACGGCCACGGCTACTCGCTGTTCGACGAGGAAGCGACGCTGGCTCGCCAGGCCATGGGCTGGCCGTTGCCGCCGTTCGAGCTTCCCGAGGATATCGCCGCCGCCTGGTTGAAGGCCGGCCGCAAGGGGGGCTCGGCCCGCCGCAAGTGGGACAAGCGCCTGAAGAGCCACAAGGACGGCGCCGACTTCACCCGCGCCGTGAAGGGCGACCTGCCGACCGGCGCCTTTGACGCGCTGCAGGCCCATATCGACGCCAACATCGCCAACCCGGTCGCCAACGCCACCCGCGTGCATAGCGGCTCGGCCCTGACGGCGCTGACCCCGGCGATCCCGGAAATGATCGGCGGCTCGGCCGACCTGACCGGCTCGAACAACACCTACGTCAAGGGCATGGTCCCGTTCGACGCGCCGGACTACGCCGGCCGCTACGTCCACTACGGCGTGCGCGAGCACGGCATGGCCGCCGCGATGAACGGCATGGCCCTGCACGGCGGCGTCATTCCCTACAGCGGCACCTTCATGTGCTTCGCCGACTACAGCCGCGCGGCCATCCGCCTGGGCGCCCTGATGGGCGTGCGGGTGATCCATGTGATGACCCACGATTCCATCGGCCTCGGCGAAGACGGCCCGACCCACCAGCCGGTCGAGCACCTGGCCTCGCTGCGCGCCATGCCGAACCTGAACGTCTACCGCCCGGCGGACGCGATCGAGGCGGCGGAGTGCTGGCAGTCGGCGCTGCAGCACAAGACCACGCCGTCGATCATGGCCCTGTCGCGCCAGAAGACGCCGGTCGCCCGCACCGCCTCGGCGACCGAGAACCTGTCCGCCAAGGGCGCCTACGAGCTGGCGGCGGCCGAGGGCGGCGACGCCCAGGTGACGATCTTCGCCTCGGGCACCGAAGTCGGCGTCGCCCTCGGCGCCCGCCAGCTGCTGCAGGCCGGCGGCGTCCCCACCCGCGTGGTCTCGACCCCCTGCTGGGAGCTGTTCGAGCAGCAGTCGGCCAAGTACCGCGCCGACACGATCGGCAAGGCCAAGGTCCGCGTCGCGGTCGAGGCGGCGGTCAAGATGGGCTGGGAACGCTTCATCGGCGAGGACGGCGTCTTCGTCGGCATGACCGGCTTCGGCGCCTCGGCTCCGTTCGAGCGCCTCTACAAGGAGTTCGGCATCACCGCCGAGGGCGTCGCCGAGGCGGCTAAGGCGAAGCTGGGCTGACGGCGATGGGGATCACGTTCGGAGCCGTCATCCCCGTCCTGCGCATCTTCGACATCGACAAGGCGCGGGCCTTCTATGTCGACTACCTCGGCTTCGAGGTGGTCTGGGAGCACCGCTTCTCACCTAGCGCGCCGCTCTACATGGAGGTCCGGCGCGCCGGGCTGCGTCTGCATCTCAGCGAACACCACGGCGACGGTTCTCCCGGCGTCCAGGTCCGGATCGAGACGAGCGGCCTGCGCGATTATCACGCCGAGCTGCACGGCAAGGCCTATGGCTACCTGCGGCCGGGCCTGGAGCCCGGCCATGGCGGGGTGGAGCTCGGCCTCCTCGACCCGTTCGGCAACAGACTGACCCTCTACGAACCCGAAGGCGACCAATGAAACTCGGCACTCCGCTCAGCCCCACCGCGACCAAGGTCATGCTCCTGGGCTCGGGCGAGCTCGGCAAGGAGGTGGCCATCGAGCTGCAGCGGCTGGGCGTCGAGGTGATCGCCGTCGACCGCTACGCCAACGCCCCGGCCATGCAGGTGGCCCACCGCAGCCATGTGATCGCCATGACCGACGCGGCGGCGCTGAAGGCCTTGATCGCCCAGGAGCAGCCCGATCTGGTCGTGCCCGAGATCGAGGCGATCGCCACCGACGCCCTGGCCGAGATCGAGGCGGCCGGCGAGGTCGCCGTCATCCCGACCGCCCGCGCCACCCAGCTGACGATGAACCGCGAGGGCATCCGCCGGCTGGCCGCCGAGGACCTGGGCCTGCCGACCAGCGCCTACGCCTTCGCCTCATCGCGCGACGAGCTGGAAGCGGGCGCCGCGGCCGTCGGCTATCCCTGTTTCGTCAAGCCGGTCATGAGCTCGTCGGGCAAGGGGCAGTCCTACGTCGAGACCGCCGCCGATATCGGCGCGGCCTGGGACTACGCCCTGTCGGCCGGCCGGGTCGAGACGGCCCGGGTCATCGTCGAAGGTCGCATCGACTTCGACTTCGAGATCACGCTGCTGACGGTCCGCGCCATCGGCGCCTCCGGCGAGGTCGAGACCTTCTTCTGCGCGCCCGTCGGCCACCGACAGGTGAAGGGCGACTATGTCGAGAGCTGGCAGCCGCAGGCGATGAGCGCCGCCGCCCTGGCCTCCGCGAAGGACATCGCCGGCCAGGTCACCGCCGCCCTCGGCGGCCGCGGCCTGTTCGGCGTCGAGCTGTTCGTGAAGGGCGACGAGGTCTGGTTCTCGGAGGTCAGCCCGCGTCCGCACGACACCGGCCTGGTCACCCTGGCCACCCAGGTGCAGAGCGAGTTCGCGCTGCACGCCCGCGCCATCCTCGGCCTGCCGGTCGACGTCAGCCTGCGCGAGCCGGGCGCCAGCGCGGTGATCTACGGCGGCATGGAGGCCGAGGGCGTGGCGTTCGAGGGCGTCGCCGAGGCGCTGAGCGTTCCTGACAGCGACCTGCGCCTGTTCGGCAAGCCGGAAGCCTTCGAGCGCCGCCGCATGGGCGTGGCCCTGGCCCGCGCCGCCGACACCGACACGGCTCGCGCCAACGCCCGCGAAGCGGCGGGGCGGGTGAGGGTGGTTAGAGGCCGATAGGCTCTGCGTCCTTCGAGACGCTCGCCCGAGGCTCGCTCCTCAGGATGACGAATTCAGCAGGGCGCCCCCACCTTCGTCATGGTGAGGAGCGGACCCTCAGGTCCGCGTCTCGAACCACGCAGGGCCGCTAGGCCGGGATCGCCCCGAAGCGGCCGGCGTTGAAGTCCTCGATCGTCTGGACCAGCTCCTGGCGGGTGTTCATGACGAACGGGCCGTGCCAGGCGACCGGCTCCTCGATCGGCTCGCCGCTCAGGACCAGGATCTTGGCGTCGTTGTTGGCCTCGATCGCGACCTCGCCGCCCGTGCGGTCGAGCAGCACGAACTGGCCGCCGCGCGCGACGGCGTCGCCGTTGACCTGAACCGTGCCGGACAGCACCGCCAGACCGAGCATGCGGCCCTCGGCCGGGGCGAGCGTCGTCCGGCCGCCGGCCTTCAGGCGCAGGTCCCAGACGTCGATCGGGGTGAAGGTGCGCGCCGGACCCTTGGCGCCGTCGTACGCGCCCGCGATCACCCGCAGCGTCCCGGCGCCGTCGGCCAGTTCGACCGTCGGAATGTCGGCCGCGACCAGGGTCTGGTAGGCGGGCGGCGCCCCCTTGTCCCGGGCCGGCAGGTTCACCCACAGCTGCGCCATCTCCATCACGCCGCCACGTTTGGTGAAGGCGTCGGAGTGGAACTCCTCGTGCAGGATGCCCGAGGCGGCCGTCATCCACTGCACGTCGCCGGGACCGATATGGCCGCCGCCGCCGGAGGAGTCGCGGTGATCGACCTCGCCCTCGTAGACGATGGTGACGGTCTCGAAGCCGCGGTGCGGGTGGACCCCGACGCCGCGCCGGCGGTCGCTCGGCGAGAACTCGGCGGGGCCGGCGTGATCGAGCAGCAGAAAGGGGCTGACCTCGCCGCCGCCCATCGCGCCGTGGGCGAACATCGAGCGGACCGGAAAGCCGTCGCCGACCCAATGGGGCTTTGGGCTATCGTAAACGCCAAGAACCTGACGCATGGGAACTCCTGGGACTGTCGTGGCGGAAGGCTTCGGCCTTCCCTTATCTGCCACATATGTAGTTACCGTTTTGTCCGGCGCCACCATGTCGCCGACCTGTAACAAAGCCTCACCGGATATGACCCCCGCGCAGGGGCCGCGGGGTTGACTTCGCGCGCCATGTCTTCAAAACCCCGCGCAATCAATAGAATTAAGCGCCGGAGCCCCACACCTATGACTGTTCGCGTCGCCATCAACGGCTTCGGCCGTATCGGCCGTCTCGTCCTCCGCTCGATCGCCGAACATGGCCGCAAGGACATCGAGGTCGTCGCCATCAACGACCTGGGCCCCGTCGAGACCAACGCCCACCTGCTGCGCTACGACAGCGTGCACGGCCGCTTCCCCGGTACGGTGACGACCGGCGAGGACTGGATCGACGTCGGCATGGGCAAGATCAAGGTCACCGCCGAGCGTGACCCGGCCAACCTGCCGCACAAGGATCTGGGCGTCGACATCGCCTTCGAGTGCACCGGCATCTTCACGTCCAAGGACAAGGCCTCGGCCCACCTGACCGCCGGCGCCAAGCGCGTGCTGGTCTCGGCCCCGGCCGACAACGCCGACAAGACCATCGTCTACAAGGTCAACCACGAGACCCTGACGGCCGACGACATCGTCGTCTCCAACGGCTCCTGCACCACCAACGCCCTGGCCCCGGTGGCCAAGGTCCTGCACGACCTGTTCGGCATCGAGCGTGGCTACATGACCACGATCCACGCCTACACCGGCGACCAGCCGACCCTCGACACCATGCACAAGGACCTCTACCGCGGTCGCGCGGCGGCCCTGAGCATGATCCCGACCTCGACCGGCGCCGCCAAGGCCCTGGGCCTGGTCCTGCCGGAGCTGAAGGGCAAGCTGGACGGCTCGTCGATCCGCGTCCCGACCCCGAACGTCTCGGTCATCGACCTGAAGGTCGTCGCCGGCCGTGAAGTGACCGTGGCCGAAATCAACGCCGCCCTGCAGGCCGCCGCCGATGGCCCGATGTCGGGCGTCCTGGCCACGACGACGGACCCGCTGGTCTCCAGCGACCTGAACCACATCGCCGCCTCCTCGACCGCCGCCCTGCCGCAGACCCAGGTCATCGACGGCAAGCTGGCCCGCGTGCTGAGCTGGTACGACAACGAGTGGGGCTTCGCGACCCGCATGAGCGACACCGCGCTCGTGATGGCGAAGTTCCTCTAATCATCCAGGAAGCGGCGGCGGCGTGAGCGGATCGAACTCCAGACTTCGCCTGCGCCGCCCCGCTTCCGACGACGCGGACATCCTGTTCGCGATCTACGGCGATCCCCGCACCAACCAGACCAACCCGGCGGGACCGTTCCCGGACCTGGAGAAGGCCGAGGCGGTGCTGGCGAGTTGGATGGCGCACTGGGACGAGCACGGCTTCGGCGTCTGGGCGATCGCCCGCGCCGAGGCGCCGGATCAGGTCATCGGCTTCGGCGGTCTCAGCCTGCGGCTCTACGGCGACGTCGAGAAGCTGAACCTAGGCTACCGCTTCGCGGTCGAGGCCTGGGGGCAGGGCTACGCCACGGAATTCGGGCGCGCCGCCCTCGACCATGCGTTCAGCGCCCTGGGCCGGGACGAGGTCTTCGGCCTGGTCCGCCCGGCCAACACCGCCTCCATCCATGTGCTCGAGAAGCTGGGCATGACGCGGGTGGACGAACTCGACGACGTTCCGGGTGAGGCGAAGAGCTTCGTCTACGCCATCCGGAACCCCGCCGCAGCGCCGGCGTAAGACACATCAGGACTCCGACATGCCCTTCCGCTCCCTCGAAACCGCCGATCTCGCCGGCAAGCGCGCCCTGGTCCGCGTGGACCTCAACGTGCCGATGGCCGACGGCAAGGTGACCGACGACACCCGCCTGCGCGCGGTGCTGCCGACCATCCGCTTCCTGTCGACCCGGGGCGCCAAGGTGGTGCTGCTGGCCCACTTCGACCGGCCGAAGGGCAAGCGCGTTCCGGAGATGAGCCTGAAGCCGGTCGTCGGCCCGCTGTCGGCGCTGCTGGAGCAGCCGGTGGCCTTCGCCGACGACTGCATCGGCGGTGAGGCCGCGGCGGTCGTGAACGGCCTCGAGAACGGCGGCGTCGCCCTGCTGGAGAACATCCGCTACCACGCCGGCGAAGAGAAGAACGACCCGGCCTTCGCGGCCGAGCTGGCCAAGCTGGGCGACCTGTACGTCAACGACGCCTTCAGCGCCGCCCACCGCGCCCACGCCTCGACCGAGGGCCTGGCCCGCCTGCTGCCGGCCTATCCGGGCCTGTCGATGCAGCGCGAGCTGGAGATGCTGGACGCGGCCCTCGGCAACCCGGTGAAGCCGGTGCTGGGCATCGTCGGCGGGGCCAAGGTCTCGACCAAGCTCGACCTGCTGAACAACCTGGTCGAGAAGCTGGACCGCCTGGCCATTGGCGGCGGCATGGCCAACACCTTCCTGGCCGCACAGGGCCATCCGGTCGGCTCCTCGCTGTGCGAGCACGACCTGGGCGACACCGCCCGCGAGATCATCGCCAAGGCCGCCCAGGCCGGCTGTGAGCTGCTGCTGCCGGTCGACGTTGTCGTCGCCGCCGAGGTGAAGCCGAACACCGCCACGCGCGTGCTGGCCCTGGACGAGGTCAAGGACGGCGACCTGATCCTGGACGCCGGCCCCAAGACGGTCGAGCGCCTGCTGACCGCCATGGACGACAGCAAGACCTTCATCTGGAACGGCCCGCTGGGCGTGTTCGAGGTGCCGCCGTTCGACGCCGCCACCGTGGCGGCGGCCAAGAAGGCCGGCGAACTGGCCCAGGCCGGCAAGCTGGTCGCCGTGGCCGGCGGCGGCGACACCGTCGCGGCCCTGAACCACGCCGGGGTGGCGGGCGAGATGACCTTCGTCTCGACCGCGGGCGGCGCCTTCCTGGAGTGGATGGAAGGCAAGGTCCTGCCGGGCGTCGCGGCTCTGGAAGTCTGATCAATCAGAGGCGAACGCGGCGTCGTTGACGTCGCGTCGCCAGCAATCGTGATCACGCGTCCGTGACACCAGGGGGTGACGCGGGGCGCTCGTGCGACTAAACCAGCGCCACAACACAAAAAATACGCGCAAGAGGACCTTAGATCGTGGCCCGCATCACCCTTCGTCAGCTTCTCGACCACGCCGCCGAGAATGACTACGGCCTGCCCGCCTTCAACATCAACAACATGGAACAGGGTCTGGCGATCATGGAGGCCGCCGAGGCCTGCGACGCGCCGGTCATCATCCAGGCGTCGCGCGGCGCGCGCAGCTACGCCAACGATGTCGTGCTGGCCCGCCTGATCGACGCCCTGGTCGAGCTGTACCCGAACATCCCGGTCTGCATGCACCAGGATCACGGCAACGGCCCGGCCACCTGCGCCACCGCCATCCAGTACGGTTTCACCTCGGTGATGATGGACGGCAGCCTGAAGGAAGACGCCAAGACCCCGGCCGACTATGACTACAACGTCGATGTCACCCGTCGCGTGGTCCAGATGGCCCACAGCTGCGGCGTCTCGGTCGAGGGCGAGCTGGGCGTGCTGGGCTCGCTGGAGACCGGCATGGGCGAGGCCGAGGACGGCCACGGCTTCGAGGGCAAGCTGGACCACTCGGCCCTGCTGACCGACCCCGACCAGGCGGTCGAGTTCGTGCGCGAGACCAAGGTCGACGCCCTGGCCATCGCCATGGGCACCAGCCACGGCGCCTACAAGTTCAGCCGCAAGCCGGACGGCGACGTGCTGGCCATGAACGTGATCGAGGAGATCCACCGCCGCCTGCCCAACACCCACCTGGTGATGCACGGCTCGTCGTCGGTGCCGCAGGATCTGCAGGACATCATCAACGAGTTCGGCGGCCAGATGCCCCAGACCTGGGGCGTCCCGGTGGAAGAGATCCAGCGCGGCATCAAGCACGGCGTGCGCAAGATCAACATCGACACCGACAACCGCATGGCCATGACCGGCGCGATCCGGAAGCTGCTGATGGAGAAGCCGGGAGAGTTCGACCCGCGCGCCTATCTGAAGCCGGCCAAGGAAGCCATGCGCAAGGTCTGCGAGCAGCGTTTCCGGGAGTTCTGGGCCGACGGCCAGGCCTCCAAGATCAAGCCGCTCAGCACCGCCCAGATGGCCAAGCGCTACAGCGCCGGCGAGCTGGATCCGAAGATCGGCGTCAGCAAGGCCGCCGCGGAGTAGTTTTCCGCAGCCTCGACAATGGAAGGGCCGGTCGCCTCAGGCGCCGGCCCTTTTCATTGGCCGCCTACCAGCTGCCGTAGCGCGGGCTGAATCGGTAGCGGAGCTGGTTGACCTCGCGTTCGGCCTCGTCGCGGCGATACCGAGCCTCGCGCAGGTCTTCGTCCGCCTGGCGGCGGTCGTCCCGCAGGCGCTTGATCGCCTCCCGGATCCAGGCCCGGTCGCTGTCGGACAGCTTCGGATCGACCAGCCGATTCTCCTCGTTGCGGAGCTTGCGATCGGCCTCATCCCAGCGGCTCTGGGCCGAGGAGATGTCGCTGTCGGCGCGGTCGACCCGCTGCTGGGCGTCGTAGACGACGCGGCCATCATCGTAGCCGGTCACGAAGTCACGCTCCAGCGGGGCGGGGCAGACGCCATGGTACGTCCGCCCCTGGCGTCCTTCCGAGAAGCCGCGGTCCAGCGTGCAGTAGACCGGCAGGCCGCGCTGGCGTCCACGCATGTAGGACGCCTGGTCCGGCATGATCTGGAACTTGGTGCAGGCCTTCACATGGTCGCCGTAGCGGTCCGGCTGGCGGCCGTTGGCGCCGTCCGTGTAGCCGATGCCCTCCCAGTCGCCGGCGCGGCACTGGTCCTCGTTGAGCGTCTCGCAACCGGCCACGAGGGCCCCGCAGGCCACGACGGCGGCCAGGATTCCAAACTTCCGCATCTTGTTCTCCGACTTGCCCTCACGAAACGGTGATCTCGGCGCGGGCCGGATGGCAAGTTGAAAAATCGCAATGAAGCAAAAGGGCTCAGTGGATCGTCGGCCTGTCCCGGTTTCGCCGCCACAGGTCGCCGGTCAGGACGTTGGCGAAGGCCACCCAGCCGACGTAGGGCGCGACCATGTTGGCGGCGGGCTGGTCGACCTGGCGGGCGCGCCAGGCGTAGGCGGCCGAAGTCCCCAGCGAGGCGATCGCCGTCGCCAGCTGGCCGCCCAGATGCTTGGGTCCGATCGCCATCCAGGTGGCGTTCAACGCCTGCACCACGCCCCACAGGGTCAGGGCCTGGGTTCGGGCCGGACTGGCGGGCGCGTTCCAGACGCGCAAGCCCGACAGCGTGAGCGCCAGGAACAGCGGCGGCCAGATCACGGCGAAGGCGCTCTTCGGCGGTGCGAGAGGCGTGTCGTCGAGCTTGTCGTAGGCGCGACGAATGTCGGGGTGGTCCTCGGTCGGGGCGTTGGCCCGCGCGATCAGCGCCGACGCGAGAACGGCCCCGGCGGTGATGCCGAGGCCGATCAAGAGGTGCTTCGTCGATCGCCCTTCGCTGTTGGCCAGTCCGTCGATGGCGTCCCGGGCGGTCTCGGCGATCTGCATGGCGGTCTCCCTACTGTCGTCGGGAAACCGCCGGATTGCTGGAGGGGTTCCCCCGCCGGCCGGCCTCAGTGGCCGCCTTCGTTCTCCAGTTCGCCGAGGGCGCTCTGCAGGTAGTTCTGTTCGCCGAGCGACTTCACCAGCGACAGCTGGGTCTCCAGGAAGTCGATGTGCTCCTCGGTGTCAGAGAGGATCTCCTTGAAGATCTGGCGGCTGACGTAGTCGTGGGCGTCCTCCGAGGCCTGCACGCCCTTGATCAGGTCCTTGCGGCCGCCGACCTCGACCGCGAGATCCGCGGCCAGGCATTCCGGCACGGTCTCGCCGATCTTCAGCTTATTGAGGTCCTGCAGGTTGGGCAGGCCCTCCAGGAAGAGGATGCGCTTGATGAGCTTGTCGGCGTGCTTCATCTCGCCGATGGATTCGTCGTAGGTGATCTTGCCCAGGCGGGCGAAGCCCCAGTCCTGATACATGCGTGCATGCAGGAAGTACTGATTGACCGCGGTCAGCTCATTGGTCAGCACCGCGTTCAGAAGCTTGATGATGGCAGGATCGCCCTTCATGGCGTGGTGCTCCTTACTGGTTTCGAGTTGGGGCGAACCTGAACCTTCGTCCTGATGTTCGCAACCGCTATGTCTGCAAGTGTTTCGCGGTTGCGCAGAAATCTTCGCGAATGCTTCTACATTTCGCAAAAAGTTCTGAAAACGCCTCTCACCAGCGGTTTGAGACTTCTTTCGCGAGGTTATGGAAGCCGCCTCGTGCGAGCGCCGCCTCGACGCGCAACGGGTATCGTCGGCCGGAGCGATGCTCGGTCGGCGTCTGGCTCGGGCAGATGAAAGGGGTGTCGGGCCGTCTATTCGGCGGCGAAGCGCAGGACTTCCTGGGACTGCTCGATCATGTCGCGCATCTCGCAGACGCAACGGGCGCACTGGGCCTTGCAACCGTGGGCGCGGAAGACCTCGGCCGGACGCGTCGCGCCCGCCTCGATGGCGGCGCGGACCTGACGTTCACGGATGCCGTTGCAGTTGCAGACGTACACGAGCGTGTCCCGACTTGATAACGAGACGCATTTAGCGACCCGGCGTCGTCGTTGCAACTCAATTGCAGCCGACTTCGGCGCTGTTACTGCGACGCGATGTCGCTAAGGCCTCAGGCTCACTCGCGCGTAAAGGGAAGTTGGGGGGCGAGCGCTGCAAGGGCGTGGTCAATGGACCTGGACGCGGAACTGCTGGCTCGGCTGCGGTTCGCCTTCGTCACGGCGACGCTGGGTCTTGCGATGGGAACTGGCGCGCTCGCGATGATCCTCGAGGCGATGTGGCTGGCCACGCGCCGTCTGGTGTTTCGCGACCTCTACCGATTCTGGATCCGGATCTTCGGCCTCGCCTTCGCCCTCGGCCTTTTCGCGGGGCTGATCTCGCCCCACGCCGGGGTCCTGCTCGACCGGGGCCTGGTGGCCGGCTTCGCTCTTCAGGCCGGCGGGCTCGGCGTGACCCTGGCGGGCTGGCGAGGCACGGGTTCGCGGCTGCATTTCACGGCGACCTCGATCGCGGCGACGGGAGCCTTCCTTGCGGCGTTCTGCGTGCTGCCCGCCTACGGCTGGTTTCATGACATCGCGCCCGGAGCCGTCCTGCCGCCCAACTTCGCGGCGCGGTTCGTCCATCTGACGCTGGCCTCGTTCCTGGCCACGGCGCTGCTGCTGGGCGCGATCAGCGCCCGGACGCTTCTCGCCGATCCGCTGCGACCCGCCGCGCGCATGGGCCTGCGCATGCGGTCGGGGTGTTCGCCATCGTGGCGCCGCTGCAGGTCATCGCCGGTCAGAGCTTTCGTGAGATAGTGCTGCGGAATCGGGACGGCCATTTCTGGGACCTGGAAGCGCTGACCAGCCTGTCTGGCGCGGCGTTCTGGGTGATGGTCCTCCTCGGTCTGGCGATGGGAGGCCTCTGCATCTGGAGCGTCGCGCTGGCCGCGCGGCGCAGGCTCGAGGCGTCCCGAGCCTATCTGAGGATCATGGTGGTGATGGGCCCGGCCGGGTTCGTCACCCTCGCCGCCGGGCTGGTGGCGGTGCTTCCGGAAGCGGGCGCGGAGGCCGCGGCGTCGGGATCGCTGGCGGCGAGCGCGACGCCCGCGGAGATGGGGCGGCTCGTGCTCCTCGTCGTCTATCTGGCCGCGATCGGCCTTGGCGCCATCCAGATCCTGAGGCTGGCGGGGCAGGGCCAGATCGAGGACGGGCGGGCCCCGGGGACGGGGGAGACCGCCAACGCCTTCGCCGCGCCGCTGGAGGAGGACGCCTCCCTGCTGCCGGTCCGGATCGTGCGTTTCACGGCCTTGCTGGTCGCCTGCGCCATGACCGCCGCGGCCGTCGCCTATGCGATCCGGGGCGTGCTGGTGTAGACGGCGCATATGACCGCCGACTGCCGCCTGTACCTGATCACCCCGCCGCGCCTGGACGACCTGGCCGCCTTCGGCCGCGACCTGGCCGCCGCGCTGGACGCCGGCGACGTCGCCGCCCTGCAGATCCGCCTCAAGGACGCTCCGGACGCGGTGATCGCCGCCGCCGTGGACGCCCTGACGCCGATCGCTCACGGCCGCGACGTGGCGGTGATCCTGAACGACCGGCCCGACCTGGCCGCGCGGCTGGGCTGCGACGGCGTCCATGTCGGGCAGAGCGACGCCAGCTACGCCGAGGCGCGGCGGCTCATGGGCCGAGACAAGATGGTCGGCGTGACCTGCCACGACAGCCGGCACCTGGCGATGGAGGCGGCCGAGGCCGGGGCGGACTACGTCGCCTTCGGCGCCTTCTTCCCGACCACGACCAAGGACGCCCCGACCCGCGCCGAGCCAGAGATCCTGACCATCTGGCAGGAGACGATGGAGGTTCCCTGCGTGGCGATCGGCGGGATCACCGCCGACAACGCCGCCATCGTGGCCAGGGCGGGCGCCGACTTCGCCGCCGTCAGCGCTGGCGTCTGGGCCCATCCGGACGGTCCGGCGACCGCGGTGAAGGCGCTGAACGCGGCGATTGCCGAGGGGCTGGCGGGACGCTGATCGCTAGGGCGAACGGTCGGGATCGGCGAGCTGCCGGGCCGTCTTTCGATGGACCCATCCGCCGACGGTCCAAAAGGCGACGCAGAACCCTAGCCACAGCAGACCGAACCCGAGGAATTTCAAGCTCTCGAGGCCTGCGTTCGGTTGTTTCAGGATGTCGGGGAGCGATACGGCGCACAGGGCGATAAAGACCAGAGCGAGAAACACGGCCAGGCCCTGCATCAGGCGCGAAGCCGTCAGTAGATAGCCCTCGCTGAACGTCGGCCTTGCCACATTCTGTGAGGAGGATTCGTCGTGGCTCATGGCCCTGACCTTAGCAACGGAAGCCCCGCCTTGCTAACAGGCGGCCTGATCGCTAGTTTCCGCGCCCAATTTCCAGCCCCACACCGGCGAAAACATCCTCATGGCTAAGATCAACGGCAACACCATCAAGCCCGGCATGGTGCTCCAGCACGACGGCGGACTCTGGGTCTGCGTGAAGGCCGCGCACGTGAAGCCCGGCAAGGGCGGCGCCTTCGCCCAGGTCGAGCTGAAGAACCTCATCGACGGCCGCAAGCTGAACGAGCGCTTCCGTTCGGACGACAAGGTCGAACGCGTGACGCTCGAACAGCGCGACCACACCTTCCTCTACGCCGAAGGCGAGATGCTGGTGTTCATGAACACCGAGAACTACGAGCAGATCACCCTGCACGAGGACTTCGTCGGCGAAGACCGCGTCCGCTTCCTGCAGGACGGCATGACCGTCGTGGTCGAGTTCCACGAAGAGCGCGCCATCGGCATCGAGCTGCCGGACCATGTGGTGCTGACCATCGTCGAGGCCGACGCCGTGGTGAACGGCCAGACCGCCTCTTCGTCCTACAAGCCCGCCAAGGCCGACAACGGCATGCGCATCCTGATCCCGCCCTACATGGAAGCGGGCGAGCGCGTCCTCGTCTCGACCGAGACCGGCGAATACGTCCGCCGCGCGGACTGATCCAGACATGACCGCTTCCTCGCTCATCACCTCCATGATCGACGCCGCCCGCAAGGCGGCGCGCGGTCTCGCGCGCGACTTCGGCGAGGTGACCGAGCTGCAGGTCTCCCGCAAGGGCGCGGCCGACTTCGTGTCCAACGCCGACCTCAAGGCCGAGCAGGTCCTGTTCGAGGCCCTGACCAAGCTGCGTCCGGGCTACGGCTTCCTGGGCGAGGAGCGGGGCTGGATCGAAGGCACCGACAAGACCCACCGCTGGATCGTCGATCCGCTGGACGGCACCACCAACTTCCTGCACGCGATCCCCCACTTCGCGGTCAACATCGCGCTGGAACGCGAGGGCCAGGTCGTCGCGGCGGTGACCTACAACCCGATCAGCCACGACATCTTCTGGGCCGAGAAGGGCCGGGGGACCTGGCTGGGCAACGAGAAGCGCCTGCGCGTCGCGGCCCGCAAGCATATGGACGAGGCGCTGCTGGCCACGGGCATCCCGTTCCTGGGCGTCCCCGGCCACGGCCAGTTCCTGAAGGAGCTGCACCAGATCAGCCAGCGCGTCGCCGGCGTCCGCCGCTATGGCGCCGCCGCGCTGGACCTGGCCTGGGTCGCGGCCGGCCGCTTCGACGGCTTCTGGGAGCGGGGCCTGAAGCCCTGGGACACCGCGGCGGGTCTGCTGATGGTCTCCGAGGCCGGCGGCAAGGTCACCGACCTGAACGGCGATCCCTACGTTCCCGGCGCTGGAAGCATCCTGGCCGCGAATCTGGAGCTGCACCCGCAGATCCTCGAGAAGCTGGACGCGGCGGGTTAACGCCGTGGGGACATGCACCGACGGTGCGTGTCCCCGTATCTGCCGGCTTTGTCAGGGGACGCGCACCCGCGGTGCATGTCCCCGACAGCTTCAGGCCTTCGCGGGCAACAGGATGCTCGCGACCATGCCCAGCACGGCCGTGACGAAGGCCATCCCGACCAGCAGGGTCAGCACCCCGATCCCGAAGTTGCCGGCGTTGGTCGCCGCTGGCTCGACCAGCTTGCCGAAGAAGCTGCTGTACAGCATGCCCGCGTTGGCGCCCCACCCGGCCGCGAACAGGGCGCGGGTGCGCACATCCGCCGACCGCACCAGCCAGGCCCCGAGCAGCAGCAGTCCGGCGATCCAGTAGTCGTCGACCACGAACAGCCAGTGGCGGTCCGCGCCCCAGCTGCGATAGGTCTCGCCCGCGATGAGCGACAGGCCGTGGATCACGGCGATGATCCGCAGGATGAGCATTGTATCGTCCTCCCCAGGCCAGGGTAATCACGATGCGCGTCGCAGGAAAACCGCCTCGGCCTTGACGAGCCCGTCACATCGCGCGGCTAGGTCCGGAGAATGGACATGACCCGTCGCACCTTCGCCGTCGCCGGCCTCGCCCTGGTCGCCGCCACGCCCGCCCTGGCCCGGACCTCCCGGCCCATCGTCATCGCCCACCGCGGGGCGAGCGGCGAGCGGCCGGAGCACACCGCGATGGCCTACCGGCTGGCCATCGCCCAGGAGGCGGACTTCATCGAGCCGGACCTGGTGATCTCCAAGGACGGCCATCTGGTCGCGCGCCACGAGAACGAGATCGGCGGCACGACCGACGTCGCCTCCAGGCCGGAGTTCGCCGCCCGCAGGACGGCCAAGGTGATCGACGGCCAGAAGATCGAGGGCTGGTTCACCGAGGACTTCACGCTCGCCGAGCTGAAGACTCTGCGCTGCCGCGAGCGGCTCCCGCAGTTGCGCCCCGACAACACGAAGTACGACGGCCAGGAGGCCATCCCGACGTTCGACGAGGTGGTCGCCATCGCCAAGGCGGCCGGGGTCGGCGTCTATCCGGAGATGAAGCATCCCGCCCATTTCGCCTCGCTCGGCCTGCCGTTCGAGCCGCGCATGGCCGAGGCGCTGAAAGCCAACGGCCTGGACGACGCCGAGGCGAAGGTCTTCGTGCAATGCTTCGAGGTCGCGCCGCTGAAGATGCTGCGCGGCCTGACCCGCGCCAGACTGGTCCAGCTGGTCGACTCGGACGGCTCGCCCGCCGATGCGCCGCGGGTCCGCTATGCCGACATGGTGACGGCCGAAGGGCTGAAGGCGATCGCGGCCTACGCCGACGGCGTGGGGCCGGACCGGTCCTATGTCGTCCCGCAGGACGGCGAGCGGCTGCTGCCGGCGACGCGCCTGGTCGCCGACGCCCATGCCGTCGGCCTCAAGGTTCATCCGTGGACGGTGCGGGCCGAGAACTACTTCCTGCCGAAGTCGCTGCAGCGAGGCCTCGCCGTGCGGCCTGATCGGCCGCGGCTGCACGGGGACGTGGCGGCGCTGCTCAAGGCGCTCTATGACGCTGGAGTCGACGGCGTCTTCAGCGACTTCCCGGGCCTGGCCGTCGAAGCCCGGGAGCAATGGATGCGCAAATGATCCGTCGCCTGGCCGTCTCCCTGTTCGCCGCCGCCTCCGTGCTGGCCACGCCCGTGCTGGCCAAGTCGAGCCTGGACCCGATCGCCGAGCAGTATGTGAAGCTCAGCCTGCGGATCGGCGAGCATGAGGAAGGCTACATCGACGCCTTCTACGGTCCGGCCGAATGGCAGGCCGCCGCGAAGGGCGACAAGACCCCCTTGCCGAAGCTCCAGGCGGAGGTCGCCGCCCTGGAAGCCGCTCTGGCCGCGGCGGGCAAGCAGACGGACCCGATGGAGGCCCGGCGCGCCGAGTTTCTGCGCGGCCAGCTCAAGGCCGCCGAGACGCGGCTGCGGATGATGCAGGGCGAGAAGCTGAGCTTCGAGGACGAGGCCGAGGGCCTGTTCGGCGTCCGGCCCAAGCTGAAGCCGCTGGCGAGCTATGACCCCGTGCTGGCGGACATCGAGAAGCTGGTCCCCGGCGACGGGCCTCTGTGGCAGCGGGTAGACAGTTTCAACGAGCGGTTCGTCATTCCCGCCGACAAGCTGCGGCCCGTGTTCGACGCCGCCATCGCCGAATGCCGCAAGCGCACCGTCGCGCACATCAAGCTGCCGGCGAACGAGCGCTTCACCCTGGAGTTCGTCACCGGCAAGTCCTGGTCCGGCTACAACTGGTACAAGGGCGACGCCCACAGCCTGATCCAGGTGAACACCGACCTGCCGGTGCGCCTGAGCCGGGCCGTCGATCTGGGCTGCCACGAGGGCTACCCGGGGCACCACGTCTACAACCTGCTGCTCGAGGAGCACCTGTCCAAGGGCAAGGGCTGGGTCGAGTTCACCGTCTATCCGCTCTATTCGCCGCAGTCGCTGCTGGCCGAGGGCTCGGCCAACTACGGCATCGACCTGGCTTTCCCGGGCGAGGAGCGGCTGACGTTCGAGACCTCGGTGCTGTACCCGCTGGCCGGCCTGGACGCGCAGGACGCCGGCCGGTTCCTGGGGCTGCTGGAGGCCCAGAAGAAGCTCGCCGGCTCGCGCTTCACCATCGCCGCGGAGTACCTGTCCGGCCGTATCGACCGCGAGGCGGCGATCGCGCTGACCCAGAAGTATGGCCTGGTCTCGCGCAAGCGCGCCGAACAGACGGTCAGCTTCAGCGAGCAGTACCGCAGCTACGTCATCAACTACGGCCTGGGCCAGGACATGGTCCGCGAGCATGTCGAACGCGCCGGCCCCAGCCAGGCGGCCCGCTGGAAGCGCATGGAGCACCTGCTCAGCGAACCCACCGTCCCGGCGGATCTGGCGCAGTAGGCGGGGGGCGCACCGAGACGGGGGACACGCCCCTTCGGAGCCTGTCCCCGGCGTCTCGAAGGACGCAGGGTCGCATCCCCCAACCCCGTCATCCTCGCGCTCGTCGCGAGGACCCATGCGTGGCGCGTCCCACGTTCTGGCGCAACCTCCCAACCGCCCGTGTTCATGGGTGGTCGGAACAAGTCCGACCAGGATGAAGAGGGGATTTTCGCCGACGGCTCACAGCGAACAGCGTTCGCCTTTCCCTAGAAAGGCCGCTAGAGGGCGGTCCATGGCTAAACAGGAAATCTACGTCAGCACGGACATCGAAGCCGATGGTCCGATCCCCGGTCCGCATTCGATGCTCAGCTTCGGGTCCGCGGCCTATCTCGCCGACAAGACGCTGATCGCGACCTTCTCCGCCAACCTGGAGCCGCTGCCGGGCGCCGCGCCGCATCCCCGCACCCAGGCCTGGTGGGAACAGAACACCGAGGCCTTCGCCGCCGTGCAGATCGACCGCCAGGCGCCCGAGACGGCCATGCCGGCCTACGCCGCCTGGCTGAAGGCTCTGCCGGGCAAGCCGGTCTTCGTGGGCTTTCCGGCCTCCTACGATTTCATGTTCGTCTACTGGTACCTGATGCGGTTCGCCGGCGAGAGCCCGTTCTCCCACGCGGCGCTGGACATCAAGACCCTGGCGATGGTGGCGCTGAAGGGCGACTACCGCGACGCGGTGAAGCGCAACATGCCCAGGGCCTGGTTCGACCATCTGCCGCACACGCACGTCGCCCTGGACGACGCGATCGAGCAGGGCGCGCTGTTCTGCAACATCCTGGCTGAGGTGCGACGGTCGCAGGATTCGGCCGTCTAGCCCATCACCTTGCTCGGATGCACGCCGTCGACGTAGCCCATGAAGGGCGGGTGGATGGAGTAGCCGATCAGCTCCTGGGCCCGCTTGGGCAGGGTCCTGACCACGGCCGGCGGGACGGCCAGGCTCATGTTCTCCAGCTGTCGCGCCCAGCCGGCGCAGTACTGCGGCGTGATGATCAGGCGCGGCGCGTCGGAGCGGTTCGCGCCGCCGCGGTGCCACAGGTTGCCCTTGGCGATGGCCAGCGAGCCGGACGGCATGGTCAGCTTCACCGCGTCGGGTCGCGCGCCGGGGTCGCCGTCCTTCTCGAACGGGGTCTTGTTGGCGAAGGTGTCCAGGGTCAGGCCGCCGGCGACCTGGCTGTCCGACCACAGGTGGCTGCCGGGCAGGATCTCGGTCGCGCCGTTCAGCTCGGTGGTGTCGTCGATCGCCCAGAAGGCCGACAGGCCATAGGCCGGGCGCGGGCGGGGCGTGCCGACGGGGCTGTCGTCGGTGTGCCAGGGCTGAACCGTCTCCCCGGGATGCAGCTTGATCGCCAGACAGGCCGACAGCAGGCAGGTAGGGCCCAGATCCGCCTCGGCGAAGGCCAGGGGCAGGGGATGGATCGCCAGGTCCGCGAACACCGGCGACTTGGCCAGCATTGCGTAGACGCGATTGGTCTTGAACCCTTCGAAGTCGTTCCGGCCCGACTTGCCGCCGTCGAGATAGGGCGCCAGGGCGTCGCGGATCGCCTGTACCTCGGTCGGCGACAGGACGTTCTCGAAGATCAGGTAGCCGCGCTCGTCGTACTCGGCCTTGGCCTCGGCGAAGCTGCGGCCCTTCAGCCAGGGCGAGGCCCGGTCGATGGTGCTGGCGGCGGCGTCCATACGCGTCACTCCCTGGTCGCGCCTCTGGCGTCGGGCGCTTTCTTCCCATAGACTGAATTGAATTCAGTTCAGGAGTCAACGTGCCTGAGGCCTCGATCGTCGATCTGCCCGCCCCGCGCCGAGGCGGCGCCCGCCAGCGGCTGCTGACGGCCCTGACCGAAGCTCTGGTCGAAAGGGTAGGCGATTTCGAGATCGCCGACGTGGCGCGCCGGGCCAGCGTGTCGGTCGGGCTGGCCTATCACCACTTCGGCTCCAAGGCGGGCCTGCTGGCCGCTCTGATCGACGATTTCCACGACCGCCACGACGCCGTCGCGAACCAGCGGCTCGACGGCGCGCTGCCCTGGGCGGAGCGGGAGCGGGCCCGGCTCGAAGCCACCATCGTCTTCATGTACGCCGACCCGCTGGCCGCCGTGCTGATGGGGCCGCTGAGCGGCAGCGCCGAGGCTATGGCGGTCGAGGCCGCGCGCCGCCGGGCGATGGTCGAGCTGGCCGCCCACAACATCGCGCATGGCCAGCGGATGGGCTTCATCGACCCGGCGATCGATCCGACGCTTGCCGGCGCGGCGATCATGGGCGGCATCCGCCAGGCGGTGGCGACGGCGCTGTCCTCGCCGACTCCGCCGCCGAAGGAGCGGGTCATCGCCCAGATCTGGGCCTTCATCGCCGGCGGGCTGGGCCTGCCGACGGAGGACTCCCGGGACGGATAGTCCCGGGACAGGGCGGGACATTCGCGGACAATCAGCCCCTTAGGCCAAGGCTGAAGCCGCTTCGCTCCTGGCGTTTCGACGCAGGAGAATGGCGCCCCGCAGGCCCGTGATGAACAGCAGCAGCTCCGCGGCGCTCGCGATCCTGTTGAAGACCCGCTGCGCCAGCAGCTGCCCGCTCGGCGCGTCGTACGCGGCCTTGAACTCGGCCGGCAGAATGAAGTGCGCGGTGATCGTGGTGGCCAATCCAGCGAGGGCCAGGACGATCAGCAACGCCGGAATGAGCCGGGTCGGCTTCCGCCACTGGATGGCGCCGGCCAGCAGAAGGATCGCGGCCACCACCAACATCGAGGGCGTCAAAGGGGCCATGGCCGCGGCGGCCGGGGTTTCCATCAGTCGACTCGCGACGATCCCGACCACGATCTGGCCTGAGGCCAGGAAGGCTCCAACTGCCGCGGCCCTGGCGGCGGAGCGTTGCTCGGCGTCCGTCGGCAGCGGCAGAAGCGGATTGAGAAAGCGAAGTCGATTGATCATGGCGGTTCCCCCCCCCCTCGGCCGGAGCTTCGAGGAGTGGCCCCGGATCGTCAATCGGTTGATCTCTAAGCCGCCTCCACCCCGAATTGCAGCTGCGCCAGCCGGGCGTAGAGGCCGCCCTTCTTGACCAGGGCGGCGTGCTTGCCCTCCTCGACGACGCGGCCGTTCTCCATGACCACGATGCGGTCGGCGCGCAGGACGGTGGCCAGGCGGTGGGCGATGACCAGGGTGGTCCGCTCGCCCATGGCGTTCTCCAGGGCGTGCTGGACCAGGCGCTCGTTCTCGGCGTCCAGGGCGCTGGTGGCCTCGTCGAGCAGCAGGATCGGCGCGTCGCGGACCAGGGCGCGGGCGATGGCCAGGCGCTGCTTCTGGCCGCCGGACAGGGTCTTGGCGCGCTCGCCGACGGGGGTGTCGAAGCCCTGGGGCAGGGCCTGGATGAAGCCGTAGGCCTCGGCCGCGCGGGCGGCGGCGTGGACCTCCTCGATCGTGGCGTCCTCGCGACCGAAGCGGATGTTCTCCAGGGCCGAGCCCGAGAACAGCGCCGAGTCCTGGGCGACCAGCGACATGTGCGCGCGGACCTCCTCCGGATCAGCCTCGCGCAGGTCGACGCCGTCCAGGCGTATGCCGCCCTGCTGCGGGTCGTAGAAGCGCAACAGAAGGCGCAGGACGGTGCTCTTGCCGGCGCCGGAGGGGCCGACCAGGGCGACGGTCTCGCCCGACTTCACGGTCAGGTCGAAGCCGTTCAGGGCCGGCAGGTCGGGACGGCCGGGGTAGGCGAACACGACCTTCTCGAAGGCGATCTCGCCCTTGGCCGGCGTCGGCAGGGCCTTGGGCTGGGCCGGGGCGGCGATGCCCGGCTTGGCGTCGAGCAGCTCGGAGATGCGCAGCATGGCGCCGGAGGCCTTCTGGACCTCGCCCCAGACCTCTCCGAGGGTGCCGGCCG
Organism: Caulobacter mirabilis; assembly: GCF_002749615.1. Classification (GTDB taxonomy): domain Bacteria; phylum Pseudomonadota; class Alphaproteobacteria; order Caulobacterales; family Caulobacteraceae; genus Caulobacter; species Caulobacter mirabilis. The sequence continues at coordinate 597,405 of NZ_CP024201.1, forward strand.
AGGAGGCGGCGATCACCGACAGGGTCACGAACTGCAGCAGCGTGCCCGGCGACATGCTTCCCGCCAACACGGCGTGCGCCGCCTGCCACAGGATCAGGCCGACGCCGCCGAAGGCCAGCACGATGACCATGGCGGTCATCAGGGCGCGTACGAACACCCGGCGCTTGGAGGTTCGGAAGGCCAGCTCCACCGCTTCGCCGAAGCGGTTGTCGGCGGTCTTCTCCCGGCCGAAGGCCTGCACCGTCTCCAGGGCGTCCAGGCTCTCGCCGGCGTAGCCCATGGCGTCGGCGAAGCGGTCCTGGGCGCTCGTCGACAGCTTGCGGACCCGGCGGCCGACCAGGAACATCGGCGCGATCACGACCGGCGCCAGCAGCATCACGAACAGGGTCAGCGTCGGCGACAGCGTGGCCAGCATGATCGTCGCCCCGATCAGCGACAGGGTGTTACGCAGCGCCACCGAGATCGAGGTGCCGACCAGATTCTCGACGATGGTGATGTCGGTGGTGATCCGCGACAGCACCTCGCCGGTGCGGGTCTTCAGGAAGTAGGAGGCGTCCAGGGTCAGCACATGGCGATAGACCGCCTTGCGCAGGTCGGCCACGACCCGCTCGCCCAGCACGGTGATGAAGAAGAAGCGGGCGGAGGTCGCCACGGCCAGCACCAGGATCACCGCCACCCCGCCGAGGAAGTAGAGGTTCAACGCCTGGGGCGAGGAGAATCCCTTGTCGGTGATCAGCTTGAGCGCGACGGTCAGGCCCAGGGTGGCGGCCGTCGAGAACAGCAGGAAGAAGGTCATCGCCGCGGCGTGGCGCCAGTGGCGGAGGATGAAGGGCAGCAGCCGGCCCAGGGTCCGCACGTCGCGGCTGCGCGGCCGCCGCTGGGCGTCCTCGGTCATGGCGGACAGCAGTTCCGCGCCGACGCCGGGGCGGCCGTCGGCCACGGCTGGGTTCGCGGAAGTATCACTCATCGGACGGGGCCCTTGCCTTTGACGCGCCCGTTCTGTATAGCCGCGCGTCTTCGACCGCACCGTCTTTCGGCGCCGGTCCCACACATTTTCCTCTCAGTCGGCTGGACCATCCGATGAAACAAGACACCCATCCCGACTACCACTTCATCACCGTGGTGATGACGGACGGCACCCAGTACCAAACGCGCTCGACCTACGGGAAGGAAGGCGCGGTGCTGAACCTCGACATCGACCCGAAGACGCACCCGGCCTGGACCGGCGGCAACGCCCACCTGCTGGACCGCGGCGGCCGCGTGTCGCGCTTCAACGCCAAGTTCGGCGCCTTCACCGGCAAGAAGTAGGCGTCAGCCGCTTCCACCGACACGAAAGGCCGGCCGCGTCCCTGCGGCCGGCCTTTTCGCGTTTGCGGCTCAGTGCGTGGTTCGAGACGCATCGCGATGCTCGCTCCTCACCATGACGACTGTGGGTTGATCCAACAGACTTCGTCATCCTGAGGAGCGATCCCTCAGGATCGCGTCTCGAAGGACGCACTGAGCGGGGGACATGCTCCCGAAGGGTGCGTGTCCCCGTTCGCACGGGTCGGGGGGACACGCACCGGCTTCGCCGGAGCATGTCCCCGCTGCGGGTTTTCGTGTCTGAGATTTGGTGCGCCCTTCGACACGGCGCTCCGCGCCTGCTCAGGACGACTAGCTCATAGTCATGGCGAGCAGCGGGCGCAGCCCGTGTATCGAGCCACGCAGTGCGCCTACAGCTCCAGACCCCCGAACGCGCCCTTCAGGCGGTCGAGCTGGGTCAGGACGGGATTGGGCGCGGCTTCCTCGGCCTCTTCGACATACATGCGGCGGTCCAGGTGGCGCACGCGGTCGTACAGGCGGCTGGAGCGGTCGAGCAGTTCCAGCAGGGCGAGCGGCAAATCGTGCAGGGCTTCGTTGTCGGAGCGATTCTCGTCGGTCTCGATCCGGTAGCGCTCGTCGCAGGCGGCCTCAGGCGCCATGTCGCCCTCGCGGACGGCGCGTTGGACCAGCAGCCAGGACGCGACCCGCATCAGCCGGGTGGTCAGGCGCATGCTCTCCGAGGCGTAGGCCAGGGCGGCGCTGCGGGACAGCAGCTTGGAATCCTGGCGTCCGCCGCCGTCGAGATAGGCGGCGGTCTCCTCGACCAGGTCCATGCCTTCCTGGAACGTCCGGTCGAACAATTCGGAGCGCGCGAAGTCGCTGATCACGTTCGCACGCCACGGCGCCGCGGCCGACGCACCAAAATCGCTCATGGACCCTATAGCCCCTTGCCTGAACCTTGCGGGACGAAGCTGCCCGCTCGACGGATCGGCTGCAACGGCCGTGCCAAGCGGTCAGTGTCCGGGCGCGCTCCCTGTCAGTTCTTGTCGAAGTTGAAGAAGGCGTCGGCGGCCGAGCGGCCGGCGCGTTTCTTCTCGATCTGCGCCTTGGTCCGGGCGACCTCGGCCTCGAGGATCTCGATGCGCTCTTCCAGTTCGGAAACCCCGTAGAGCTCCAGATCCTCGCGCGTCGCCTGCAGCAGAGCGTCGCCGCGCTGTCCGCGAGGGCCTGCCGGTTCTTCCAGCATCTGGGGGCCTCCCTATCGCCGTCGCCGTGTTTCACTTATCTGACGCCTGCCGGCGTTCAGGCGCAACCCTGCGGAGCTTACACCATGTCCGAGACGATGACCGCCATTGCGATCGAGGGCGGCAAGGGGCCCGCCGAGGCGCTTAAGCCGGCGACCCTGCCGATCCCGACGCCGGGCGAGGGCGAGATCCTGGTCCGGGTGAAGGCCGCGGGCGTGAACCGGCCGGACATCGTTCAGCGGCTGGGCGCCTATCCGCCGCCGCCGGGCGCGCCGGAGACCCTGGGCCTGGAGATCGCCGGCGAGGTCGTGGTCGGCGCCGGGCGCTGGAAGGCCGGGGATCTGGTCTGCGCCCTGGTTGGCGGGGGCGGCTACGCCGAGTACGCCGTGGTCGACGCCCGCCATGCCCTGCCGATCCCGCGGGGGCTGGACCTCGTCCACGCCGCCGCGCTGCCGGAGACGGTGTTCACGGTCTACGCCAACGTGTTCGAACACGGCGGACTGAAGACAGGCGAGACACTGCTGATCCACGGCGCGACGTCCGGCATCGGGACAACGGCGATCCAGATGGCCAAGGCGGCCGGCGCCAAGGTCATCGCCACCGGCCGCGGCGCCGACAAGGCGCGGCAGGCGCGCGACCTGGGCGCCGACGTGGCCATCGACACGACCGCCGAGGACTTCGCCGCCGTCGCCAAGGCCGGGGGCGGCGTCGACGTCGTGCTCGACATGGTCGGGGCGTCCTACTTCGACGGCAACCTCGACGCGCTGAAGCATCGGGGGCGCATCGTCTACATCGCGGCCCTGGGCGGCGGCGTGCTGAACGTGCCGGTGTTCCGGATCATGCAGAAGCAGGCGGTGATCACCGGCTCGACCCTGCGTCCGCGCTCCGCCGACGAGAAAGCCCGCCTGGCCGCCGAGATCGAGCGGGTGGTCTGGCCCTGGGTCGCCGCCGGCCAGGTGGCCTCGGTCGTCGACGCGACCTTCCCCCTGGCCGAAGCCGCCAAGGCGCACGCGCACCTGGAGGCCGGCGCGCATGTGGGCAAGGTGGTGCTGGTCGCGGACTAGAGGCGAGAGGACAAGGCGTGATGGCGCACGCGGGTCTGATGCTGATCGCGGTTCTGGCGCTGCCGGCGTCCTCGGCGGCGGGCCAGGCGTCGCCGCCTCCGCCGCGCTACGAAGCCTTCGACCCGGTCTTCTACTTTCGGTCCGGCGGGGTGGAGATCGATCCGCCGAACGAAGAGGCCTGGCGGAAGATCGAGAGCGCCATGAGCCGCGACGCGCCGGATTGGGTCGAGGTCACCGCCCATACCGACTCGGCGGGAACCCCGGAGGAGAACATGCAGCTGTCGGCCCGGCGGGGTCAGGCTGTCGCTCGGCGTCTGGCGGCGATCGGCGTCCGTCCCGCGGCGATCAGGATCGTCGCCTGCGGAGAGCATCACCTGGTCGTGGGGACGGGCGACGGCGTCGCCGAACCGCTGAATCGTCGCGCGACGGTGGACTGGGGAAGGGGCAAGAGGGAGCTGTGGACGGACCCGTCCTGCCGAGCTCTGGGGGCCGGGACCAACGGCCGCGATTGAACCTCGTTTCCTTTGTCCGTGATCGGCTCTATATGTGATTTCCAACACCCCGCCCGGCCGAAAGGCCGGGCGCCGTCGTATCTGGAGCACGACATGTCCGATCAAATCCTGATGCCGAAGGCGACCGCCGTCTGGCTGGTGGACAACACTTCGCTCACCTTCGAGCAGATCGCCGCCTTCTGCGGCCTGCACCCGCTGGAAGTCCGCGGCATCGCCGACGGCGAGGTGGCGCGCGACATCCGCGGCGCCGACCCGATCGCCAACGGCCAGCTGAGCCGTGAGGAACTGGACAAGGCCGCGGCCAGCCCGGCCTACCGCATGGTCGCGCAGAAGAGCCGTCACGCCGAGCTGCTGAAGCCGGTGAAGAAGGCGCCGCGCTACACGCCGGTGTCGCGCCGCCAGGACCGCCCCGACGCCATCAAGTGGTTCGTGACCCACCACCCGGAAGTCACCGACGCCCAGATCGCCAAGCTGCTCGGCACCACCAAGGCGACCATCGAGTCGGTCCGTGACCGCACGCACTGGAACAGCGCCAACATCAAGGCCGTCGATCCGGTGACCCTCGGCCTGACGACTCAGATCGACCTGGACGGCGTGGTCCGCAAGGCCGCCGACAAGAAGGCCAAGGACGACGCCAAGCGCGGCATCGTGCCGACCGACGAAAGCCTGCGTCCGGCCGCCGAGACGGTGGTCGAGGACGAGCCGGAGCACGAAACCGACGACTCGAACGTGTTCAGCAACTTCGGCGGCGCGGACGCCGACGACGAAGACTGATCCCGACCGAGGTCAGTGGAAGGAAGAAAAAGGGCGCTCCGGCCTGGCCGGGGCGCCCTTTCTCATTCAGTGAACCCGCATTCGCAGGTTCTCGATCTCTTCTTTCAGGCGGAGCTTCTGTCGCTTCAGCTCCTTCAGGCGGATGTCATCTGAAACCGGCCGGCTCATCTCGTCCTCGATCAACCGTTCCAGTGTCTGATGACGGTTGCCGAGTTCGCGAATGCGGGCATCCAGAGCCATACGATCGCCTCCTCTTCTAGGGCTGTTCGAGGAGTGAACACCCGCGACGCCGACGAGTCAGATCACATATCGTTGCACCGGGCCGCCACTTGATCGGCGCCTTTCCGTGACAGGGGCGACCGCGTTAGGAATGCGTATGGATGAAACTCCGCGACAAAGACTGGTGGTCGGGATCTCCGGCGCTTCGGGCGTGGCCTACGGCCTGCGCGCGCTGGCCGCTTGCCGCGACCTGGGCGTCGAGAGCCATCTGATCCTCTCCAAGGCGGCGGCCCTGACCCTCGCCCAGGAAACCAGGCTGACGGTGGCGGAGGTGTCGGCGAAGGCCGACGTGGTCCACAAGGTCGGGGATGTCGGGGCGGCGGTGTCGTCCGGTTCGTTCCGCACGCTGGGCATGCTGATCGCGCCTTGCTCGATCCGCACCATGAGCGAGATTTCGACCGGCGTGACCGCATCGCTGCTGACCCGGGCCGCCGATGTGACGCTGAAGGAGCGCCGGCCGCTGGTCTTGATGGTGCGCGAGACGCCGCTGCACCTGGGCCATCTGCGGACCATGGTCCGGCTGGCGGAGATGGGGGCGGTCATCGCCCCGCCGCTGCCGGCCTTCTACGCCGCCCCCCAGACGCTGGAGGAGATGGTCGACCAGTCGGTCGGGCGCTGTCTCGACCTGTTCGGCCTGAGCTGGGAGCCGGTGAAACGCTGGGGCGAGGATATCGCCCCGATCCTCGGCGGAGGGCTGTAGGCTTGAGTCTCTGGGACTGGACCCTCGAGGTCTATGCGCGGCCGGGCGTGCCGGAAGCGACGCTCGAGCTGCAGGACGAGCACGGCCTGAACACCTCGCTGCTGCTGTGGGCGGTCTGGGCCGATCCAGACCCCGACGCCCTGGCCAACGGCGTGCAGACGACCGTGCGCTGGGACGAGACCGTGCTCTGGCCGCTGCGCAACGTGCGGCGGACCCTGAAGACCGGAGGGCCGCCGTTTCCCGACGCGGCCCGGGAGGGTCTGCGCGAGGATGTGAAGGCGGCCGAGCTGAGGGCGGAGCGGGTGCTGATGGAGGCGCTCGAAACCCTGGCCGGCAAGGCTTCCGAGCCCGATGTGCTGGGCGCCCTGACCCGAGCGTCCTGGGCCTGGAACAGCGCTCCGCCGGGCGAAGCTCTGCGGCGCCTCGCGAAGGCCATGGCGTAGCGTCAACGGCGGCTGTATTTTCTGCGTCGTTTCGGGGAGGCCGTGTACATGAACGACGACGACGACGGGCTGATCGCGTTTCCCGACGTGGAACTGCGCGCCCGTCTCCTGCAGTTCCGGCAGCAGCACCAGGACCTCGATGCGGCCGTGGCGGCCCTTGAGGAGCAGCCGCAGCCGAACCAGCTCCAGATCGCGCGCCTGAAGAAGCAGAAGCTGGTCCTGAAGGATCAGATCAGCAAGCTCGAGGCCCAGCTGAAGCCGGACATCATCGCCTAGGGAGCGGGTCGGCGCCGGGCGGCCGCTCATTGCGTCCTTCGAGACGCTCGCCTAAGGGCTCGCTCCTCAGGACGACGAATTCAGAGCGCGTCATGGTGAGGAGCCGGGCCTCCGCCCGGCGTCTCGAACCACGCAAGATCGCCTTACCAGCTATCCACCCAGCGTCGCGCCGGCTTGCTGCGCGTCCGGCAGCTGTCCAGGCCGCGCAGGATCCAGCGGCGGGTGTCGGCCGGGTCGATGACCGCGTCGATCTCCAGGGCCGCGGCCATGCTGGTCGCCTTGCCGGCGGCGTAGAGCCGGCCGACCAGCTGGTCGAACAGCGCCTTGTTCTTTTCCGGATCGGTCTCGGCCGCCAGCTCCTTGCTGTAGCCGAGGCGGACGGCGCCCTCGAGGCCCATGCCGCCGAACTCGCCGGTCGGCCAGCTGGCGATGAAGAAGGGCGAATGGAAGCCGCCGCCGGCCATCGCCTGGGCGCCCAGGCCGTAGCCCTTGCGCAGCACGATGGTGAAGAGCGGCGTCCCCAGCTTGGCGCCGGCGATGAACATGCGGCTGACGCGGCGCACGGCGCCGGCGGCCTCGCTGTCGGGCCCCACCATGAAGCCGGGCGTGTCGCACAGGCTCAGCACCGGCAGGTCGAAGGCGTCGCACAGCTGCAGGAACCGGGCGGCCTTCTCGGCGCCGTCGCAGTCGATGGCCCCGCCCAGGTGACGCGGGTCGTTGGCGATCAGGCCCAGCGGTCGACCCTCGATCCGCACGAAGCCGGTGATCATCCCCGGCGCGAAGCCCCGGCGCAGCTCCAGGAACGAACCGGCGTCGACCAGGGCCTCGATCAGCGGCCGGATGTCGTAGACTCGCAGGCGGTTCTCGGGAATCGACTGGCGCAGCAAGCGCTGGTCGGCGGACGCCCAGTCCGTGACCTTGCCTTGGAAGGTCGACATCGCCTTCTTGGCCAGGGCGGTGGCTTCCGCCTCGTCCTCGGCCAGGATGTCGATGACGCCGTTGCCCCACTGCACGTCGCTGGGGCCGATGTCCTCGGGCTTGAACACGCCGAGGCCGCCGCCCTCGACCATGGCCGGTCCGCCCATGCCCAGGTTCGAATCCTTGGTGGCGATGATGATCTCGGACAGGCCCGCGATGGCGGCGTTGCCGGCGAAGCAGCGGCCGGCGACGACGGCGATCTTGGGGACCTCGCCGGAGAGCTGGGCGAACTTGCCGAAGGTGGTGACGTCCAGCCCGGCCACGCCCGTGCCGTCGGTGTCGCCCGGACGGCCCCCGCCGCCCTCGGCGTACCAGACCACCGGCAGCTTCTGCTCCTCGATGACGTGCAGAAGCCGGTCGGTCTTCTTGTGGTTCATATGGCCCTGGGTGCCGGCCAGGACGGTGAAGTCGTAGCTGAGGGCCGCGACGCGGGTCCGGTCCGGCGGGAACAGGGCGCCGTTGATCGCGCCGACCCCGGCGATCAGGCCGTCGGCCGGCGTGGCCTTGATCAGGTCCTCGACCGTCCGGCGGCGGCGCTGGGCGGCGATGGTCAGCGCGCCGTACTCGATGAAGCTGCCCGGATCGAGCAGGTCTTCGATGTTCTCGCGCGCCGTGCGGTGGCCCGTCCGGCGACGCTTGGCGACCGCCTCGGGGCGGTTCTCGTCCAGCGTGAAGCCATGGCGATCGATGACTTCCTGCAGGTCGGGCCGGATATGGTCGAGGTCGACCGCGACCTCCGTCGCCGCGACGGCCTCGCCGGCCTCGCCGGCCTCGGCGGGTTCGAGGAACAGGATCGGCTGTCCCTTGAGCAGGGTCTCGCCCTTGTGCGCGGCCAGGCGCAGGACGCGGCCGCCCTCGGTCGCCGAGACGACGTGCTCCATCTTCATCGCTTCGAGGATGGCGACCGTCTGGCCGGGCCGGACCAGGTCGCCCTCGGCCACCTCGATGGTTCCGACCGTCGCCTGCAGCGGGGCCACGACCTCGGCCGCGCCGTCGAGATGTTCAAACGCGGGCGCGGCGGGATCGGCCGGATTCTCGCCGTCCGCCGTCGTCTCCGGCGCGAAGGTGGCGGCGACTTCCAGCAGCCTGGCCAGGTTGTCTTCCAGGAAGCGGGTGGTGACCGCGCCCTTCAGCACCGCCGGCTGCTCCAGGATCGCCCGCAGCAGGTCGGCGTTGCTCTGGACGCCTTCCAGGCGGAACTCGGCCAGGGCCCGGTCGGTGCGGCGGCAGGCGGCTTCCATCGTCGGGCCGCGGCCGATCACCTTGGCCAGCAGGCTGTCGTAGGCGGGGCTGGTGACGTAGCCGCCGTAACCGAAGCCGTCGACGCGGACGCCGGGGCCGCTGGGCGGCTCGTAGGCGGTCAGGCGGCCGCCGCCCGGCTGGGTCGCGCCGTCGGCGGTCAGGGTCTCCAGATTCACACGGGCTTGAACCGCGAAGCCGCGCGCCGGCGGCGTTTCGGCCAGGCCGACCTGGCTCAGGGTGCGGCCGGCGGCCAGCTCGATCTGGGCGCGGACCAGGTCGACGCCGGCGACCTCCTCGGTGACGGTGTGTTCGACTTGGAGACGGGCGTTGGTCTCGATGAAGGCGAAGCCGCCCTTGCCGTCGACCAGGAACTCGACCGTGGCCAGGGTGCGCAGCTTGGCGGCGGCGCACAGGCGTTCGGCGGCCTCGTGCAGCGACTTGCGCAAGGCGTCGGGCAGGATGGCCGGGGCGCTCTCGACCAGCTTCTGGTTGCGGCGCTGGACCGAGCAGTCGCGGTCGCCGACTGCCACGACGGCGCGGCCGTCGGCGGCGACCTGGACCTCGATATGGCGGGCCTGGTCGACCAGCCATTCGGCATAGACCTGGCCGTCGCCGAAGGCCGCCTGAGCCTCGCGCGAGCAGGCGGCGAGGGCGAACTCGATCTCGGCCTCGGTGCGGACCACGCGCATGCCGCGCCCGCCGCCGCCGGCCACCGCCTTGAGCATCATCGGGCCGTTCTTCTTGAAGAAGGCCTTGGCGCCGGCCAGATCGATCGGCCCCGTGCCGGCCAGCACCGGAACCTTGGCCTTGGCCGCCAGGGCGCGGGCCTTGGCCTTGTCGCCGAAGGTCTCCAGCGCCTCCGCCGAGGGGCCGATGAAGGCGATCTTGGCCTTGGCGCAGGCGCGGGCGAAGGCGGCGTTCTCGGACAGGAAGCCGTAGCCGGGGTGGATGGCGTCGCACTTGGCCGCCTTGGCCGCGGCGATCACCGCGTCGATGTCGAGATAGACCTTGGGGCCCGAGCCGCGCAGCGCCACCGCGTCGTCGGCCGCCCTGACGTGCAGCGAGGTCGCGTCGTCTTCGGCGTAGATCGCGACGCTGGCGACCCCCAGGTCGGCCGCCGCCCGGGCGATGCGGATGGCGATCTCGCCGCGGTTGGCGATGAGGATGCGCTTGAAACTCACGACATCGGTCTCCGAGTCATACGGTCGTTCGGTGAGGCACCATAACGGCAAGGCTTGACTCTCCAACCCCGCGGAGCGAGAACAAAAGTGGAACATTGGAGATCGTCATGCCGGGGTCGCGTCAGGCGCGTCTTACGGCCTTGAAAGGCCAGGTCGCCGCTCTCGAAGCGGGGACTCGGACTCCAACCTCCGTCTTGCCGTTCGGCGATCCGCGCGTCGACGACTGCCTGCCGGGCGGCGGCCTGCCGCTGGGCCGTTGGCACGAACTGGCGAGTGCGGGGATGGAGATCGAGACGGGCGCGGTCGCGGCGGGCTTCGCCGCGATGCTGGCCCGGTCGATGGCTGGCCAAGGCGCGGTGATCTGGGTGATGCGGCGCGACGATCTCTATGCGCCGGGGCTGGCCGGGCTGGGCCTGTCGGCGTCGCGGCTGATTCAGGTGAAGACCCCGGACGAGGTCCAGACCCTGATGGCGCTGGAGGACGCCCTGGGCTCGGCGGGCGTGGCCGCGGTGATCGGCGAGGTCGAGGACGTCGACCTGACCGCCGGACGACGGCTGCAGCTGGCCTGCGAGCGGCACGGCGCGACGGGATTGGTGATCCGCCGACGGCCCTGGGGGGGAACGGGGCGCAAGCCGGACACGGGCTCGGCGGCGGCCACCCGCTGGCGGGTCTCCGCCGCTCCCAGCGATCCGGTCGGCGAGCCCGGCCTGGGCCCGCCCCGCTGGCGGGCGGCGCTGGAGCGGAGCCGAGGCGGACGTCCCGGCGAATGGATATTCGAAGGGAGGCAGGAGGCCGACCATGACGCGCATCCTCTCCGTGTGGTTTCCGGACTGGCCGATCACGGCCTGGACGCGGCGAACGACCTGCCTGTCAGGCGACGGGCATGACCCTCTGGCGCTCCCTCCCCCTCGCGGGGAGGGCGGATCGGCGAACCGCAGGCGAAACGAGACAGGGGGGGCGAGCGGCGATCGCGGGTCAACGTCGAACGCCTCGCTCCACCCTGCTCCGCTGCGCGAACCTGTCCCTCCTCACGAAGGGAAGGGAGGGCGGCGCCCCCTCGCCCTGCTGACCACCGAGGCGGGCGTCCGTCGTCTCTACGCCGTGGACGCGGCGGCGCGGGCGGTCGGGCTCTTTGCGGGTCAGAAGGCGACCGACGCGGCGGCGCTGGTTCCGGAGCTGCGCGCCGAGGAGGCCGATCCGCCCGCCGACGTTCAGGCGCTGGAGGCCGTCAGCGACTGGTGCGTCCGCTACTCGCCGGCCGTGGCGGTGGACGGCGTCGACGGGCTGTTCCTCGACATCACCGGCGTCTCGCACCTGTGGGGCGGCGAGGCGGCCATGGCCGACGATCTGCTGGCCCGGCTGGCGACGAACGGCATTCCCGCCCGCGCGGCCGTCGCCGACACGGCCGGCGCGGCCTGGGCCCTGGCGCGTTTCGGCGGGGAGGGGCGGGTCATCGCCGATCCGGGCGGACAGGCCCCGCGGTTGGCCCCGCTGCCGATCACGGCGTTGCGGCTGGACGAGGTCTCGGCGGCGCAGCTGCCGCGGCTGGGCCTGACCCGCATCGAGCGGCTGCTCGGCCTCCCGCGGGCGCAGTTGACCCGGCGGTTCGGGCCCATGGTGCTGCGCCGGTTGGACCAGGCCCTGGGCCGGGCCGAGGAAGCCCTGACCTTCCGGCGGCCGCCGACGCCCTGGTTCGATCGCCTGACCTTCGCCGAGCCGATCAGCGTCCTCGACGACCTGGTCCGCGCCGCCGGGGACATCACCGAGCGGCTCTGTCGGCGGCTGCAGGTCGAAGGGCGGGGCGCACGGAGGTTCGAGCTGACCTTCCACCGCCTCGACGGCAAGGCCTTCCCGACCCAGGCGGGCCTGTCGCTGGCGGGACGCGACGCCCGTGTTCTGACCCGGCTGTTCGCGCCCAAGCTGGAAATGATCGATCCCGGCTTCGGCATCGAGGTGGTCACGCTGTCCGCCGGCGGGGTCGAGAGGCTGTCGGCCGCCCAGGGCAGTCTCGATTCCAGCCGCGCGGCCCTGGCCGAGGAGGAGGTGGCCGCCCTGGTCGATCGCCTGGCCAATCGCCTGGGAGAAAGCGCCGTCTGGCGCGCCGAAACCTTCGAGAGCCATGTGCCCGAACGCGCCGTTCATCCCGCGTCGGCGGTCGGGCCGGCGAGGCCCGACGGTTGGGATCCCGACAAGCCGCGGCCGATCCGCCTGTTCCCGCATCCCGAGGCGATCGCCGCCGTCGCCGAGCTGCCCGACGAACCGCCGGTCGCCTTCACCTGGCGCGGCCGTCGCCACCGGGTGAAGCGCGCCGAGGGACCCGAGCGCATCGCCGAGGAATGGTGGCGCAAGCCGATCGACAAGGTCGGTCCTGCTTTCGTGCGCGACTACTACCGGGTCGAGGACGACACGGGCGCGCGGTTCTGGCTGTTCCGCGCGGGCCTCTATGGCGACCCCGAGACGCCGCCGCGCTGGTGGCTGCACGGAGTGTTCGCGTGAGGACCTTCTGGCTCCGCTTGAGGGGAGATGATGCTCGGGGGCGGCCGTCGTGACCCGTTACGTCGAGCTCCAGGCCACGACCAACTATAGCTTCCTGCGCGGGGCCTCGCAGCCGGGCGAGCTGGCGGCGACGGCGCATGCGCTGGGGATCGAGGCCCTGGGGATCACCGACCGCAACAGCCTGGCCGGAGTGGTGCGGGCCTGGGCCAAGGCCAAGGCGCTGGGAGCCCGCAGCCTGACCGGTTGTCGGCTCGACTTCGACGATGGGACGCCCAGCCTGCTCTGCTACCCCTCCGACCGGGAGGCCTACGCCCGCCTGACCAAACTGCTGACCATCGGACAAAGCGGGGCGGAGAAAGGCGACTGCATCCTGTTCCGCCAGGATTTCCTCGACCACTCCGAGGGGCAGCTGGTCCTGATCGCGCCGCCGGCCCGGCTCGACGCCGCCTTTGAAGAGCATGTCGTGCGGCTGCGCGGCGAGCTGGGCGACCGCGTCTGGCTGGCCGCGTCGCGAGGTTACGCCGCCCAGGACGCCAAGCGGCTGCACCAGCTGGCGGCGCTGTCGGACCGAACGCTGACGCCGATGGTCGCCACCGGCGACGTTCTCTACCACGGCCCTGAACGTCGGCCGCTGCAGGATGTCCTGACCTGCATCCGTGAAGGGTGCACGATCGCGGAAGCCGGCTTCCGGCTGGAGGCCAACGCCGAACGGCATCTGAAGTCGCCCGAGGAGATGGCCCGCCTGTTCAAGGCTTGGCCCGGCGTCGTGGAACGCTCCGTCGAGATCGCCGACCGGATCGCCTTCGATCTGGGCAAGCTGAAAGAGGAGTATCCGGACGAGCCGGTGCCGCCGGGCAAGACGGCGATCCAGCACCTGCGCGACCTGGCCTTCGCCGGCGCCCGGAGCCGCTACCCGAAAAGTCGCTACCCCGACGGCGTCCCGACCAAGGTCGTGAAGAACCTGCGGATGGAGCTGAAGCTGATCCGCAAGATGGACTACCCCAACTACTTCATCACCGTGCACGATATCGTCGCCGAGGCGCGACGGATGGGCATCCTGTGCCAGGGGCGGGGATCGGCGGCCAACTCGTCGGTCTGCTACTGCCTGGGCGTCACGGCTATCGACCCGACCAAGCACCGGCTGCTGTTCACCCGCTTCATTTCCGAGAACCGCGGCGAGCCGCCCGACATCGACGTCGACTTCGAGCACGAGCGGCGCGAGGAGGTGATGCAGTACGTCTACCGGCGCTACGGACGGCACAAGGCGGCGATCTGCGCCACGGTCATCCACTATCGGCCGCGCAGCGCCATCCGCGAGGTCGGCAAGGTGTTGGGCCTGACCGAGGACATCACCGCCGCGCTGGCCAACACGGTCTGGGGCAGCTGGGGCGGCGAGATCGCCGAGGACCATATCCGGCAGGTCGGGCTCGACCCGAAGAACTCCGAGATCCGGCGGGCCGTGGCGATCGCCACGGAGCTGCTGAACTTCCCCCGGCACCTGTCACAGCATGTCGGCGGCTTCGTGCTGACCAAGCGCCGGCTCGACGAGACCGTGCCGATCGGCAACGCCGCGATGGAGGATCGCACCTTCATCCAGTGGGACAAGGACGACATCGACGCCCTGGGGCTGATGAAGGTCGATGTGCTCGCCCTGGGCATGCTGACCGCCCTGCAGCGCGGCATGACCATGCTGCGTCAGGACCACGGCCAGCCGATCCGGGACCTGGTCGACATCCCGGAGGAGGAGAAGGGCGTCTACGACATGCTGTCGAAGGCCGACTCCCTGGGGGTGTTCCAGGTCGAGAGCCGGGCGCAGATGTCGATGCTGCCCAGGCTGCGGCCCGAGAAGTTCTATGACCTGGTGATCGAGGTCGCGATCGTCCGGCCGGGGCCGATCCAGGGGAAGATGGTCCACCCCTATCTGCGTCGCAAGCAGGGACTGGAAGACCCCGTCTATCCTTCGCCTCATCCTGACCACGGTCCGGCGGACGAACTGGAGCAGGTGTTGGGCAACACCCTCGGTGTGCCGCTTTTCCAGGAACAGGCGATGAGTTTGGCCATCGAGGCGGCCAAGTTCACGCCGGACGAGGCCGACGGCCTGCGCCGGGCGATGGCGACATTCCGCAATCTCGGCGACCCGGCGCAGTACCGTGGCCGTTTCGTCGGCGGCATGGTCGCGCGAGGCTACGAGCATGAGTTCGCCGAGCGCTGCTTCAAACAGATCGAGGGCTTCGGCTCCTACGGTTTCCCGGAGAGCCACGCCGCCAGCTTCGCCAAGCTGGTCTACGTCTCGGCCTGGATGAAATGGAAATGGCCAGATGTCTTCTGCGCCGCTCTGCTGAACTCCCAGCCGATGGGCTTCTACCAGCCGGCGCAACTGGTCCGGGACGCCCGCGACCATGGCGTCGAGGTCCGTGCGGTCGACCTGATGCATAGCGACTGGGACTGCACCCTGGAGCCGGCGGCCGATCCGGCGGCGACGCTCAAGGCGGTGCGGCTCGGCTTTCGCGAGATCAAGGGCTTGAAGAAGGACGAGATGAATCGCCTGGTCGCGGCGCGCGAGGCCGGGGGCCAGACCCTGCTCGACCTGGCGCGGGCGGCGCGGCTGCCGCGCCGGGCGCTGGAGCTGCTGGCCGAAGCCGACGCCTTCCGGTCGCTGGGCATGGACCGCCGGGCGGCGCTCTGGGCCGTCAAGGGCGAGGCGGCCGAGGTCGCGGCGGATCGGGACACGATGTTGGACGGCCTGCCGTTGTTCGAGGCCCCGGCGGCGCTGCCTCAGATGACCCTGCCGCAGCATGTGGCCGAGGACTACCGGACCACCGGCCTGTCCCTGAAGGCCCACCCCTGCGAATTCTACCGGCCGATGCTGGACGAGATGGGCTGCGTCCGGGCGAGCGACCTGCCGAAGCTGAAGAGTGGAACGCGGGTGTCGCTGGGCGGCCTGGTGCTGATCCGCCAGCGGCCGAGCACGGCCAAGGGCGTGGTCTTCGTCACCCTGGAGGACGAGACCGGGCCGGCCAACGCCGTGGTCTGGGAGGACGTCTTCAAGGCCAACCGGCGTGTGGCGATGAGCGCTTCCTTCATGGTGGTGCACGGGCGCATCCAGCGCGACCATGACGGGCGCAAGGAGGGCGAGGTCATCCATATCGTGGTGGAGCGGTTCACCGACCTCACCGCCGAACTCGGCCGCATGCGCGAGGAAGCGCGCCCGACCCGGCCCAGCGAAGAGGTCCGCACCCGGCTGGTTCGCAGCCGGGACTTCCACTAGGGCCGATCGGTATTTGTAGAAGCGTGCGGAAATTTACCCGAATGCCCTCGCGAAAGCGGGGGCCCAAGCCGCCTGTGCCGCTTCACCGCCGATGGCGGACTGGAATCTCAGCTTGGGTTCCCGCCTTCGCGGGAACACTCGGAGGAAAACAGGCCAAGCTGCCCGAATGTCGATACGACCTAGGGGACCGCGACGCGTCGTGCTTCCTCTCCCTCCGTCATCCTCGCGCTCGTCGCGAGGACCCATGCGTGGCGGGGCGGGCTGGTCGGCGCACCATCACCGCCGTCCGTGTTCATGGGGCCTCGCGACAGGCGCGAGGGTAGAGGCGCGAGGCTGACGAGAAAGGAGAGGCCCCCGCTCAAGCGGCGTCCGACGCCGCCGCGCCGCCGGGGGCGGCGTTCTGCGTGGCGGCCTGGGCCAGGGCGGCGAACAGCTCGTCCAGGGCGATCGGCTTGCAGATCACCCCGTCGGCGCCGGCCGCGCGATAGCGGGAGACGTCCTCTTCAAAGACGTTGGCGGTCAGCATCCAGACCGGCGTGGCCGATCCGGCGGCCCGGATCGTCCGCAGCGCCGTCAGACCGTCCATGACCGGCATGTTGGCGTCCATCAGCACCATGTCGAAGGGCTGGCCGGCCATCGCCTCCACGGCCTGGGCTCCGTCGACGACCAGGGTCAGGTCGACGGGCAGGGCCTCCAGCAGAACCTGCAGAACGTGGCGGTTTCCCGCATTGTCCTCGGCGGCCAGGACGCGCAGCCGGCGGCCGTCGTCGAGCGCGGCGATGGGTTCGGCTTCCGGCTTCGGCGCGGGCAGGGCGCAGGTCTGCGAGGAGAAGGCGATGCGGAACAGCGCGCCGCCGCCCGGCGCCGTCTCCACGGTGATCGTCCCGCCCATCAGGGCGAGGTTGCCGGCGCAGATGGCCAGGCCTAGGCCGGCGCCGCCCAGCGCCCGGCCCCCGTCGGCCTGCTCAAAGGCCTCGAAGATGCGGGCGCTGTCCTCGGGCGAGACGCCGGGCCCCTGGTCGGCGACCTCGAGCCGGACCGTGGCCGGCCCGCCCTCCAGGCCAGGTTCAAGCGCGGCCCGGATCACGACCACGCCGCCTGGCGGGCTGAACTTCACCGCGTTGGAGACCAGGTTGAACAGCATCTGCTCGACCTTGGGGCCGTCGGCGAGCAGCCCGCAGGGCGCCGGCAGATCGGCGAGGTCCAGCTCAAGCCGCAGCCCGTTCTCCTCCGCCCGCGGCGCCCAGGTGAAGGCGAGGGTTTCCACGGCGTGGCGCAGATCGAACGGGGCGAGCGAGAGCGCCATGCGGCCAGCCTCGATGCGGCTGATGTCGAGCATCGAATCGAGCAGCCGCTTCAGCAGGGCGCCCGCCTCGACGACCCCGCGCGCCATGCCGGCCTGCGGCTCGGCCAGTCGAGAACGGTGCAGGGCCTCGGCGAGGCCCAGAACGGCGTTCAGCGGGGTGCGGATCTCATGACTGGTCATAGCCAGAAAGTCCGACTTGGCCCGATTGGCGGTCTCGGCCTGGAGACGAGCGGCCTCCGCCTCGCTGACCAGGCGGCCCAGTTCGAGGTTCTTTTCCTCCAGCGCCAGCTTGGTGTCGCGCAGGATCAGATCGGTCGACAGCTGGCGCCAGGTCATCGCGACCACGCCGACCACGAACAGGCAGACCACGGCGAGGAAATGCGGATTGGCCCCGGCTTGCTGGTTGATGGTCAGCCAGAGCAGCGAGCCGACCGCCGGGGCGACGCCGAGAAGGTAGCCGAAGCGGCTCATATGCGCCTGGGTGGCCACGAACATCAGCATGCCGATGATGGCCAGTCCGGCCTCCATGCGGATCACTGGGCTGTCCGCCGCGGCGCGCACCTGCAGCGCAATCCAGCAGACGTGAAGCGTCAGCAGGGCGGTGACCAGGGCGGTCCGCCAGGTCAAGGCTTCCAGCCGGGCGGCGGCGGCGCCCGGACCACGGGCCGCTGCCTCGACCACCCCGTAGAACAGGCCATAGAGCGCCAGATGCGTCAGCCCGAAGAACAGCGCATAGCCGAGCGGGGCGACCGTCGCCAACATGACGGTGAGGCCCAGGGTCAGCAGGAACCGCACCAGGACCGTGCTCCGATACTGCCGGACGAAGGCGTCCAGCTTCAGGGCGGCGGGCGCGGGGACGGGCTGAGCCATGCCTTGATGAACCATGGGTTTGTGAAGATGTGGCTAAACGCTAGGCTGCCGGCATGACCCAGCCCGACATCCGCGTTCACGGCCCGCTGTTCCTCGATCGTCATGGCCGGCAGGTGATCCTGCGCGGCGTCAATCTCGGCGGGGATACCAAGGTGCCCTGGCCGGGCGGCGGCACCGAGGTTCCGTCGGACTTCTCCGATCACCGGACGGTCTCCTTCGTCGGGCGGCCGTTCCCGCTGAACGAGGCGGATGATCACCTGGCCCGCATCGCCGGCTGGGGCTTCAACGTGCTGCGGCTCCTGACCACCTGGGAGGCGGTCGAGCACGCCGGGCCGGGCCGCTATGACGAGGAGTATCTCGACTACCTGGTCCAGGTGGCCGCCAAGGCGGGCGAGCATGGCCTGCAGGTCTTCATCGACTTCCACCAGGACGTCTGGGCCCGGATGAGCGGCGGCGACGGCGCGCCCGGCTGGACCTTCGAGGCTGTCGGCCTGGATTTCCGGCGGTTCCACGCCGCCGAGGCGGCTCTGGTGATGCAGAACGCCTATGACTACGGCTCGGGCGAACGCCGCCAGACCGCCTATCCGCAGATGGTCTGGAGCAGCAACTACCGCCTGCCCGCCAACGGCGTGATGTGGAGCCTGTTCTGGGGCGGCCGCTTCTTCACGCCCGACTTCGAGATCGAGGGGCGGAACGTCCAGGACTTCCTGCAGGGACGATACCTTGGGGCCATGGACGCCGTGGCGCGCCGTGTGAAGGATCTGCCCAACGTGATCGGCTTCGACACCCTGAACGAGCCGGGCTTCGGCTGGTTCGGGACGGGGCTGAGCTATCGCCACCTGCGCAAGACCGAAGCCAACCGACTGTTGCCGCAGGACGGCCCGGCGCTGTCGCCCGGCGACCAGCTGGCCATGCTCGCGGGCCGGGCGGTGACGGCGCCGGTGATCAAGGGCGGCGAGGTGGTCGGCGAGCGGACGATGAACCCCGGCGGCGTCCGCGTCTGGATCGGCGAGGATCCGTTCGAGCGGCATCTGCGCGAGGACCTCTTCACCCATTTCGGCGGGCACGAGCTGTCGCTGTCCGAGGACGGCTATGGGCCGTTCTTCCAGCGCATGGCTGACACGATCCGGGCGCACAATCCGGACTGGGCGGTGTTCGCCGAGATGGACCCCTACGCCGCCTTCGCCAAACGGGGCTTCCCGTTGCAGCTGCCCGAGCGGACCGTGAACGCCAGCCATTGGTACGATGTGCGCCTGCTGCACACCAAGGACTACGACGCCAAGACCGATCCGGCGGAGACGGCGGCGCGATATGCCCGTCAGCTGGGTCATATCAAGCGGGAGGCGGAGGCGTTCGACGCCGGCGCGCCGGCGCTGGTCGGCGAGTTCGGCACGCCCTACGACCTCGACGGCGGCGAGGCCTACGCCGCCTGGGCGCGCGGCGAGCGGGACGGGGTCTGGGCCAAGCACGAGGCGGCCCTGTCGGCGATGTACGACGCCATGGACCAGCTGCAGCTGCACTCGACGCAGTGGAACTACACCGCCAGCAACCGCAACGACCTGCGGATCGGCGACCGCTGGAACCAGGAGGATCTGTCGATCTATTCGGCGGACCAGGAGGTCGGCGGAAACGACGGCGGACGAGGGACGGCCGGCTTCTGCCGCCCCTATGCGCGGGCGGTCCAAGGGCGGCTGGTCGAGGTCGCCTTCGATCGGATGGCGGGGACGTTCCGGCTGGCCTGGGACGCCGACCCGGCCATCGCAGGGCCGACCGACGTCTATATCCCGACGCTGCAGTTCCCCAACGGCGTGGAGATGGCGGTCGAGGGCGAACCGCTCGACATCGGCGACCTCGCGGGTCAGCGCCTGACGCTGACGGCCGCGACGGCAGGGCGGCGGGTCCTGACGCTGAGGCGGAAGTAGATCGCATAGCCTCTCCCGCCGCATGAACCTCTCCCCCGAAGGGGAGGAGAGCGAGAGCTAACCGCGCTCCAGCGGCAGCACATCCACCGTGTCGCCGACCTCGGCCGCCTCCGCGCCAGGCAGTCGGCGCAAGAGGCAATCCGCCGCGGCGAAGACGGTGACCAGCGAGCTGTCCTGGTCGGGGAAGGGGACGACGCCTTCGGCCGTCGTGCGGGCGCGCATCCAGTGTTCCCGCGGCCCGTTGGCGGGCAGCGGCGCGGCCAGGCGGGCGGTCGACAGGCGATGCGGCGCGGCCGCGCCCTGCAGGGCCAGGACCAGCGGCTTCAGGAACAGCTCGGCGCAGACGAAGGCCGAGGCCGGGTTGCCGGGCAGGCCCAGCACAAGCCGCCCGTCCGCCAGCCGTCCGAACCAGGTCGGCTTGCCCGGGCGGACGTTGACGGTCTCGACATCCAGCGCCAGGCCCAGCTGGGCCATCGCCGGCTTGACCAGGTCGTAGTCGCCGACCGAGGCGCCGCCGACCGTGACGATGACCTCAGCCTCGACATTGCGGACCGCCGCGACGATGGCGTCGATGTCGTCGCCGGCCGGGGCCAGTCGCGTCGGGGCGGCGCCCCAGCGCGCCAGCATCGGCAGCAGGGCGGCGGAGCCGGATTCGTAGATCTGATAGGGGCCGGCCTCGCCGCCGGGCGCCGCCAGTTCCTCGCCGGTGGCCAGGACGGCGACCTTGGGGCGCCGGGCGACGGCCAGGGTCGCGCGACCCGCGGCGGCGGCCAGCGACAGCCGCCAGGGATCCAGGCGCGTCCCGGCCTCGAGCAGCACGTCGCCGGCGCGGAAGTCCCCGCCTCTAGGACGCAGATGCGAACTCCGGCCAGCCGGGCCTACGCGCAGCGTGTCGCCGTCGCGCTCGGCCTCTTCCTGGATGACGATCAGATCGGAGCCGTCGGGCGCGGGCGCGCCGGTGAAGATGCGGACGGTCTCGCCGGCTCTAAGCACGGCGTCGTAGCCGCGTCCGGCCGCGCTCTCGCCGACGATGCTCAACACGGCGCCGTCGGACCCGAGGTCGCCGCGACGGACGGCCCAGCCGTCCATGGCCGAAGCCGCGAACGGCGGCTGGTCGCGCACGGCCGTCACCGACTCCGCCAGCACCCGGCCGTCGGCGTCGCTCAGCGGGGCGGTTTCGGCGGACAGGGCGACCGCCCGCGCCAGCATCCGGGCCCGCGCCTTTTCGACGCTCAGGCCCTTCAGCGTCCGATCGGCGTCAGCCGACGAAGGCGCGTTCGAGGACATAGTCGCCCGGTTCGGCGTTGGAACCCTCGATCAGGCCATGGCTCTCGATCAGCGCGCCCATGTCCTTGATGAAGTCCATGCTGCCGCAGAGCATGATCCGATCCTCGTCGGCGTTGAACTTTTCCCCGTCCAGGCCGAGATCGCGGAACAGCCGGCCGGAGTTGATCAGGTCGGTGAACCGGCCCTGGCGTTCGAACGGCTGCCGCGTGACGGTCGGATAGTAGGACAGCTGGGCCTTGGCCTCGTCGCCGACCAGCGGATCATCATGGATGTCGGCTGTGTAGAAGTCGCGATAGGCCAGTTCGTCGACTTCGCGCACGCCGTGGCAGACGATGACCTTCTCGAAGCGGCTGAAGGCTTCCGGATCGCGGGCGACCGACAGCCAGGGGGCCAGACCGGTGCCGGTGCCGATCAGGAACAGGCGCTTGCCGCCCTTCAGCGCGTCCAGCACTAGGGTGCCGGTCGGCTTCTTGCCGAGCAGCACGGTGTCGCCCGGCTGGATCTTCTGCAGGCGGCTGGTCAGGGGGCCGTCCTCGACCTTGATCGAGAAGAACTCCAGCTCCTCCGCCCAGGACGGCGAGGCGATCGAATAGGCGCGCAGCACCGGCTTGCCGCCGTCCTCGCCGGGCAGGCCGATCATCACGAACTCGCCCGAACGGAAGCGGAAGCTCTCGGGCCGTGACAGGCCGAAGCTGAACAGGCGGTCCGTCCAGTGTTTCACCCACAGCACCTTCTCCTCGAAGAAGGGGCTCGCCTTGACCGGCGCGTCCTGGACCGCAGCTGACGTCATTCCGTTGATTTCCTTGAAGACCCGAACGAGGGCCCGCCGCGTACTCCATGTGATGGCGGGCGCGAGTATGTCAACGCGAGGAAGTCTCGGACGGCGTTCAGGGATGCTGGCTCCCCGAGGGCGACGCGCCCGTCGCATTGCGGGAGGGCGTATCCTTGTTGCGAGTCGATTGCAACAGCGGCGTCGCCCCTCGCGGCCCCGCCTGCAGGGAGGGCCGCAAAACCTGACGAGGATCGGCGTCGGGCTGCTTGCCGCGACGACGGGTCCCTGCTAAACGGCGCGCTTCCGGTGATCGACAGACTGCGCCGGCGGGCATCTCCGCCAACGGTTCGCTGTTCGGTTTCCGGCGACAGACGTCCGCGAGGGCCGAAGTCTAGGAGTGTAGCTCAGCTGGTAGAGCATCGGTCTCCAAAACCGAGGGCCGGGGGTTCGAGTCCCTCCACTCCTGCCAAGTTCGACCTATGTACGGTGCGCGATGGTCGCGCACCGACCTGTTGAAAGAGCTTCAGACCCGTCCGATGGCCAAGAAAACGGGCAACCTCGCTGCGATGAAGCAGCGCGCCGCCAAGAGCGCCGCCGCCGTCGCCACGTCTGGCGGGCCGCCCTCCTCGACGTCCGAGGACACGCCGAAGAAGCCGTTCAACCCGATCCAATTCGCTCAGGAGGTCCGGGCCGAGGGCCGTAAGATCACCTGGACCAGCCGCAAGGAGACCTGGATCACTTCGGTGATGGTCTTCATCATGGTCGTGATCGCGGCGCTGTTCTTCTTCGGCGTGGACACCTTCCTGTCCTTCGTCGTCGGCCAGCTGCTGAAGTTCTCGACCGCCGGATAAAGCCTATGACGACCGAAGCCGAAACCCGCCCCGCGTCGAACCCGCGCCACAAGTGGTACATCGTCCACGCCTACTCGAATTTCGAGAAGAAGGTGGCCGAGCACATCCGTGAGCAGGCCAAGGCCCAGGGCCTGGAAGACTCCTTCTCCGAAATCCTGGTTCCGACCGAGGACGTCGTCGAGATCCGCCGCGGGCGCAAGATCAACTCCGAGCGCAAGTTCTTCCCGGGCTACGTCCTGGTGAAGATGGACCTCTCGGACGAGGCCTATCACCTCATCAAGAACACCCCGAAGGTCACCGGCTTCCTCGGCTCGGGCTCCAAGCCGATCCCGGTCTCCGAAAAGGAAGTCCAGCGCATCGTCGGCGCCATCGAAGAGAGCGTCGAGCGTCCGAAGTCGACGGTCACCTACGAGATCGGCGAGCAGGTGCGCGTCACCGACGGTCCGTTCGCCAGCTTCAACGGCACGGTCGAGCAGGTCGACGAGGCCCGCGAGCGCCTGCACGTCGCCGTGTCGATCTTCGGCCGCGCGACCCCGGTCGAGCTGGAATACAATCAGGTCGAGAAGGTCGCGTAAGACCGTCTTCACCGATCTCTCTCTGGAAAGGGCGCGGATCACTCCGCGCCCTTTTCGTTTGACGCGGGATGACGTGCGGCGGTTGTCCGCCGCGGCCTTCTCTGCTAAACGCCGCCGCTTCCTCGGCTCGCCGGGGGCTAAATCCGTGGGAGGGGTCTGCCCGCACCACGGCCGCATAGGCGCTTTAAGTAGCGCCGCTTAACGGAGACAGAGATGGCCAAGAAGATTCTGGGCTACATCAAACTGCAGGTGCCCGCGGGCTCCGCCACCCCGTCGCCGCCGATCGGCCCGGCGCTGGGTCAGCGCGGCGTCAACATCATGGGCTTCTGCAAGGAGTTCAACGCCCGCACCGAAAAGGAAACGAAGGGTACGCCCCTGCCGACCGTGATCACGGTCTACCAGGACAAGTCGTTCACCTTCGTCACCAAGACCCCGCCGGCGACGCACTTCATCAAGCAGGCGTTGAACCTGAAGTCGGGCTCGAACAAGCCGGGCCGCGAGTCGGCCGGCCAGATCACCCGCGCTCAGCTGATCGAGATCGCTGAGAAGAAGATGAAGGACCTCAACGCCAACGACGTTGACGCCGCCGCCCGCATCATCGAGGGCTCCGCCCGTTCGATGGGCCTCAAGATCGTGGAGGCCTAAGACCATGGCCAAGCAACCCAAGCGCATCCAGGCCTGGACCGGCGACCGTGACGCCGTCCATTCGGTCGAAGCCGCCGTGAAGCTGGTCAAGGCGAACGCCAAGGCCAAGTTCGACGAGTCGATCGAGATCGCCGTGAACCTGGGCGTCGACCCGCGCCACGCCGACCAGCAGGTCCGTGGCGTCGTGTCGCTGCCGTCGGGCACCGGCCGCGACGTCCGCGTCGCCGTCATCGCTAAGGACGCCAAGGCCGAGGAAGCCAAGGCCGCCGGCGCCGAAGTCGTCGGCGCCGAAGACCTGGTCGAGCGCATCCAGGGCGGCTTCATGGACTTCGACCGCGTCATCGCGACGCCGGACATGATGGCCCTCGTCGGCCGTCTGGGTAAGGTGCTCGGCCCGCGCGGCCTGATGCCGAACCCGCGCGTCGGCACCGTGACCCCGAACGTCGGTCAAGCCGTGAAGGACGCCAAGGGCGGCGCCATCGAGTTCCGCGTCGAGAAGGCCGGCATCGTTCACGCCGGCATCGGCAAGGCCTCGTTCACCGAGGAAGCTCTGCTGGCCAACGTCCGCGCCCTGGTCGACGCCCTGAACAAGGCCAAGCCGTCGGGCGCCAAGGGCACCTACGTGAAGCGCATCGCCCTGTCCTCGACGATGGGCCCGGGCTTCCAGGTCGACACCGGCTCGGTCGCTTCCTAAGCGATCGGACCAGTCCCGAACTACCGTGGACGGGCGGGCTCGCAAGGGCCCGCCCGTTTCGCGTTCCGGGCCTCGGCGAATTTCCGTGGGCCGGCTCTTGCGCTCGCCCCAATTCGTCATAAATAAAGTTACATGAGACGCAGCGGCCGCCTTTCCGTCGCGCTGCATGTGCTGATGCACATGGCCGAGCGCCCCGAAGATCCGATGACCTCCGAGCGTATGGCGCGCTGGGCCGACGGCAATCCCGTCGTGATCCGCCGCAGCTTCGCCGGCCTCCGTGAAGCGGGAATCCTGTCGTCCAGTCGCGGCCACGGCGGCGGCTGGGTCCTGGCCAAGCCGCTCGACCAGATCACGCTCGCCGACGTGCAGCAGGCGCTGGACGAGCCGATCGTCGCCCTGGCCGAGCCGTCCGACAATCCGCAGTGCCTCGTGGAACGGGCGGTCAACAGCGAGCTGCACGACGTCTTCCGCGAGGCCGAGCGCCTGGTCCTGGAGCGAATGCGCCGGGTGACGCTGGCCGATCTGCGCGCCCGCTTCGACGGGCGGAACCTGTCCGACTTCATCCATCCCGGAGATCCCGCATGAGCCCCGTCCTTCAGTATGACGCCGTCGTCGTCGGCGGAAACTTCGCCGGCCTGTCCGCCGCGATGCAGCTGGGCCGCGCCCGTCGCCGGGTGCTGGTCGTCGACATGGGCGAGCCCCGCAACCGCTTCGCCGAGGCCAGCCACGGCTTCATGGGCCAGGACGGCAAGCCGCCCCGTGCGATCCAGCGCGAGGCCGCCCGCCAGGTGGCCGCCTATCCGACCGTCGAGATGCTGCAGGACCAGGTCGTCTCGGCCTCGGGCGAGTTGAACGGCTTCGAGCTGGGCCTGTGGAGCGGGCGCCAGGTCCGGGCGCGGCGGGTGGTGCTGGCCACCGGCGTCCGCGACATCCTGCCGAACCTGCCCGGGCTGGCGGAGCGGTGGGGCGTCAGCGTCCTGCATTGTCCCTACTGCCACGGTTACGAGGTGCGCGACCGGCCGATCGGCGTCCTGGCCTCCACGCCGATGAGCGCCCATCAGGCCATGCTGCTGCCCGACTGGGGCGTCACCACCCTGTTCACCAACGGCGTCCACGAACCCGATCCCGAGCAGGCCGCCCTGCTGGCGGCGCGGGGCGTGACGATCGAACGCACGCCCGTGGTCGAGCTGGTGGGGCAGGGGACGGCGCTGGAGGGGCTGCGTCTCGCCGACGGCCGGGTCGCCGCCGTCGAAGCCCTGTTCGCCGCGCCGCGCGTGGAGATGGCCAGCCCGTTGGCGGCCCAGCTCGGCTGCGTCTTCGAGGACGGCATGATGGGCCCCTTCATCGTCACCGACGCCCAGAAGCTGACCAGCGTCCCGGGCGTCTACGCCGCCGGCGACGCGGCGCGGCCGATGCACAACGCCACCTTCGCCTCGGCGGACGGGGTCATGGCCGGCGTGGGCGCGCACCAATCCCTGGCGCGGGACGTGCTGGCCGCTTGAGTTTTCGATGGCCTTCCTCTATAGGCGCGCTCTTCCACGACCGGTTCGCCGGTTGAGGATCCTGTCCGAGAGCTACGCGACGCCGGGGTCACCGGAGTCGTAACCGAAGGGGAGCCCCCCTTCAGCGTAGGGAGACGGGGAAATGAAGACGCCGCCGATCCGTCTCTAGCTACGGACGCGGCCGAAACTTTCCTTGGGACAGGTCTACCGTCACCCGCCTTCGGGAGCGATCCCGCATGCGGGCGGCATGCTTTCGGCGTCCGGATGGTCCGGGCGTCGTGATCTAGGAGACCGCAATGAACCGCGCTGAAAAAGCGGAATCGATCGAGACGCTCAAGGGCGTCTTCGCCGATGCCGGCGCTGTGGTCGTGACCCACTACATGGGTCTGACCGTTGCGGAAATGACCGACCTCCGTCTGCGCCTTCGTAAGGAAGGCGCGGCGATCAAGGTGGTGAAGAACACCCTGGCTCAGAAGGCTCTGGCCGGCTCGCTCGGTGAGAAGGGCGACGCCCTGTTCACCGGTCCGGTCGCCATCGCCTATGCGCCGGATCCCGTCTCCGCCGCCAAGGTCGCCGCCCAGTTCGCCAAGGAGAACGACAAGTTCACCCTCGTTGGCGGCTTCATGGGCGAGGAAGTCCTCGACCAGAACGCTGTGAAGGCTCTCGCCACGCTGCCGTCGCTGGACGAACTCCGTGGCAAGCTCATCGGCCTTCTGCAGGCTCCGGCGACCAAGGTCGCGGGCGTCGTGCAGGCTCCGGCCGCTCAGCTGGCCCGCGTCTTCAGCGCCTACGGCGCCAAAGAAGCGGCGTAAGCCCGGTCATCTCCGCTCAAATCCAAATCCTCCAAGGAAACTGACACCATGTCGAAGCTCGAAAAGATCGTTGAGGACCTGTCCTCGCTGACCGTGCTGGAAGCCGCTGAGCTGTCCAAGCTGCTCGAAGAAAAGTGGGGCGTCTCGGCCGCCGCTCCGGTCGCCGTCGCCGTCGCCGGCGGCGCCGCCGCTGCTCCGGCCGAAGCCGCCGAAGAGCAAACCGAGTTCACCGTTGTTCTGACCGCCGGCGGCGACAAGAAGATCAACGTGATCAAGGAAGTCCGCGGCGTCCGTCCGGACCTCGGCCTGAAGGAAGCCAAGGACCTGGTCGAAGGCGCTCCGCAGAACGTCGTCGAGAACGTCTCCAAGCAGCAAGCCGAAGAGATCAAGAAGAAGCTCGAAGAAGCCGGCGCCACCGTCCAGATCAAGTAATCTGGTCGGCGTCAGCTCTGACGCTATCTACGATCGCGGCCTCCGAGGGAAACCTCGGAGGCCGTTTTCGTTTGCGTAGCGTGGATGCTCCCCTCTGGGGGAGCTATCGGCGGAGCCGACTGAGGGGGTTGTGCGACCGCGGACCCCCTCCGTCTCGCCAGCGGCGAGCCACCTCCCCCAGAGGGGAGGACCCTAAGAGGCCTACTTCCCCCGTGGCGTCAGGATGTCGCCCAGGCGGTCCGGGGTTCCGGCGACGCGTTCGAGGTGCGGGTAGCGGAGGCCGCCGGTCCAGTCGATCTTCACGACCTTGAACTTCTCGCCCGCCTTCACGATCAGCTCCAGCGGCGCGCCGCCCTTGGTCGCCTTGACGGCGTCGCGGATGCGTTCGCCGCTGTAGGCCTCGCCGTTGACGGAGATGATCTGATTGCTGACCGTCAGGCCCGCCTTGAACGCCGGGCCCTCCCACTGGACGCCGGTGATGGTCCCGGTCGCGTTCAGCGCCAGGCCGATCGAATAGGTCAGATCCGTGCGTTTTGAGAGGGCGTCGGCGCCCTTCAGGTAGCCGTTCGGCGTGTCCTTGAAGACGAGCCGGTAGCCGCCGCGCGTGAAACCGTCGAGCGGAGCCTTGTCGGCGCTGGCCAGCCGGGCCTTCAGGAAACCGGCCCAGTCATAGGGGGTGACGCTGTTCAGCGCCGCGACCACGTCCTCGACTTGATACGTCTCCACGGTCCAGGCGCCGTCCTTGATGCCGAAGAAGGCCTTGGCGAAGTCGTCCAGCGACTTCTTCCCGCCGGTGCGCTCGCGGATCAGGGTGTCGACGTCCAGCCAGACCAGCAGCCCCTCGGAATAGTAGTCCTCGTTGCGCTGCCAGCTGAGCCAGCCCTTCGGCTTGCGGGCGCTGATGACCGGGTCGTTGGTGGTGTCGAAAGTGTCCCGCCATTCGCGCCCGACGCGGTAGTCGTAGGTGGCGGCGACGCCGGCCAGGGCGCCGAGCGCCTCGTCCTTGGTCCACAGGCCGGACCGGGCCGACAGCATGTAGCCCCAGTACTGCGTCTGGCCTTCGTAGACCCAGAGCAGGCTGTTGCGCATCGGGGTGGCGTAGTCCGGCGTCCAGGCGTCCGCCCCGCGACGGAACTTGCCGTTCCAGCTGTGGGTGTATTCGTGCGGCAGCAGGTCCCGCTCCGAGGCCATCCGGCCCCAGTCGGTGAAATACTCCGGCTCGACGCCGTTCTCGGACGAGCGGTGATGCTCCAGACCGATCCCGCCCATGCGGTCGGTCAGCGACAGCAGGAAGTCGTAGCGGTCGAAATGGCGGGCGCCGAACAGCCGGTCGGCCTGGACCACCAGGTTGCGGTGCTTCTGGACCTGCTCGTCGGTCATCTCCAGCAGGTCGGCGCGGTCGGCGACGACGTTCAGCTTCACCGGGCTGCGGCCGCCCGGATCGAGGTCGACCTGGCGATAGTACTTGCCGGCGAACATCGGGGAGTCGGCCAGGGTCTCGAAGCTGACCGGCTTGAAGGTCGTGGTCGAGCCGTTCTGCGAGGCGACGTCCAGGGCGACGCCGAACTTCCAGCCTTCGGGCAGGACCACCGTCGCCTCGATCGGGATCTGCCGCGTGTACCAGCCCGCCGGATAGAAGGCGGTCGAGTTCCATTGCAGGTTCAGCATCTCCTGCGTGACGACGACCCGGCCCTGGTCCGGAGCGGTCGCCGACAGGAACTCGAACTCGACCTGGATCTCCTTGGCGCCCTGCGGCACGTCGACGTGGTAGGCGAACACCCGGACGACGTCGCGGGTCCAGGGCAAGGTCTTGCCGCCGGCGGTGATCTTCAGGCCGGAGACCTTCTCCAGCTCGCCGCGCGGGGCGTGCTTGCCCGGCAGCCATTCCGGATAGAGCAGGGTGAGCGGGCCGGCCTTCTCGACGGGGATGGTCTGTTTCACGCGGAAGATGCGGCGGTCCAGGTCGGTGGCGTCGACGGTCAGTTTCAGCGTGCCGGGGTAGGGGGCGTCCTGCGCCTGGGGGATGGCGGGCGGCATCGGCAGCGGCTGCGGCCCGGGGCTCGGCTGGGCGACGGCGGGCGCGGCGAGCAGCCAGGCGAGAACGAGCGCGGACGCGGAACGTTTGAACAAGATGAGGACCCCCGGGGAACGCGAGACGTGGACGCGCGGCATAAGACCCACGGTGCGGTGCAGCAGCAACCCTCGACGCTCCGCTTTCGGAAGACCGGCGTTCGAGCGTGCGGCGGTCGGCCGCCCCTTGCGCGGCTTTGCGCCGCAAGAAAGTCAAGCGCGACCTCTTCCCTTATCCACGGCTTTCGCCTATATCCGCTGCCTCGCGGAAATTCCGATCAATTGAGACGCGAATTTTCGCGCGCGTGCCCGAAGGCCCGGTCAATGCCCTCCGACCGGTGCGAAGGGGCGCCCCTGACACGCCAGGGGCAAGGTCTTGCGTCCGCTTCCGGCCCGTCCGGAAGAGTCGAGGGTGGACGCGACAAGACACTTTGACGCGCGGAGTCCGTCCGCGCACGCAGGGAAAAACATGGCGCAATCCTTCACCGGCAAGAAGCGGATCCGGAAGTCGTTCGGCCGCATCCCCGAAGCTGTGCAGATGCCGAACCTCATCGAGGTTCAGCGCTCCTCCTACGAACAGTTCCTGCAGCGCGAGGTTCGCGTCTCGGAACGTCGGGACGAGGGCATCGAGGCGGTCTTCAAGTCGGTGTTCCCGATCAAGGACTTCAACGAGCGCGCCGTGCTCGAGTACGTCTCCTACGAGTTCGAGGAGCCGAAGTACGACGTCGAGGAATGCATCCAGCGCGACATGACCTATGCCGCGCCGCTGAAGGTCAAGCTCCGCCTCATCGTCTTCGAGATGGAAGAGGAAACCGGCGCCAAGTCGGTCAAGGACATCAAGGAGCAGGACGTCTACATGGGCGATATCCCGCTCATGACGGACAAGGGCACCTTCATCGTCAACGGGACCGAGCGCGTGATCGTGTCCCAGATGCACCGCTCGCCGGGCGTCTTCTTCGACCACGACAAGGGCAAGACCCACAGCTCGGGCAAGCTGCTGTTCGCCGCCCGCGTGATCCCGTACCGCGGCAGCTGGCTCGACTTCGAGTTCGACGCCAAGGACATCGTCTACGTCCGTATCGACCGTCGCCGGAAGCTGCCGGCCACGACCTTCCTCTATGCCCTGGGCATGGACGGCGAAGAGATCCTGACCACCTTCTACGACGTCGTTCCGTTCGAGAAGCGTGACGGCGGCTGGGCCACCCCGTACAAGCCCGAGCGCTGGCGCGGCGTGAAGCCGGAGTTCGCCCTGATCGACGCCGACAGCGGCGAGGAAGTCGCTCCGGCCGGTCAGAAGATCAGCGCCCGCGCCGCCAAGAAGCTGGCCGACGGCGGTCTGAAGACCCTGCTGCTCGGACCGGAGGCCCTGACCGGCCGCTACCTGGCCCGCGACGAAGTGAACCCGGAAACCGGCGAGATCTACGCCGAGGCCGGCGACGAGCTGGACGCGGCCGTGATCGCGGCCCTGGAAGAGAAGGGCTTCGCCAGCATCGACGTGCTCGACATCGACCACGTCACCGTCGGCGCCTACATGCGCAACACCCTGCGCGTGGACAAGAACAGCCTGCGTGAAGACGCGCTGTTCGACATCTATCGCGTCATGCGTCCGGGCGAGCCGCCGACCGTCGAAGCCGCCGAAGCGATGTTCAAGTCGCTGTTCTTCGACCAGGAGCGCTACGACCTGTCGTCGGTCGGCCGCGTGAAGATGAACATGCGCCTGGAGCTGGACGTCTCGGACGAGGTCCGTGTCCTGCGCAAGGAAGACGTCCTGGAAGTCCTGAAGGTCCTGGTGGGCCTGCGCGACGGCCGCGGCGAAATCGACGACATCGACAACCTCGGCAACCGCCGCGTCCGTTCGGTCGGCGAGCTGCTCGAGAACCAGTACCGTGTCGGCCTGCTCCGCATGGAGCGCGCGATCAAGGAACGCATGAGCTCGGTCGACATCGACACGGTCATGCCGCACGACCTGATCAACGCGAAGCCCGCGGCGGCCGCCGTTCGTGAATTCTTCGGCTCCTCGCAGCTGTCGCAGTTCATGGACCAGACCAACCCGCTGTCGGAAATCACCCACAAGCGCCGTCTCTCGGCGCTTGGCCCGGGCGGTCTGACCCGCGAGCGCGCAGGCTTCGAAGTCCGCGACGTGCACCCGACCCACTACGGCCGGATCTGCCCGATCGAGACGCCGGAAGGTCCGAACATCGGCCTGATCAACTCGCTGGCCACCCACGCCCGCGTGAACAAGTACGGCTTCATCGAAAGCCCGTACCGTCGCGTGGTCGACGGCAAGCCGGTCGACGAAGTGATCTACATGTCGGCCATGGAAGAGCCGAAGCACGTGATCGCCCAGGCCAACATCCCGATGGCCGACGGCGTGATCGCCGACGACCTGGTCCCGGGCCGCGTCAACGGCGAACCCGGCCTGCTCCAGAAGGAACAGGTCGACCTGATGGACGTCTCGCCCAAGCAGGTCGTCTCGGTCG
Organism: Caulobacter mirabilis; assembly: GCF_002749615.1. Taxonomy (GTDB): domain Bacteria; phylum Pseudomonadota; class Alphaproteobacteria; order Caulobacterales; family Caulobacteraceae; genus Caulobacter; species Caulobacter mirabilis. The sequence goes on from NZ_CP024201.1 coordinate 629,382, forward strand.
CCGCGGCGCTGATCCCGTTCCTCGAGAACGACGACGCCAACCGCGCGCTGATGGGCTCGAACATGCAGCGTCAGGCCGTGCCGCTCGTCCAGTCGGACGCGCCGCTGGTCGGCACCGGCATGGAAGACGTCGTGGCTCGTGACTCGGGCGCCGTGGTGGTGGCCCGTCGCGAGGGCGTGGTCGAGCAGATCGACGGTACGCGTATCGTCATCCGCGCCACCAACGAGACCGATCCGACCAAGCCGGGCGTCGACATCTACCGCCTGTCGAAGTTCCAGCGTTCCAACCAGAACACCTGCATCAACCAGCGTCCGCTGGTCCGCGTGGGCGACAAGATCCAGGCCGGCGACATCGTCGCCGACGGTCCGTCGACCGACCTGGGCGAACTGGCCCTGGGCCGCAACGCGCTCGTCGCGTTCATGCCCTGGAACGGCTACAACTTCGAAGACTCGATCCTGATCTCCGAGCGTATCGTGCGCGACGACGTCTTCACCTCGATCCACATCGAGGAATTCGAAGTCATGGCCCGCGACACCAAGCTCGGGCCGGAAGAGATCACCCGCGACATCCCGAACGTCGGCGAGGAAGCCCTGCGCAACCTCGACGAAGCGGGCATCGTGGCGATCGGCGCCGAGGTCATGCCGGGCGACATCCTGGTCGGCAAGGTCACGCCCAAGGGCGAGTCCCCGATGACGCCGGAAGAGAAGCTGCTGCGCGCCATCTTCGGCGAGAAGGCTTCGGACGTCCGCGACACCTCGCTCCGTCTGCCGCCCGGCGTGGCCGGCACCATCGTCGAAGTGCGCGTGTTCAACCGCCACGGCGTCGACAAGGACGAGCGCGCCCTGGCCATCGAGCGCGCCGAGATCGAACGCCTGGGCAAGGACCGCGACGACGAGTTCGCGATCCTGAACCGCAACATGACCGCGCGCCTGCGCGAGCTGATCGTCGGCAAGACCGCCGTCTCCGGTCCCAAGGGCCTGAGCCGCGGCGAAGTCACCGTCGAGAAGCTCGAAGAGATCGCGCCGGGCCTGTGGTGGCAGATCGCCCTCGACGACGAGAAGGCCATGGGCGAACTGGAAGCCCTGCGCCGTCAGTTCGACGAGGCCCGCAAGCGTCTCGACCGTCGCTTCGAGGACAAGGTCGACAAGCTGCAGCGCGGCGACGAACTGCCCCCGGGCGTCATGAAGATGGTCAAGGTCTTCGTGGCCGTGAAGCGCAAGCTTCAGCCGGGCGACAAGATGGCCGGCCGTCACGGCAACAAGGGCGTCATCTCCAAGATCCTGCCGATCGAGGACATGCCGCACCTGGAAGACGGCACCGCCGTCGACGTCGTGCTGAACCCGCTGGGCGTGCCCTCGCGCATGAACGTCGGTCAGATCTTCGAGACGCACCTGGGCTGGGCCGCGGCCGGTCTCGGCAAGCAGATCGCCAACCTGCTGGAAGCCTGGCAGCACGGCGGTCAGAAGGCCGAGCTGACCAAGCGCCTGCGCGAGATCTACGGCCCCGACGAGGAGCTGCCGGAGGACGAAGGCGAGCTGGTCGAACTGGCCCGCAACCTGTCCAAGGGCGTGCCTTTCGCGACCCCGGTCTTCGACGGCGCCCACATCGCCGACATCGAGGATCACCTGGAGTCGGCGGGCCTCGCCCGCTCGGGTCAGTCGATCCTGTTCGACGGCCAGACGGGCGAGCAGTTCAAGCGTCCGGTCACGGTCGGCTACATCTACATGCTGAAGCTGCACCACCTGGTCGACGACAAGATCCACGCCCGTTCGATCGGCCCGTACAGCCTCGTCACGCAGCAGCCGCTGGGTGGTAAGGCCCAGTTCGGTGGTCAGCGCTTCGGGGAAATGGAGGTCTGGGCCCTGGAAGCCTACGGCGCCGCCTACACCCTGCAGGAAATGCTGACGGTGAAGTCGGACGACGTGGCCGGCCGGACCAAGGTCTACGAGTCCATCGTGCGCGGCGACGACACGTTCGAAGCGGGTATCCCGGAAAGCTTCAACGTGCTGGTCAAGGAAATGCGCTCGCTGGGCCTGAACGTGGAGCTGGAGAACAGCTGATCGGAACCCGCCCCCTCTCCCGCCCGGCGGGGGAGGGGGCCTGATCGCCCTCTCCACTCAGAATTTTCGCGGGTCATCCCGCAGAAGGAAAAAAGATGAACCAGGAAGTCCTGAACATCTTCAACCCGGTCCAGGCCGCTCCGACCTTCGACCGCATCCGCATCGCCCTGGCGTCGCCCGAAAAGATCCGCTCGTGGTCCTTCGGCGAGATCAAGAAGCCGGAGACGATCAACTACCGCACGTTCAAGCCCGAGCGTGACGGCCTGTTCTGCGCGCGCATCTTCGGTCCGACCAAGGACTACGAGTGCCTGTGCGGCAAGTACAAGCGGATGAAGTACAAGGGCATCATCTGCGAGAAGTGCGGCGTCGAGGTGACGCTGGCGCGCGTGCGCCGCGAGCGCATGGGCCACATCGAACTGGCCTCGCCGGTCGCCCACATCTGGTTCCTGAAGTCGCTGCCGTCGCGCATCGCCCTGATGCTCGACATGCCGCTGAAGGACATCGAGCGGGTCCTGTACTTCGAGCACTACATCGTCACCGAGCCGGGCCTGACCCCGCTGAAGCAGCACCAGCTGCTGTCGGAAGACGAGTACCTGCGCTTCCAGGACGAGTTCGGCGACGACAGCTTCACCGCCGAGATCGGCGCCGAGGCGGTCTTCAACCTGCTCAAGGCCATCGAACTCGAGAAGGAAGCCGACCGTCTCCGCGAGGAGCTGGCCGGCAACCCGTCCGAGATGAAGATGAAGAAGGCGTCCAAGCGCCTGAAGATCATCGAGGCCTTCATGGAATCCGGCAACAAGCCGGAGTGGATGATCCTGACGGTCGTCCCCGTGATCCCGCCCGAGCTGCGCCCGCTGGTGCCGCTGGACGGCGGCCGCTTCGCGACCTCGGACCTGAACGACCTGTACCGCCGGGTCATCAACCGCAACAACCGCCTGAAGCGCCTGATCGAGCTGCGCGCGCCGGACATCATCATCCGCAACGAAAAGCGGATGCTGCAGGAAGCCGTCGACGCCCTGTTCGACAACGGCCGCCGCGGCCGGGTCATCACCGGCGCCAACAAGCGTCCGCTGAAGTCGCTCGCCGACATGCTGAAGGGCAAGCAGGGCCGCTTCCGTCAGAACCTGCTCGGCAAGCGCGTCGACTACTCGGGCCGTTCGGTCATCGTCGTCGGTCCGGAGCTGAAGCTGCACGAGTGCGGCCTGCCGAAGAAGATGGCGCTGGAGCTGTTCAAGCCGTTCATCTACGCGCGTCTGGACGCCAAGGGCCTGTCGGGCACCGTCAAGCAGTCTAAGCGCATGGTCGAGCGCGAGCAGCCGGCGGTGTGGGACGTCCTCGAAGAGGTCATCCGCGAACACCCCGTCCTGCTCAACCGCGCCCCGACGCTCCACCGCCTGGGCATCCAGGCGTTCGAGCCGAAGCTGATCGAGGGCAAGGCCATCCAGCTGCACCCGCTGGTCTGCGCCGCGTTCAACGCCGACTTCGACGGCGACCAGATGGCCGTGCACGTCCCGCTGAGCCTCGAGGCCCAGCTGGAAGCGCGCGTGCTGATGATGTCGACCAACAACATCCTCAGCCCCGCCAACGGCCGTCCGATCATCGTGCCGTCGCAGGACATCGTCCTGGGCCTCTACTACCTCTCGCAATCGCGTGAGAACGAGCCGGGCGAAGGCAAGGTCTTCGGCGATCTGGGCGAGATCGAGATGGCGCTGGACGCCGGCGTGGTCACGCTGCACAGCAAGATCAAGGCTCGCTTCAGCGAGATGAACGCCGACGGCGAAGTCGTCCGCAAGGTGATCGACACGACGCCGGGCCGGATGAAGATCGCCGCCCTGCTGCCGCGTCACACCCAGATCGGCCACCGCCTGGTCGAGAAGGCGCTGACCAAGAAGGAAATCGGCAACCTGATCGACATCGTCTACCGGCACTGCGGCCAGAAGGCGACGGTCATCTTCGCCGACCAGCTGATGGGCCTGGGCTTCAAGGAAGCGGCCAAGGCCGGCATCTCCTTCGGCAAGGACGACATCATCATTCCGGAGCGCAAGCAGGGCATCGTCGACGAGACCCGCAAGCTGGCCGAGGAATACGAGCAGCAGTACGCCGACGGCCTGATCACCAAGGGTGAGAAGTACAACAAGGTCGTCGACGCCTGGGCGAAGGCGACCGACCGGGTCGCCGACGAGATGATGGCCGAGCTTCAGACGAAGCATAAGGACGCCAACGGCCGCGAGCGCGAGATCAACGCCATCTACATGATGGCCCACTCGGGCGCCCGCGGTTCGCAGGCTCAGATGAAGCAGCTCGGCGGGATGCGCGGCCTGATGGCCAAGCCGTCCGGCGAGATCATCGAGACCCCGATCGTCTCGAACTTCAAGGAAGGCCTGACCGTTCAGGAGTACTTCAACTCCACCCACGGCGCCCGTAAGGGTCTGGCCGACACCGCGCTGAAGACCGCCAACTCGGGTTACCTGACCCGTCGTCTGGTGGACGTCGCGCAGGACAGCATCATCACCGAGGAAGACTGCGGCACCACGCGCGGGATCACCCTGCGCGCCGTGGTCGAAGGCGGCGACGTGCTGGTCTCGCTGGGTCTGCGCGTCCTGGGCCGCTTCTCGGCCGAGGACATCAAGGATCCGATCAGCGGCGACGTCATCGTGCCGGCCGACACCTACCTGACGGAAGACCAGGTCGACCTGATCGAGAAGGCCGCCGTCCAGTCGGTGAAGGTCCGCTCGGTCCTGACCTGTGAAGCCAAGGCCGGCGTCTGCGGCGCCTGCTACGGCCGCGACCTGGCTCGCGGCACGCCGGTGAACATCGGCGAGGCCGTCGGCGTCATCGCCGCCCAGTCGATCGGCGAGCCCGGCACCCAGCTGACGATGCGGACCTTCCACATCGGCGGTACGGCGCAGGTGGCCGAGCAGTCGTTCTTCGAAAGCAGCAACGAAGGCGTCGCCCGCGTGGTCGGCCCGACGGTGCAAGGCGCCGACGGCGCCCTGATCGTCATGAGCCGGAACACCACCATCACCGTCCAGGTCGATGGCAAGGATCGCGAATCCTACAAGCCGCCGTACGGCGCCCGCCTGCGGGTGAAGGACGGCGCCAAGGTGAAGCGCGGCGATCGTCTGGCCGAGTGGGACCCCTACACCACGCCGATCATCACCGAAGTCCCCGGCCGCATCCGCGCCGAGGACCTGGTGGACGGCTTCTCGGTCCGCGAGGAAGTCGACGAAGCCACCGGCATCGCCAACCGGGTCATCTCGGACTGGCGCGCCTCGGCCCGCGGTTCGGATCTGCGTCCGGCCATGGCCGTGCTCGACGACAGCGGCGCCTACAAGCGTCTGGCGAGCGGCGGTGAAGCCCGCTACCTGCTGCCGGTCGGCGCCATTCTGTCGGTGTCGGACGGCGACGAGGTCAAGGCCGGCGAGGTCATCGCCCGGATCCCCACGGAAGGCGCCAAGACGCGCGACATCACCGGCGGTCTGCCGCGGGTGGCGGAGCTGTTCGAAGCGCGTCGTCCGAAGGACTGCGCGGTCATCGCCGAGATGGACGGCCGGGTCGAGTTCGGTCGGGACTACAAGAACAAGCGCCGCATCAAGATCACGCCGGAAGACGGCGGCGAGGCGGTCGAGTTCCTGATCCCGAAGGGCAAGCACATCGCGGTCCACGACGGCGACGTGATCCACAAGGGCGAGTACATCATCGACGGCAACCCGGATCCGCATGACATCCTGCGCATCCTGGGCGTCGAAGCCCTGGCCAACTTCCTCGTCGACGAGATCCAGGAGGTCTACCGACTGCAGGGCGTGCCGATCAACGACAAGCACATCGAGACGATCGTTCGTCAGATGCTGCAGAAGGTCGAGATCCTCGAGCCCGGCGACACCGGTCTGATCAAGGGCGATCACCTCGACAAGACCGAGGTCGACTACGAGAACGCCAAGGCGGAAGCCCGCAAGGGCCGTCCGGCGATCACCCAGCCGGTCCTGCTCGGCATCACCAAGGCGTCGCTGCAGACCCGCAGCTTCATCTCGGCGGCGTCGTTCCAGGAGACCACCCGCGTCCTCACCGACGCCTCGGTCCACGGCAAGATCGACACCCTGGAAGGCCTCAAGGAGAACGTCATCGTCGGCCGCCTGATCCCGGCCGGTACGGGCTCCTACCTGCGCGGCCTGCAGCGCATCGCCACCAAGCGCGACGAGGCCCTGTCGGCCGCTCGCGAAGAGGCGATGGAGCCGCTGCCGGTCGAGATCGCCCTGGAAACCGCCGAGGCCCAGCCGGAAGGCTGAGCCCCAGCGGCCTGCGACTAGACGAGACGGCCCGGGAGCGATCCCGGGCCGTTTTCGTTTCTTCGGCCCGCCGTGATCAGGGTTTGTCGAGGCCCGAGGGCTGGCCGCCGCCGGCGTTGGCCTTGGGATCGATGCCGATCGGCATCGGCGTCTCCTTCCAGGCCCGGTCCCGCGCTTTCCGGGCGGCGGTGGCGTCGAACGCCTCGCGCTTGGCGCGGCTCATCGGGGGTTGGATGAACTCGGCGTCCTTGGCCCCCGTGCCGAGACGATCCTTGCAGCCCTCGCGCTCGCGCCGATTCAGGCCGACCGCCTCGTCGTTGGCGCAGCCCACCGACGAGCGCCGCAGGGCGTCGCGCAGATCGCCGCCCGGCTTGACCCCGAAGTCCGGCATCGGCGAGCCGCCGCCGCTTTTCCCGGGCGCGCCCGGACCGGCCGGAGCCGCCGGCTTGGCGACCGGGGCCATCGGCAGCGGCGCGATCGGCGCGGGCGGGGCGTCCTTGGCCACCTCGCGCGGCTTCACCGGCGACGGCGCGGGGGCCGGCTCGCGCGGTTCCTCCTTCTTGGGCTTGGGGGGCGCCGGGGGCGTGGGCGGCGTCTCTCGGACGGGCTCCTTCGCCGGCTCGGGCTTGGGGATCGGCGCGGGCTGCGGCTCGGGCTTCTCGGGCGTCGCGCGCGGCTGCGGCGGGATCGGGACGGTTTCGGGCGGGCTGACCGCCTTCAATTCGCGCAGTTTGGGGGGCGGAGGCGGCGGAAGCTCATAGATTTCGACGTCGAGCGGGGGCGGGATGCTCTCGTTGGCCATCTTCCGCACCGTCGGCGCGTGCAGGCCCATGAGGATCAGGACCAGGACGTGAACCGCGAGCGACGACGCCCAGATGCCGGACTTCTTGAGGCGATCGCGGCTGACGGCAGGCAATCCGGACCTCCCCCTTCTGCGCCCAGGTCAGGTTTTCGCGCCGGGGCGGCGAAAACGTGACCAAGGTTCGTTCATCCGGGGGCTGGCGCCAATCCGGCGAGTTCCTAAATGCAGACAGGGGAAACATACCACAGGACCATCAATGCCGCTTCTGCTCTGCCCGAACTGCAACACCTCCATGCAAGCCGTCGCCCGCGGGGGCGTCGAGCTCGACATGTGTCCCAGCTGCCGCGGGGTCTGGCTCGATCGCGGCGAACTCGAGAAGATCATCGGCTCCGGCCGCGAGGAAGCCACGCACCAGAGCCAGGACCGCCAACGGTTCGAGCGCGAGGTCGACAGCTTCCGCAAGGATCCGGACGGCTGGAAGCGCAGCCATCCCTATGACGACCGCGAGAAGCGCCACCGGTACGACGACGACTACCACTACAAGAAGCGGAAGAAGGGCTTCGACCTGTTCGACATCTTCGACTGACCCGAGTCTGTCCGGAGTCGAGGGCGAGTCGTCGCAGAGTCGTCACGCGTGGAAAGGGCGGTCGAACCCCGAACCGGGCAAGATGCGGGTAACCCTTTCCAAACCCTTGACCTTCCACGCCTCCGCGAGTATCTAGCGCGCCTCTTTCGGGGCCGGGTTTGCGCCTGGCTCCGATGAAGCTGAAGTCCCTTCCTGGGCGATCAGGCCCGTCGGAACGCAGAAGGATCGCGTTCCGGCGAGTTTTCGCGTTCGGATGGGCCTTCGGAAATGCCTAGAAAGACACGTCAAATCGGACCCCCGAGGCGCTTCGGCCGAAAGGCACACGCCTCCACGAGCAAAAGAGATACATGCCTACAGTCAACCAGCTGATCCGCAAGCCGCGGCAAGACAAGCCGGCTCGGAACAAGGTGCCCGCCCTGAAGGGCTGCCCGCAACGTCGCGGCGTTTGCACCCGCGTGTACACGACGACCCCGAAGAAGCCGAACTCGGCTCTGCGTAAGGTCGCCAAGGTCCGTCTGACCACCGGCATCGAAGCCGTGTGCTACATCCCCGGCGAAGGCCACAACCTGCAGGAGCACTCGGTGGTGCTCATCCGCGGCGGCCGCGTGAAGGACCTTCCGGGCGTTCGCTACCACATCCTTCGCGGCGTCCTTGACACGCAAGGCGTCAAAGACCGCAAGCAGCGCCGTTCGAAGTACGGCGCCAAGCGTCCGAAGTAAGGAAGAGCTGATATGTCCCGTCGCCGTCGCGCCGAGAAACGCCAAGTCCTGCCGGATCCCAAGTTCGGTGACCTGGTCGTCACGAAGTTCATGAACTACGTGATGTACGAAGGTAAGAAAGCCGTCGCTGAGAACATCATCTACGGCGCCTTCGACATCCTGGAAGCCAAGCGCAAGGACCAAGGTCCGCTGGAAACCTTCCATGCCGCCCTGGACAACGTCGCCCCGGCGATCGAAGTCCGGTCGCGCCGCGTCGGCGGCGCCACCTACCAGGTGCCGGTGGAAGTCCGTCCGGACCGCCGTCGCGCCCTGGCCATCCGTTGGCTGGTGACCGCAGCCCGCAAGCGCGGCGAGAACACCATGACCGAGAAGCTGGCCGCTGAGCTGCTGGACGCTTCGAACAACCGCGGCACCGCGGTGAAGAAGCGCGAAGACACGCACAAGATGGCCGAAGCCAACCGGGCCTTCTCGCACTACCGCTGGTAACCACCAGCCCAAAACCTTCAGGGCGCGGGCGGTTCGAAAAAACCGCCCGCGCTTACCTTATACAGGCCGATAGGCGATCCCATGCCCCGTACCCACAAGATCGAAGACTACCGTAACTTCGGAATCATGGCCCACATCGATGCGGGCAAGACGACGACGACGGAACGGATCCTCTACTACACCGGCAAGTCCCATAAGATCGGCGAAGTCCACGACGGCGCCGCGACCATGGACTGGATGGAGCAGGAGCAGGAACGCGGCATCACGATCACCTCGGCCGCGACGACCGCCTTCTGGAACAACAAGCGTCTGAACA